>DASQAS010000252.1:0-2084 GCA_035635635.1 Myxococcales bacterium | reverse complement strand
CGCGAAGGCGAGCTTCTCGAGGCGCGCCTCGAGAAACAGGGCCAGCCGCTCGGCCTCGTCGCTCGCCTCGGCCCGCACGCGCCGCGAAAGAGCCGCGAACGGCTCGATGCGCACCTCGAGCCGCCCGTTCTTCCGCTCGTGGCGCCAGATTCCCTCGGCGTGTCCGTCGGCGAGGAGGACGGGCGAGATCCAGCCCTGGGGCCGGAAGATGCGCGCCTTGTGCGCGGCGGGGAAGAGTCCCCCGGAGCGGGGCGCCCCGATGATGTATGGATCGAAGGCCGGCAAGAGGCGCACCGAGCGCGCGGCCGGGGGAGATCGCGCGTCGGCAGCGAGCAGGAAGGCGCGCGTGCCCGCGAGGTCCACCGCCTCGACGTCGAGCGATTCAAAGAGGCGCCGCGCTGTGCGGCGCGCGGCGTGCCACCACTTCGCGAAGTCGTCGGGGGTCGCGGGTCCGTACGCCCTGAGATAGCGCCGGGCCAACTCGGCGAGCGCGCGCTCCGGCTCGAGCTGCCGCACCGCGCCGGGATGCGTGAAGCGCACCCGCGCCCCTTCGCCCTCGGCGAAGCAGAGCTGCCCGCGGTAGGCGCAGGGCTTGAGCAACACTCCCCATCCCAGGAGGAGAACCGCGCCGAGCTTCTTCGTCCCGGTGCGCTCGACCACGGCATCGGCGAGTTGGGCCCGGGTGAGGACGCGGCCGCGCAGCGCCTCGCCCACGGCAGCGATCACCAGCTCGATCTCCTCGCGCGTGATGCCGAAGTATTTCACCCAGCCCTGCGTGAGGTAGTACCGGTACGTGGAGAGAGCGCCGAGATAGACCGGCAGATCCCGCGCGGGCAACAAGTGCAGCGTGCCCCGCATCGCCCAGCTCTTCACCAGCGTGCGCTTCTGCCAGAGAGCGCGCCGCAGCCCTTCCAGCGTCGCGCCTTCGACGCGCGCCCAGAGGGAGAGCGCGGCGCTGGAGAGGAGCTGCGCGTGCAGGCCGCAGATCTGGCTGGCCACGCGCAGCTCGCTGCCGCGCGGCGCCCGCTCGTGGAGCTGGTGCCGGGCCAGCCGGAGCGCCCGAACCTCTTCCCAGCCGATTTTCACGGCGACAGTCTGCCAGAGTGCTGGACGGATGAAATGCGCGAATCACTTGCCACCGGCTCCGCCTTGCGCAAAATCTGGAGCATGATCGGGAAGTCCACAGCGGCGGTGGGGTCGTTCGAGAGCTTTCGCGCCAAGGCCCTCGAGGCCGGCGCCGACGAAGTGGTCGAGCGACGCTGGGTGGCGAGTCAGATCGTCGAGACGCACGCGCACGACTTCGACGCAGACGCGCTGGTGACCGAGGGCGAGATGTGGCTGACCTGCGGCGGCGAGACGCGACACCTCCGCCCGGGCGACACGTTCTACATCCGCAGCGGCACGCCCCACTCCGAGGAATACGGGCCGCAGGGCGCGACCTACTGGGTCGCCCGCCGCAACGCGCGCTGATCTCAGTGCGCCCGCGACCTCGACCTTCCCACCAGGTCGCGCGCCACCCCGACGAACGCCCGGAGCGCCGGTGACACCTGGGCCCGGCTCGGGAAGTACAGGAACAACCCCTGCACGAGAGGCGCGTATGCTTCCAGCACGAGCCGCAGCCTCCCGCCCCGCAAGGAATCCGCGATCGTGGGCTCGAACGCGTAGATCAGGCCGACTCCCGCCTCGGCGAGCATCTGCCTGAGCCCGACGTGGTCGGTGACCACCGGTCCCTGCACCGGGACGCGCCACTCCTTCTTCCCGCGCTCGAGCTCCCACGCGTAGCGGCCGCCGGTCGAGCTCGATCGGATGCAGATGCAGTCGTGCTGGAGCAGGTCCGCCGGCTTCTGCGGCGTGCCACGGCGGGCGAGATACGACGGAGCGGCCGCCACCACGAAGCGGGCGGGGCCGGAAAGCCGGATCTGCACCATGTCCCGCTCGATCGATTCGGTGAGGCGGATGCCGGCGTCGAGTCCCTCGGCGACGATGTCGATCAGCCGATCTTCGACGCGGACCTCGACCTCCACCTTCGGGTACCTTTCGACGAACCGCGGGAGCACCTGCGCGAGCACCACCGGCACCGCCAC
>DASQAS010000251.1:0-35247 GCA_035635635.1 Myxococcales bacterium | reverse complement strand
GCGCAGACTGTAACATCCGCCCAGCCGCGTGTCAGGGCCGTCCCGAGAGCTCCTTGAGTGCGTCGCGTGGTCAAGCGTATTCCCGCCTTCGCGGGAACAGGCAGAAAAAGGCGCAGTGTCGCCTCCGGCGGCAGCGCCTAGTTGGGAGTAATCGCGCCCAGCTCCTTCAGATACCTCGCGCACTCCGACGCCACCGGCTTGTCCTTCTCCTGCTTGGCCACCGCGCAGCGCTCGAACTCCAGCCGCGCTTCCTTCGCGCGCTGCTGCCGCGCCAGCACCTTCCCGAGCAAGAGATGGGCGTCGAACGTCTCCGGGCACTCCTCCGCGTACCGCGCGAACGCCTTGCCGGCCTCGTCCAGCTTCCCCTGCTCCGAGTAGATCGTCCCGAGCTGCCGCCAGCCGAGGCAGTACCTGGGCGCCACCGTCAGCGCGCCGCGGATCTCGCCGACCCCTTTCTCCACCTGCCCCGACTTGTACAGAGCCCACCCGAGATTGCTCTGCGCCACCGTCCGGGTCTTGTAGAGCGGATCCCGCGCCGCCTTGTCCAGCAGGGGAATCGCGTCCGCGAACCGGTTCCTCGAGATGTAGAGCGCCCCCAGGTTGGTCATCGCGTCCGAGTAGTCCGGCCGCATCTCCAGCGCGCGCTTGAACTCCTTCATGCCGTCGTCCGTGCGCCCGAGCGAGTACCAATAGATGAGCCCCAGCCCGTTGCGCGCCTCGGGCGTCTCCTCGAACTCCAGCGACTGCAGGTACTCCCTGATCGCGCCCTGCGCGTCGCCCTGCGCCAGCAAGTTGTCGCCGAGCTGCTGGTGGATCTCCGCGCCCTGGGCGCGCTGCTCGGCCGACAAACCCGAGCAGGAGACCATCAGCAGGAAACAGAACGCGGCGAACAGGCGCGCCACCGCCTCCGTCGGCGTCCTGACCTTCGGCTTCTCTTCCTCCTGCGGCAGGACCTCCTCGACGTCGGCCGGCGGCCAGAACGCCGGGGTGCGCTCGATCAGCTCCGCCTTGTGCGCGTCGTCGAGGTTCGCCCATCCCGTCCCGTCGAGGATGAAGCCCATGCTCTCGGCGAAGTTGAGCGCCTCCTCCACCGACTGCTGCACGTCGCGCTGCTGCACCGGCCCGCCCGCGTAGATCACGTTCTCTCCGCTCTCCCCGAGCGTCAGCGCGACCAGAACGCGGTAGACCGCGCCGTCGCGGACCGCGACCACCGCCGCCTGCGCCATCTGTGCGGTGCGCCCGATGGGCTGCACCACCGGCTGGTTCGTCGAGAGGTAGAGGCCCGCGACGCGCGAGGCGTCGGCAGGCAGGTGCGTGCGCTTGGGATCTTCCTGGAGCATTCAGCGGCCCTGGATGGTGAACTCTTCGTTCACGTTGTCGGTCTCGGCCGCCGTGCGCTTCGACTCGATCAGCGGATTGTCGATGGTCACCGTGTTTCCCCCCTCGTTGCCCTCGCCCACCACCAGTTTGACGTAGCTCGCCGGCGAGACGCTCTTGCGCCCGCCGTCGGCGCGCTTGGTGGCCGCGATCAGGAGCTTGTTCGTGCCGGGATGCAGGTACCGCGTGATCTCCAGCACCACCTGCGGCTCCCCTGCCCGGATCTTGCGGATGAACTTCGAGTTCACGAACACATCCACCTCGTATTGCGCCAGCGCGCCGTCCTTCTCCTCCGTCACCAGCCAGTACCGCTTCGTCATCGCTGCGGCCAGGGCCGAAGGAACCAGGGGCGCGGGCGCCAGCGCCGGCGTGGCCTGCTGCTGTACCTGGTACCCGGGGCACTCCAGGTACACGTCCCCGCGGTCGTCGATGCGCACGGTCTTGCACTTCTCGAACTTCTGCGAGCGCAGTCCGTCGACGTTGACCCCGTTCAAATACACCGAGGCGAGCAGCAGGAGTGTCCCCATGCCCCGGAGCGTCCACCGTAACCCCGCGTGGGGTCAAGAATGTTTCAGCGTGGCGTAGGCGCTGTGGGCGTGGATGGACTCGAAGCTCTCCGCCTCCACCTCCCATCGCGTGAAGTTCGGATCCCGCCTCAGCCGGGTCCCCACCTCGCGGACCAGGTCCTCCACGAATCGGGGCCGCTCCCAGGCGCGCTCGGTCACGTACTTCTCGTCGGGGCGCTTGAGCAGCGCGTACAGGTCGCAGCTCGCCGACTCCTCGATCAGCGCGATCAGGTCCTCGATCCAGAAGAAGCGTTCGAACCACACCTTCACCGACACCAGGCTGCGCTGGTTGTGCGCCCCGTTCCGGCTGATCGCCTTGCTGCAGGGGCAGAGCGTGGTGACCGGGACTTGGAGCGCCACCCAGAGGTCATGGTCGTCGCGCGTGACGCTCGCCCCGAAGGTGCAGAAGTAGTCGACCAGGCCCACTGCTCCGGTCACCGGGGCCTTCTTCTCGATGAAGTAGGGGAACTTCACCTCCACGCGCGCGGCGTCGGCGTCCTGGTCCTCGCGCAGCTCGGAGCAGAGCGTGCGGAACTTGCGGATGTCGATCTCCCGCCGGTGCCGGTTGAGCAGCTCGACGAAGCGGCTCATGTGCGCGCCCTTGCGCTTGGGAGGCACCGAGACGCTCATGTCGATCTCGGCGATGGTGTGCTGCAAGCCCCGGGCCCGGTCGAGCACGCAGATCGGATAGCGCAGCCCCTTCACGCCGGCGCGATCCAGCGCGAGGCGGCGATCGTCCCGCTCGCTCTGCACGTCGCGCAGCGCGGGCAAGCTCCGGCGCAACGGGGCCTCGGTCTTCGGTACGCGTACGCGTCGCGATTTCACAGCTCCAGCTCCCCACGCAGGATGGTCACTGCGTTCCCTCCGATGAAGCCGCGCACCCTCCCCGGCCCCTGGTCCGGCCTGACTTCCACCTCGACGCGGCCCGGGCGGCCCATCTCGTCGCCCTGGGTGAAGACCAGCCGGCGCGGCATCGGCTCCGGCAGCATCGTCTGGATCAGCGCCCCGAGCTGTCCCGCCGCGCTGCCCGTCACCGGGTCCTCGAGGATCCCGTAACCCGGAAAGAAGCAGCGGACGGCGGCGTCGATGCCGTCCTTCGGCGCGAGCGTGTAGACCACGAAGCCCGCGACCCCGAGCTGCTTGCCGTGCTGCTCGAGAGCGGCCGCCTCCGGCCGGCAACGCGCCAGCGCGTCGCGGTCGCGAAGGGCCAGGTAGAGGTTGCCTTCCAGGATCGCGCTCTTCTGCGGCGGAATGCGCGGGTCCAGCGCCTCCGGCACGAGGCCCAGCGCGGCGAGCACCCCGGCGGGCATCTGCAGCGGCGCAAAGCGGCTGGCTGGAGTCTCGATCAAGGTGCGCAGCTTCCCGCCGACCCGCGACAGCTCGACGTTGAGGAGGCCGCTCTTGCAGGTGAACGCGGTGCGCGTCACGCCCGACTCGGGCACGTGGATGCGCCGCGCTTCCTCCACCAGCACATGGAAGGTGGCGAGCGTCGCGTGGCCGCAGAACGCCACCTCCGCTTCGGGCGTGAACCAGCGCAGGTGCAGCGCTGCGCCCGGCTCCCGCGCCGGCAGCGGAAACGCCGTCTCGCTGTGCTTGAGCTCGCTGGCGATCCGCTGCATCGCGGAGGCGTCCAACTCCGCTCCGTCGAGCAGCACGCCGGCCGGGTTGCCGGCGAGCGGCTGCGCGGAAAACGCGTCCACCACGTAGCAGGGCCTGCGCATGGGCTAGACACCCCTCCGCTCGCCCCAGATCAGCTTGTGGAGCTGGAGCTGCAGGCGGGCGGGCTTCCCGCTCTCCAGCACCCAGGCCGCCAGGTCCTGCGGCGCGACCTGCCCGTACGAGGGCGAGAAGAGCACCGGAACCCTGCCCCAGAGCTGCAGCTCGTCGAGCTTGCCCAGTGCCCACTGGAAATCGTCGCGGGAGCAGACCACCACCTTGACCTCGTCGCCCGGCGAGAGCTCGCGGAAGGCGCGGAAATCCGTGTGCGGCTCCAGGGAACCGGGCGTTTTTAGATCCACGATCTTGCGCACGTCGCGCGGGATCGCCCCGAGCGGCCGCTGCCCGTGCGTCTCCAGCGAGACCTGGTAGCCGCGGTCCAGAAGCTCCTGGGCGAGCTGCGGGAGCTCCTTCTGGAGCGTCGGCTCGCCCCCGGTCAGGCAGACGAACCGGGCCGGGTACTTCGCCACCTCGTCGAGGATCTCCTGCCGGGTCATCTGCTTGCCGCCGTAGAACGCGTACTCGGTGTCGCAATACTGGCAGCGCAGGTCGCAGCCGGTGAAGCGCACGAAGACGGTGGGTTCGCCCGCCAGCGTGGATTCGCCCTGGATGCTGTGGAAAATCTCCGTCACGCGCACGGGCGCTGTCTACCGTTGAGAGGGCCGGAGCGCAATCACTCCTCGGGCCAGCGGGCGCCGAGCCACCTCTCGCGCGCCGCCACCTGCTCTGCCGTGGCATCCGGATCCGGCACGAAGGTGACCGTATCGCGGGGCGCGGCGACGAGCTGGACGGGCAGCTCGAGCAGCTCGTCCATGCGGAAGAGCGAGAGCCGCATCGCCTGACCGGGCTGCGCGCGTCCGAGCCGCTGCTTGAGATCGCTGCGGAAACCATCGGCCGCGACGATCTCGTCCCCGCCCGCCAGCCCCGCCTGCTGGGCTGGCGATCCTTCCGCGACGGAGGAGACCTCGAGGCTGCCGCCCTTTTCCTTGAGGCTCACCCCCAGCCAGCCGCGCGAGCGCGTCTCCGCGTCGGGCGCGCCGTCCTGATCGTGGGTCGCCCCGCCCTTGTCTTCGCCGGACTTGGCGGGCGCGATCACCGCCTTCAGCCCCACGCCGGCCAGCGCCTCGTCGACCTGCAGCTCCTGGGTCGAGTCGATCGCGCGCTGGAACCACTCGTGGAGCGATCGATCGCCGATCATCTCGATGGCCGCCCTCTCCACGCCGTCCTCCGGCAAACCGGGAGGGAGGCCGTGCCGCTCGAAGAGCATCTGCACGAGGTTGTCGAGCGTCCGCAGCCCCCGGCTGCGCCGGCGCAGCTCCAGGTCGAGCAGAAAGCCGACGATGCTGCCCTTCAGGTAGTACGAGACGGTCGTGTTGGCCGTGCTCTCGTCGGGCCGGTAATGCTTGATCCAGGCGTCGTACGAGGCCTGCGCGAGCGTGACGCGCAGCCGCCCCGGCGTGCGCAGGAGCTGCGTGATCCGCTCCGCCCAGATCTCCAGGAAGCGCTGGGGCGTGACCAGCCCCGCGCGGCGCAGGGCCAGCACCTCGTACGCGGAGGTGAGCCCTTCCATCGCCCAGAGCAGGCGGGTGTGGTTCTCGCGGGTCCAGTCGTAGGGCGTGAACGCGGCCGGCCGCAGCCGCTTCACGTTCCAGAGATGGAAGAACTCGTGCGCGACCAGCAGCAGGAAGTCCTCGTAGGCGCTTCTCTGTCCGAAGGAGAAGCGCGGCACGATCAGCGCGCAGCTCCTTCTGTGCTCGAGGCCGCCGCGGCCCTTGTCGTTGAGGTGCAGGATGAAGAGATAGCGATCCTGGTAGGGCAGCCCGCCGAAGATCGCGGCCTCGGCGTCGATGATCTTCGCCACGTCGGCGATCGCGCGGCGCAGATCGATGTCTCCCTTTCCCCAGACGACCAGCTCGTGCTGCACGCCGTGCGCGTTGAACACCTGCGACGCGTGCGAGCTCTCCGGTCCGCACTCGAACGGGCTGTCGGCCAGCTCGTCGTAGTCCTGGGCCTTGTACGCGCCGTCCTCGAACGGCAGCGCCGCCCAGGTGCGCCATCCAGGAGGCGTCTGGACGCGGACCGAGCACGCCTCCTGCTCCCGGCCGACCACGTAGACGGCCGCCGCGCTCGGGTTCAGGAACGCGTGCGTCGAGTCCACGTGGTTGGTGCGCACGGTCAGCTCGAAGCAGTGCAACCGGTAGGAGACCCGCACCTGACGCGCCCCCTGGGGGCGCACGCGCCAGGTCTGCTTGTCCACCTTCTCCACCGCCAGCTCGCGCCCTTCTGCCTGCGCGCGGAGTCCGTCGACGTGCCGCTGGTGCTCGCGGACCAGGTAACTGCCCGGAGTCCACACCGGCAGTCGGACGTCCAGCGCTTCCGCGCCGCGAGCTTCGACCTGCAGCTCCACCTCGATGCGTCGGGCCTCGGGCTGCGGAATCCGGAAGGTGTAAACGTTCATGGGAACGCCCAGTCTAACCGAACCATGGTCGGTCGCCGGACCGCGGCACCAAGCGGGCTCCGGCGTAGGCGCTCAGTGTCCTTCGGCCGCCGCGGCTAGCGGGACAACAGGCGCGCGATCTGGTCCCGATCCGGAGCGTCCGGCGCCAGCTCAAGATATCGCGCGTACGAGGCCTTCGCCTCCGCATTCTTCCCGAGAAGTACGTACACCATCCCCATCCCGCGGTGGGCCGCGGGCAGCATGGGGTCCAGCTTCAGGGCCGAGGAGAACGCGGCCTCGGCAGCCTTGGTATCGAAGGCACGCAAGGCTTTGTCGCCCCTGGCGGTTTCGGCCTCGGCGGCCCCCCGTCCCCCGGAGGAGGCGACCTTCTTCGGGCGCGGCTTGCTCTCCCTGCTTTCCTTGCTCTCCCGGTTCTCCCTGGTTTCGGAGCGCGGAGGTCTGGCCGCTTGCACCTCGGGGCTCGCCGTCAGCTTCAGCTCGGGGACCGGCAGCTTCAATGGCTGCGCCGCTGCCGCTGGGGCGGAAGCCTTCGGCGCTGCCTCGGCAGCGGATGTGGGAGTTGGGGGCGGCGGAGGCGCAGGCCTGGAAGCCGGCGCCGGTGCCACCGCCGCAGCCACGACCGCCGGAGCCGGAGCTGCTGCTGGCGGCGGCACGGGACGCAGCAGGACGACGAGGAACGCGGTGGCGATCGCGCCGCCCGCGCCGGCCAGGGCGTAGCCGACGGGACTGCGGCGCGGGACGGATAGCGCGGCGAGCGCCTGCGGACTGCCCGGATCGAGGCGCAGGGCTTCCTTCCAGTGCGCCACCGCTTCCGCCCTCTTCCCGAGCCGAAGCGAGAGCGCGGCGAGCTCTACCCTCGGCTGCGCCCAGGACGGATCGAGCGTGCTCGCCCGCTCGAAGGCCGCCAGCGCCCGCGCCAGCGCGGAACCGCTGGCGTTGCTCAAGGAGGACAACGCCTGCCCGAGTCGCAGCTGCAGGGGCGCGTTGTCCTGCACGATCGGATCGCGCAGCAGGCGCTCCGCCTCCCCGAATCGCCGCTGCTCCAGCAGGTGGTTCACGTCGCGCAGCAGGGCAGCCGCCGCCGAAAGTGGCGCCGCCGCGACCGAGCCGCGGACCTGCTCCTCCATCAGCGCCAGCCGCGTCCCGTAGTGCGCCAGCTCCTGGATCTGCGCGTGGACGGCCGCCGACAGATCGACGCGCGCACGCCTCTCGCCGTCGATTTCCGCCTGCAAGGGCGCGAGATCGGGAGGCTGCTGCAGAGGCTCGGGCGGAGCCGCCGCCATCTTCTCCCCGCGCGGAAGTTGCGGCTCCATGGGCCCGGTGAGCTCGGTGAACACCGGAGAGCTGGCTGGCGGCGCCGGTTCGGGAGCGGGGGGCTGTCCCGGCTCCGTACCCACCGCCTTTCCCAGCTCGATCTTCGCGAGCTTCTGCGCCGGAGGTAGCGGCGTGCTGGCTGCGACGGCCGAGAGGATCAGCCGCTCCTCGTCCTTCGAGGTCCGACCCTGGACGGCCTCGATGGCGCGCAACATCTCCGTGAGGTTGCGGAACCGCTTCTGCCGCTCGGCCATCGCCCGCCGGATGATCTTCGCCAGCGGTCCTTGCAGCTCTTCCCCGACCGCCTCGCCGCCCGGCGGCGAAGCGAGGGTGGCCAGCTCGTACCCCAAGGCCCCTGCGGCGTAGACGAGCACCCGCGGGTCGTCCGGGAGGACCGCGCCGTTGCGCAGCTCCGGCGCCGCATAGGCGTCGCCGGTCGGGGGCTCTCCGCTGAGCAGGTCGAGGTTGCCGTCGTCGTCCACCAGCAGTTGGTACGGCCGCACGGCCTGCGCCTTGGCCTCCGAAAGGCGGATCGCGGCGAGGAGGAGGGCCCCGGAGAGCGGTCCCGGCAGCTCCGAGCCCTTCTTCTGCGCCTTCGTCAGAAACGATGCGACCGATGCGGTCAACGAGACTCCCGAAAGCGCGTCAAGATTAGCTCCAGGCGGCCGGGCCTCGCGAATTCTGCGACCGCGAAGACCACGCGATCGCGGGGGACCAGCGCGGGGCCGGTCAGGTAGCGCTGCAATACGGCCGCGGCCCGCGCTCCGTGCGAGACGTCCCTGCGCGGCGAGACCATCGCGAGCCGGAAGGCCGGATCGAGCACGACCAGCGCCGCCAGCCGCTCCAGGCGTGCGACCTCGGTCCGGTTCAGCGGCTTCGCCTCGAGCCAGTCCGCGGCAGGCCGCGACAGCGTCTCCTGCGGCAACCGCTCGAGCCGCAGCGAGGAGAAGGAGGGCACCGACAGGCCCACATCGCGCGACAGGTCGGCCGGACCCCTCGGCAGGTCGAGCTTGCCGGAGAGCGGAGGCGCAAGGACGCTCACCTCCACGATGCCGGCGGGAAGCCCTTCGAGCACGAACATCCCCTGGTTGTCCGTATCGACGGAAGCCTGCGCGGCGCGGACCTGCACGTGCGGCAACGGCGTTCCCTCGACCAGGAGCCGCCCGCGCACGACCCGCCGCGGCCAGGCCGGAAAGTCGGTCTGGAGCACGTCCCCGCGAAAGGCGGGGCCCACCGGCCGGGACAGCGGTCCAGCCGCCGTCCACCCTTGCGGAAGCCGGACGGTCACCGTGCCGTCGCCCTCGAAGGCGCGGAAGCGGAACCGTCCGTCCGCACTCGTCCGCACCACCTGCGTCCGCGCTCCTTGCGCGAGAGTCACCTGGGCGTAGGCAGCGCCCGCCCCCGACGGCTCACCGACCCTGCCTTCGACGATCGGGGCGGGAGCGATGGCCAGAAGGACGGCGGCGACCAGGCTCACGGCTCTCAGTCTGCCCGAGCCAGGATCACCTCGCGAGGATCCTGCCGGGAGCCCAGCATCTTGGAGAACCGCTGGTATTCGCGCATGACCTTGCGCGGATACGCGCGCACGGTGCGAGGAATCCCGACCCGCTTGTAGCGGCGCATCCGGGTGGGGCCCGCGTTGTAGGCCATCAGCGCTTCGTCGCGCCGCGGGAACCGCTTCTCCAGCCAGTGGAAGTAGCGGACCGCGAGCCGTACGTCGATCACCGGGTCCTCGCTGACCGCGGCGCCATCTCCGATGTCCGGCTCGCGCCCGGCGATCCAGGCAAAGGTGGACGGCTGCAGCTGCATCAGGCCATACGCCCCGCGCTCGCTGGAGACGTGTGTGCGGAAGCTGCTCTCGACCGACACAAGGCCCAGGATGAAGAGCGGGTCGTACCCAGCGCGCCCCGACTCGCTCAGCACCGCCTCGGCCAGCTTGGACCGCAGGCCCGGCTCGAGCGACCTCGCCACGCGGCCCAACAGGACCTCGAGCTCCGCCTGGCTTACCACCGGTGCGCCGGGAGCCGCCGCCGAGCCTGGGGTTCTCAGGGGTGTCGGAGGCAAGCGCAGCAGCACGGCGAGCGTGCCCGCCACCGCCAGGCTCACGCACACCGAGACCACGGCGATCCGTGTGCCTCTTGCGGTCATGCCCCTCCCGGCCGGTGACTCCCGGCAGAACCGCCCGGGCTACGAGGCTAACAACCGGCTGCTCTGGCCCACAAGGCGCCGGAGCAAGGAAATGTACGCAAAAATTACTGCTACACGGTAATGGATCTACAACGCAGGAGGACTCGAATCGCCGTCCGGCGGCACGAGTAGGGGACATGATGGGCCGCGGAGCGGCGATTCGTGTCCCCAAGTTGTTGCGGGAGCCTTAATTCGGCTGCGACGGAGTCGTGGGCGGTTCCTTCGGCACGCGCTTGGCCGCGAGCTCCTGCAGCCGCTTGCCAAGCTTCTCCAACTCGATCCCGAGGACCAGCATCTGCTCACGCGAGCCCTTCTGCGCGAACTCGAGGAAGACCTTCAGCTCGGCCTGGGCCCGATCGCCCAGCGTTTCCAGCACCTTTCGGGCCTCTTGCTCGAGCTCCTTCATCCGAGTGGTGGCCTTGGCCTGCGCTTGCTGGAACGCTTCCTGGATCTTCGTCTGGAATTCGGTCACATGTCCTCCGCGTCTGTCGCGTCGCGTTACGGCGGAGTTTGTAACGCAACGCGTCGGATTGTCAAGGAGCCACTCGCCGAGTACAGTCTCATACTCCATGGAAGGCATTGCCCCAGGCCCCGCGGCGCTCGCGCCCCCGAGCGCATCCGCGGCGTCACAGCCCGCGCCACTCACGGTCGTCCCGGCGCCCGCCTCCGCTCCCAACCTCAACGACGCCAAGCTTTTCATCAACCGCGAACTCTCCTGGCTGTCCTTCAACGAACGCGTGCTGGACGAGGGTCTCGACCCGACCGTCCCCGCGCTCGAGCGGCTCAAGTTCCTGGCCATCGCCAGCTCCAACCTGGACGAGTTCTTCATGATCCGGGTCGCGGGTCTCAAGCAACAGCTCGTCGGCCACGTCGAGGAGAGCGGCCCGGACGCGATGAGCCCCGGCGATCAGCTCGCCGCGATCGCATCGCGCACTCACGAAATGGTTGCGCGCCAGTACGCCGCGTTGCGCGACGACGTGCTCCCGAACCTGGACCGCGCCTGCGTCTGCATGCTGTCTCCCGCCCGGCTCTCCGCGGACGCCGATCGCTTCCTCGTAGAGTACTTCGCCCGCGAGGTCTTCCCGGTGCTGACGCCGATCGCGCTGGATCCCGGGCATCCCTTTCCGCACCTGCGCAACAAGTCGCTGAACCTGGCGGTCCGATTCGCTCCCGGCGCGCCGGGTACCCGCTTTCGCTACGGGGTGGTCCCGGTCCCCACCGTGCTGCCCCGCCTGGTGGAGGTGCCCGACGGCGGGCGCCGGACGTACGTGCTGCTCGAGGACATCATCTCGCGGCACGTCGCGCAGCTCTTCCCAGGCATGCCGATCGAGGGCTGCTGGGCGTTCCGCGTCACCCGCAACTGGGACCTGACCATCGACGAGGAGGAGGCGGAGGACCTGCTCGTCACCATCGAGCGCGAGGTGCGGCGGCGCGACCGCGGCAGCGCCGTCCGGCTGGAGATCGCGGCCCAGGCCGAGCAGCACCTCTCCGACTACCTGGTGCGCGCGCTCAAGCTGGGTCCCTCGGATGTGTACCGGATCGACGGCCCGCTCAACATCCCCGACCTCTTGCCGCTGCTCGGGCGCATCGAGCAGAAGGAGCTGCACGACGAGCCCTTCACGCCGGTGAACCCGCCGGCCATCGGCGACGGCGAGCGCGACTTCTTCCGGCTGATCCGCGAGAAGGACGTCCTGCTCCACCACCCCTACGAGTCGTTCGACCCGGTGGTCAGCTTCATCGAGGCCGCCACCGACGATCCGGCGGTGCTGGCGATCAAGATGACGCTCTACCGCACCGGCAAGGACTCGCCGGTGGTGCGCGCGCTGCAGCGCGCGGCCGAGAACGGCAAGCAGGTCACCGCGCTGGTCGAGCTGAAGGCGCGGATGGACGAGGAGGCGAACATCCTCTGGGCGCGCGCGCTGGAGCAGGCCGGAGTGCACGTGGTGTACGGGCTGATCGGGTACAAGACGCACTCGAAGGTCACGCTGATCGTCCGGCGCGAGGCCGGCGGCCTGCGCCGCTACGTCCACCTCGGCACGGGCAACTACAACCTGAGCACCGCCCGCCTCTACACGGATCTCTCGCTCTTCACCACCCGCGACGATTTCGGTGCCGACGCGACCAGCCTCTTCAACCTGCTCACCGGCTACTCGCGTCCGACGCAGTGGAAGAAGTTCAAGGTCGCCCCACTCGGGCTCAAGGTCTCGGTGATCGAGATGATCGACCGCGAGGCGGAGCTGGCCCGGCGGACCGGCCGCGGCCGGATCGTGGCCAAGATGAACTCGCTGGCCGACCGCGAGGTGATCAAGGCGCTGTACCGGGCCTCGCAGGCCGGGGTGCAGATCGACCTGATCGTGCGCGGCATCTGCTGCCTGCGGCCCGGTGTCCCGGGGATCTCCGAGCGCATCCGCGTGATCAGCATCGTCGACCGTTTCCTCGAGCACGCGCGGATCTGGTTCTTCGAAGCCGGCGGCAAGCGCGACATCTGGCTGAGCTCGGCGGACTGGATGCCCCGGAACTTCATCCGGCGGGTCGAGGTCGCCTTCCCGGTCGAGGACGCGAGCCTCAAGGACCGGATCGCCGATGAGGTCCTCGGGACCCAGCTCCTCGACAACGTGAAGGCGCGCTTCCTCCATGCGGACGGCCACTACGAGCGCATCCAGCCTGGCTCGTACGGCACGCCCGCGACGCCGGTGCGCAGCCAGGAGAGGCTGATGGCGCAGGCCCGGCGCGGCATCTCAGCCGTGGAGCAGCCGCTGGTCGCCGGCCCGGAGATGTTCCCGGCCGAGCGGCGCCAGGCGCGCCGGAGGCGGAAGCGCCCGTGATCAAGCCGCTGGTCGCTCTGGCGGCGCTCTCCCTGACCGCGCCTTGGAGACGTGTGGCTCCGGGTGTGGACACGGCCCCCGCCGCCGAGCTGGGCGGCGATGCAGCCTGGGCCGCGCGGGTGGTGCTGATCGATCCGGCAAAGGCGCGCTTCCTCGTGCGCTACGACCCCTCGCGCCCCACCATCGGCGAGTGGCGAAGGCGCTACCCTTCGGCGCTGGTCATCGTCAACGGCTCGTTCTACTCGCGGGACGGCGCCGACGTGCGGCCGACCTGCGAGCTGGTGGCGGACGGCAAGCGGGTGAAGGGCGCGGGGTGCCAGAGACAGGACGCGCTCTACTTCGCGTCGGTGGCCCGTGAGGAGCCTGCCGCCGGTCCGGTGAGCCGCGAGCCGCGGCAGCCCCTCGTTCCCCGCTTCCTGGCCCCGGGGGACTTCCGTCCGGAGGAGTGGAACGAGGCGATGAAGAGCTTCCCGGCGCTGGTTCGCGCCGGCGCCGCGGGTTGCGCGGGTCCTCACTACTGCGCGGAGTCGTCGCGCACCGCCGCCGTGGCGCAGCTCAAGGACGGCAAGGTCCTGCTCTTCGCCTCGCAATGGCCGGCGGTCCGCCGCGAGGTCGCGCGGTGGCTGGCGGAGCAGGTGGGCGCGGTGGACGCGTTGAACCTCGACGGGGGCCCGGAGGCCACCCTGGCGCTGAAAGACGAGGCGGCCGAGGATTCCATCGGCGGCCTGGGTGTGGGACTGCCGATCGTATTGATTGTCACGGCCCGGTAACGAACCGTCGCATTCGTTGCAAAATTGTCTTGAACAGGGTACTTGGGCGATGCAAACGAAGGGGTAGGCGTGTGTCCGCTCGCGAAGCAGCCGAGTCGGGTGTCGGGTGTGTGAACGCGAGGTGAAGCCTGTCTCTGCTGCTGACCATCGGGATCGCTGTCCTCCTCCTGCTCGGGTATGTGCTGCGCGTCGCTCTCAAGGGGCGCTACGTCCCTGAGCGGGTGCGCAAGGAGCCCGGCAGCCTCTTCCTCAGCCGGTTCTTCATCGAGGCCGGCTACTGGTACTTCGATCCTCTGGAGAAGCTCTGCGTCCGGCTGCGGATCACGCCCAACCAGCTGACGGCGGGCTCGCTCGCCTGTAGCGTAGCCGGGGCGGCGGCCTTCGCCACCGGCCGGTTCCTGCTCGGGGGCTGGCTGGTCATCGCCTGCGCCGTGCTCGACGCGTTGGATGGCATGGTGGCGCGCACCCGGGGGACGGCGTCCGACGCCGGCGAGCTGATCGACGCCGCCGTGGACCGCTACGCGGAGATCGCCACCTTCGCGGGCATCGCAGCGTATTACCGCAGCTATCCGGTCGGCTTCTGGCTCGCGCTCACCTCTCTGGGCGGCGCCCTCCTCGTCTCGTACGCGCGCGCCAAGGGCGAGATCTCGGGCATCGACGCCCGGATGGGATCGATGAATCGCGGCGAGCGCGCCGTCTACATCGGAGCCGCCGGCGTGCTGTCGCCCTACTTCGCGCGCTTCTACGAGCCCGACACCGTCCGCCCCGCCTTCTACCTGATGCTCGCCACGCTGCTGCTGGTCGCGGTGATGGCGAACGTCACCGCGATCCGCCGCTTCATCTACATCCACAACCAGCTCCGCAAGCGTGAGGGAGCCGTGTCGCCGAACGCAGGCGCCCGCGAGGAGGAGCTGACCGGGTGGTTTCAGCGCGCCTGGATCGCGTCGGCGATTGCGACCGCGGTCGACTATGGCACGTTCACGATCCTGGTGGAGGTCGTCGGCATCTACACCGGCACCTCGCGGGCCCTCGGGGCCGCACTCGGAGCGGTAACCAACTTCACCGTCAACAAGGTCTACACCTTCAAGACGCGCCAGAACTCGGTGCTGGTGGAGGTGCCGCGCTACGCCGCGATCTCGCTCACCTCGCTCCTGCTGAACACCGTCGGCGTGATCCTGCTCACCGAGGGCCTGCGCTGGAATCCGCTGGTCGCGGCCGCGGTGGTCGGGCTCGCGGTCTCGCTGGGCTGGAACCTGCCGCTGCACCGGATCTTCGTGTTCCGCGAGCAGACGGGAAAGCCGCACCCGGTGCTGGCGCTGATCGGAGCGGTGGCGTCGGGTCTGGCGGCCATCGCTGTGCTCTTCGTCTCCTACGGAAACCCGTTCGCCGAGGAGCAGGTCCACGGCTTCTCCAGCACGCTCCCGGACACCGCCAGCGTCACTGCGAAGTCGTTCCTCCCGAAGCTGCGGTCGGAGGCGTTCTATTCGGAGGCATATTCGTTCCTGCTCAGCGCCGAGGACGGTTCCTTCACGCGCGTTCAGTTCCTGGTCAGCAACGCCGGCCTGGAGGGCCACGGCAAGGCGGCCGTGCGGGCGGTGGTGGTATCGCCGGACGGCAAGACCGTGGAGGACAGCCAGGCGTTCGAGAGCGGCGATTGGCGCGCCCTGCCCGAAGGCGCCATCGAGATGGGCGCCTCGCGCCTCACGCTGGGTTCCGACGCCAGCCATCACGTCCATTTCGCCGGCCGCAAGCTGGTGGTCGACGCGACCGTTCTGCCCGAGACCCAGCCCGTGCGCCCCGGCGGCGGCCGCGTCGTGTTCGACGCGAGCGGCCATGCCGTGTTCGATCAGACCGTCTTCGCGCTGCGCGGCCGGTTCGAGGCGACGCTCTGGACCGCCGGCAGCGGGCGCCAGCAGGTGCACGGCTACTGCTATGCCGACACCTCCTACTCCACCGTGCCGGCCTACAAGACCGCCTCGCTCTGGTACCGGATGGCGGCCTTCGACGACCAGGGCACAAGCACGACCCTTGCCATCCTCTTCCCCCCGGAGGGAACGCGGCTGCCTCCGCAGGGGTGGCTCTACACCTCGCGGGACGGCAAGACCGAGGTGCGCTCCTCGGACGTGAAGATCGCCTTCGAGGCCCCGCGCCACGAGCCCGGCGGGCACTTCGAGTACGACGTGCCGCAGCGCGTCCTCGCCGAGGCGCGCGGGGCGGACGGCGAGATCGTCACCGTCCGCATCGACGCGAAGCGACTGCTCTACCGGCAGGACGTGCTGGACGAGATGGGCCCGCTCTCCCGGCTGGTGGTCAGCACCTGGGCGGCGCCGATGGCGTACACGTACGAAAACCGGTACGACCTGCGCATCGAGCGGCCAGGAGAACTGCCGGTGGTGCGGTCGGGCCAGGCGCTCTCCGAATTCTCGTACGCGAACAAGCCCCCGAATCGACCGGCGTTCTGAGCCCCGCCGCCGCGGGCGGCACCGACTTCCGCTTCTGTCCGGAACCTTTGGTTTCGCGGGTTTTTTGCGTTCGTCAGCCCGATGGGAGATGTGCTAGACGTGCCCGCCCATCGGCGTCCCCGGTCAGGAATCGAACGTGGTCTACCGGCTTCTGAAGGCGAGGAAATGACGCTCAAGGCCCCGCACATCCAGACGGAAATTCCCGGCCCCAGGTCCCGCGAGCTCGTCCAGCTCGAGCAGCGCCATCTCGCGCCTGGCCTCCAGGGTTTCGCGCTCAGCTCCGGCATCGCGGTCGAGCAGGCCGAGGGCTCCGTGATCGAGGACGTGGACGGGAACCGTTACGTCGACTTGATCGGCGGTATCGGCGTCAACAGCCTCGGGCACCGCCACCCGGCGTACACCAAGGCCCTTCATGAGCAGCTCGACCGGGTCACGGTCGGGTCCTTCACCAGCGCCCCGCGCGCGGAGCTGATCGAGGAGGTCGCCAAGGTCACGCCCAAGGGCGTGGACAAGGTCCAGCTCTACTCCAGCGGCGCCGAGGCGGTGGAGAGCGCGTTCCGGCTGGCGATGAACCACACCGGCCACCAGGAAGTAGTCGGCTACTGGGGCGGCTTCCACGGCAAGACCGCCCGGGCGCTTTCGGTGAACGGCGCGGGTAATGCGAAGACGTACGGGCCCCTGCCTCCCGGCCACGTGCTGCCGTTCGCGAACTGCTACCGCTGCCCGCTGAAGCTGAAGTACCCGAGCTGCGGGATCGCCTGCGCGGACCTGGCGCGGGAGCAGCTCCGGCAACAGTCGACCGGCAGCGTGGCCGCCGTGATCCTGGAGCCCCTGCAGGGCACCGCGGGCAACGTGATTCCTCCGCCCGAATTCATGGTGCGCGCGCAGGAGCTGGCCAAAGAGTACGGCGCGGTCTTCATCTCGGACGAAATGATCACCGGATTCGGCCGTACCGGCCGGTGGTTTGCCTGCGAACGGAGCGGCGTGACGCCGGACATCATCACCATCGGCAAGGCGTTCGGCGCCGGGTTTCCCATCAGCGGGATCGTGGCCAAGGGAGAGATCGCGCAGGCGAAGCCCTGGGCCAACCCGAGCGGGTCGTCTTCATCCTACGGGGGCAACCCGCTGGCCTCCGCAGCCGCGCTCGCCAGCATCCGCATCCTCCACAACGAGAATGTCCTGGGCAACGTCCGCGAGGTAGGGAAGGCGATGCTCGACGAGCTGCGCACCTGGCCGGATCGGCTGCGCTGGGTGGGGGACGTTCGGGGCGAAGGGCTCTTCCTCGGGGTGGAGCTGGTGGCCGACCGCCAGACCAAGGAGCCGCTGCCGAAGAAGATCTGCGACGAGATCTTCCAGGACGGACTGCGCCGGGGCCTTCTGGCGATGAGCTACACGCACGCGATCCGGCTGCAGCCGGCCTTGACCATCGACCGGGACACGGCTTTGAGTGGGCTGTCGCTCCTGCGTGAGGCCATCGAGGCCGTCGCGCGCCGGCAGGGAGCGGCGTAGGGACCCGGATGGAGCAGCTTTCCCCGATCGCGCGGTTCTGGCAATGGTGGGCCGCGTTCTCCCTGCGACGCCCGGTGTTGCTCACGCTCCTCGGGACGCTGGCGTTGGTCGCGTCCATCCCGGGCGCGGCGCACCTCTACGGCGACCTGCGGACGGATCTGCGCGAGCTGTTGCCCCAGGGCGCGCCCGCCGCCGTCGCGCTGGCGGAGCTGGAGAAGCGCATCGGGGGCCTCTCGCACCTGGCCATCGTGGTGCGCACCGACGATCTCAAGGCTGGCGAGCGGTTCGTGGACGCGCTGGCGGTGAAGCTCAAGGAGCTTCCGCCCTCGCTGGTGGCGCAGGTGCACTGGCGGGTGGACGCGGAGAAGGACTTCCTCGACCGCCACGGCGCCCTCTATGCCGATCTGAAGGACCTGATCGAGGTGCGCGATGCGCTGCGAAAGCAGATCGCGCGGGCCAACCCCCTGATGATCGACCTGGTCGAGGATGCGGAGATCCCGCCGGCTGCCCTCAACATCGACGAGGTGCTCTTCCGCATCCGCGCCGCCTATTCGAGGCTCGATCGATATCCCGACGGCTACCTCGCCGGCGAGGGCGGGCACACGCTGGTGATGCTGCTCTCCCCGCCCGGCGCCGCCGTCAGCCTCGACGACGACCAGAAGATCTTCGACGCCGTCGAGACCAAGGTGAAGGACCTCGAACCGAAGAAGTTCCACCCCAGCATCGAGATCGGCTACGGGGGGGAGATCAAAGGCGTGATCGAGGCGCAGGAGGCGCTGGTGCGCGATCTTGCGCTCTCCAGCTTCCTGACGCTCACCGCGGTCAGCCTGGCCCTGGTGATGTACTACCGGACCGTCCGCTCCATCCCGCTGCTGGTGCTTCCGCTCTTCACCGGCGTGGCGCTGACCTTCGCGCTCTCGCGGGAAGTGATCCATTACCTGAACCCGAACACCGCGTTCCTCGGCAGCATCATCGTCGGCAACGGGATCAACGCCGGGATCATCCTGCTCGCCCGCTACATCGAGGAGCGGCGGCATGGCACCGACGTCGCGCGGGCACTGCCGCTCTCGCTGCGCGCCACCTGGATCGCCACGTTCGCCGCCAGCGCCGCTGCGGCGGCGAGCTACGGATCGCTGGGCTTCGTCCGGTTCCGCGGCTTCAACCAGTTCGCCTTCATGGGCTTCGTCGGCATGGTCGTCTGCTGGATCGCGACGTACGCGCTGATGCCCGCCCTCATCGTTCTTCAAGAAAGGTTCTGGCCCTTCGGCAGCCTGTCGGCACCGCACCGCGGCCGCGTGGTGGGCTGGCTGGCGGGTCCCTTCGCGCAGCTGATCGTCAAGCGGCCGGCGATCCCGGTGCTGATCACGGTCGCGCTCAGCGGGGCGTCGCTGTACGCCGGCTATCTCTTCGCCCAGGAGCCCATCCAGTACGACTTCACCAAGCTGGGCAGCCGCCGCAGCGAGCAGCGCGGACAGGGCTATTGGGACCGGCACGTGGACGCCGTGATGGGGTCCTACCAGACGCCCACCGTCGTGCTCACCGACTCTCCGGAGCGCGCGGAAGCGGTGGCCCAGGCCATCGAGAAGGCGAAGCGCGAAGAGGGCAGCGACGGCACCATCGAGTCGATCTCGACCCTGCAGCAGTTCCTGCCCAAGGACCAGCCGCGGAAGCTCGAGGTGCTGCGCGACATCTTCTCCATCCTCGACAAGCGTCCGACCACCGATCTTCCGCCCGAGATCCGGCGCCTGCGCGAGAAGACCAGGCTCGAGCCGGTGTCGCTCAGTGACGCGCCCGAGCGGCTGATCCGGCCCTTCGTGGAGAAGGACGGCCATCGCGGGCGGGTGGTGCTGGTATTCCCCACCCTCACCACCGACAGCTCGAACGGCCGGGCCCAGATCCAGCACGCGCGAACGGTCAGGGACGCGGCGCACAGCGTCGACCCGAACGCGATGATCGCCGGCCAGATCGTGCTCACCACCGACATCGTGCAGGCGATCACGGAGGACGGCCGCTTCACCGCGCTGCTCAGCTTCTTCGCGGTCGCCCTGCTCACGGTGCTGGTGATGCGCAGCCTGCGCGACGGCGCCTGGGTGATCGCTTCGCTGGCCCTGGGAGTCCTCTGGGGAGCGGGGGCGATGACGGTGCTGAAGCTGAAGCTGAACTTCGTCAATTTCGCCGTGCTTCCCATCACTTTCGGGATCGGCGTCGACTACGCGGTGAACCTCTACCAGCGCTACCGCCAGACCTGCAGCGTCGAGGAGGCGCTCTCCTCGTCCGGCGGCGCGGTCGCGCTCTGCTCGGTCACCACCATGATCGGGTATGCCACCCTGGTGACCGCCGACAACCAGGCGATCCAGAGCTTCGGGCTCACCGCCGTGATCGGCGAGATCACCTGCCTGACCGCGGCGCTCTTCGCGCTTCCCGCGGTGCTCTCGATGCGCGACCGGCGGCGGACCCTGGCGGTGCCCGCGGACGCCGACCCCAACGCGGCGCAACAGGGGGCCTGACGTGCGCGTCGACCTGCGGCCTCGGCCGGAGCAGCTTCGCGGCGCGCATCCCTTCTTCAAGTACTGGATCCCCGCGCTGTCGGTCCTGTACCTGGCGGTGGTGCTCGCGCTCGGCGGTCCGGGGCCGGAGCACTTCCTGCTCGTGGGCATCTCGCTGGTGCTCGCGCTCTGGAACGACTCCAGCCGGAAGCTTGCGCTGGTCGGACTGCCGTACCTGCTCTATGCGCTGGTCTACGACTCGATGCGCTGGTACGCGGACTACATCCGCTCGCCGATCATCCACGTACATGAGCCGTACGAGTTCGATCTGCGCTGGTTCGGGATCCATGGGCTGACGCCGAACGAGTGGCTCCAGCGGCACACCAGCCGGGTGCTCGACTTCCTCTGCGGGCTCGCCTACACGCCCATGTTCTTCATCGGCGAGTCGATCCTGCTCAGCATCTATTTTCTGGCCAAGGGCCAGGTGCGGCGGGCCGAGCGGTTCGTCTGGATCTTCGTCATCGCCAACTTCGTCGGCTTCTCCTTCTACTACATCTATCCGGCTGCTCCGCCCTGGTACGTGTCGGACCACGGGTTCGTGGTGGACCTCGCGGTTCGCGCCTCGCCGGCCGGCGCCATCCGCTTCGATCATCTGATCGGCATCCCGCTGATGCAGGGCTTTTACGGAAAGAGCGCCGACGTGTTCGGCGCGATCCCCAGCCTCCACGTCGTGTACCCGTTCCTGGCCGTGGTGTACGGCTGGCAGCTGAGGCGCTTCCGCTGGGTAGCGTTGGCGTACTTCCTGCTCGTCTGCTTCGCGGCCGTCTATCTGAACCACCACTATCTCCTCGACATTTTCATCGGCCTCGGCATCGCGCTGGCCGTGATGGGCGTCTTCCGGGCTGCGTTCGGCGCGGTGGAGCCGCGGCGCGTGGCGGCGGACGAGGAGGAGCCGGAGCTGACCCCGGTTCGGACGTAGACGGCATCCGTGCTAGGACAAGGTCGTCTGACGCCGCATCGGGAGTGGCGCGATGATCCGCATCACACACCTTTCTGGAAGCCAGAAGGGCAAGACCGCCACCTGCACCAAGCCCACCGTGCGCGTCGGTCGCGCCTCCGACTGCGACGTCCGCTTCGACGTCCAGCGCGACCCGAAGGTCTCCAACCACCACGCCGAATTCCTCTTCGAGGACGGCTGCTGGTTCGTGATCGATACCGCCAGCACCAACGGGACGCTGGTCGAGGGCAAGCGCATCGCCAAGCACCGGCTCCGCCAGGGCGAGGAGATCCAGATCGGCAAGGGCGGTCCGCTGGTGCGCGTGGAGTTCGACGCCGCCGACGGGATGGGCGGGTCGATGAAGACCGAGGCGGTGGCCATCACCTCGGTCCAGCGCGCGGCGGATCGGGCGCCGGCGCCCGCGGGCAACTCCCGGTTCGACACCGTCCAGCTCAAGAAGATCTCGAGCGATCTGAAGCATGCCGCCGATACGGCCACCGCGAATCTGGCGGAGATCGCGGGGCGGAAGGTGGCGGAGGAGCGCGCCAGGGTCGGAGGAGTCTCCTCCGGCAAGACCATGCAGATCATGGCCAGCGCGTTCAAGCAGGTGCAGCACGGCACGCGGGCAAAGACCGCCAGGCGCTGGCTGAAGGTGGTCGCCGCGGTCGGCGGGCTGGCCGCCCTGGTGGTCGCAGTGATGGGCTTCGTGATCGCGCAGCAGAAGCGGCAGATCGCCGAGATGGTCCAGCAGAAGGAGCGGATCGACAAGGAGATCGACACTGTCGAGCAGCAGATGAGCGAGGAGAGCGACCCGGAGCGGCTCGCCGCGCTGGAGGAGAAGCTGAACACCCTCACCGGCAACGCGCAGAGCACGCTCCAGGCCCTGGGGAAGTCCGACAAGAAGAAGGCTGCCGATCTGGCGGAGGCCGGCGACGAGTTGGACCGCCAGATCCGGGACATCCTGCGCAAGTTCGACGCGGCGACCTACGCGGTGCCGCCCATCTTCAAGGAGCGGCTGAAGTTCCACGTCGACGAGCTGGTGAAGTCGTCCAACCTCAAGTTCGTCTACTCCCGCAAGCAGCGGTACTGGCCGATGATCACGCGCGAGTTCGGCGCGCTGGGCCTCCCCGAAGAGATGGCCTACGTCGCCTGGGCCGAGACGCAGTTCGACCCGAAGGCCAGGAGCGCGGCCGGCGCCGCGGGCATGTGGCAGATGATGCCCACCACGGCCCAGAACTTCGGCCTGCGCGTGGATGCCAGGGTGGACGAGCGCTTCGACCCGGACAAGGAGACCCGCGCCGCCGCGCGCCACCTGGCCAACCTGCTCGCCGAGTACGGCAGCGACTCATTCATGCTGGCGATGGCCTCGTACAACCGGGGCGAGGCCGGAGTCCGCCGGGTCCTGCACCAGATCGCGCGGGAGCCGGGCGGCTTCCGCAAGGAGAAGCGCGACTTCTGGCACCTCTACCGCACCAAGAAGCTGCCGGAAGAGACCCGCGAATACGTCCCGAAGGTCCTGGCCGCAGCCATCGTCTCCCGGGACGCAAAAAAGCTGGGCCTCGAGGATTAACGTCGGCCTGAATCGGTTCCCACGGCTTGCGCGAGCGTCAGTCCGTCCCTGCGCAAGAGCGCGGCCAGCCCGCGGGTGAGTCGCCGTGGCAAGCCGGGACCTTCGTAGACCAGCGCCGTGTAGACCTGGACCAGCGAGGCTCCGGCGCGAATGCGAGCGTACGCGTCCTCTGCGGTGAAGATGCCGCCGACTCCGACGATGGGAACAGAGACGTTGCGGTACAAGAGCCGGCAAACCTGGAGCGCACGTTCTCGCAGCGGCGCTCCGGAGAGGCCGCCCTGCTCCGCCGCCCAGCGCTCGCCTCGCACGGAGGCGCGGTCCACCGTCGTGTTCGTCGCGATGATCCCGTCCGCTCCGGCTGCTTGCGCGGCGCGCGCCATCTCGATCAGACGGTCGTCCGGCTCGTCCGGGGAGAGCTTCACCAGGATCGGCACCTTTCGCGCGAGGCCCTCCCGCGCCTTCACCACCTGCGCGACCAGTCCGCCGAGCTCCGCCTGGAGCGCGCGCAGCCCCGGCGTGTTCGGGCTGGAGACGTTGATCGAGACCGTCTGCGCATGCGGCGCCAGCGCCCGGAACGCCGAGACGTAGTCCTCCGCGGCGCGCTCGTTGGGGGTGTCCTTGTTGCGGCCGACGTTGACGCAGACCGGCCCCGGCAGCGGCGGCAGCGCCTGCAGCCGGCGCGCCACCACCTCCGCGCCGGCGTTGTTGAAGCCCATCCGATTGACGATGGCCTCGTGGCGCACCAGACGGAACAGGCGCGGGCGGTCGTTGCCGCGCTGCGGCCGCGGCGTGACGGTCCCGATCTCCACCCAGCCGAATCCCAGCCGGAACCAGGCGGAAGCCAGGGCTTCGCCCTTATCCATCCCCGCCGCCAGGCCCAGCGGGTTGGGAAAATCGAGACCCCAGAGCGTCTGGCGGAGCACCGGATCCGGCTCCGCCGCCGCCCCCGGCCCGCGGCGGACGCGCAGCAAAGCGCCTGCCAGCCCGTGGGCGGTTTCGGGAGGGAGCAGGAACAGGAGCGGCCGGACCAGGCGGTACACGGGCGCGCGCAAAGTACCACGTGCCCTTGATGTACCCTTGCGCAGTCCGCGTCCGCCATCGAGAATCGGCCCTTCGTGCAACCGGCGACGCCACTTCCGGGAACGCAGGACCTCCTCTTCGAGGCGGCGCGACGACTGCGCCGCTGCGAGACGTCGCTCTGCGAGCGGTTCGAGAAGGCCGGCTACGCGGAGGTGATCCCGCCGGCGGTCGAGGCCGCCGACGTCTTCGGGCCGGAGGCGTTCCGAGCCCTGGACCGGAGCGGCCGGCTGATCGCGCTGCGCGCGGACTTCACCGCGCAGGTGGCGCGGATCGCGGCGACGCGGCTCGCCGGCATGTCTCCGCTGCGCCTCTACTACCGGGGCAGCATCGTGCGGCGCGTGACGCCCGACAGCGGACCCTTGCACGAGCGGCTGCAGGCCGGCTGCGAGCTGGTCGGGGACGGCAGCCCGGAGGCCGACGCGGAGATCCTCGCCCTCGCCGGGGCCGCCTTGGGCGTGCTGGGCATCCAGGGCCGGATCTCGCTCGGGAGCACCGGCTATTTCTCCGCGCTGGCGGCGGCGGCGGGAGCGTCGCCGCGTCTGGCCGGCGCCCTCAACGACGCGGTGGACCGCAAGGACCTCCCCACCCTGCGCGGCCTCTGCGAGCGCGAGGTGCCGCCGGGAAAAGCGCGCGAGGCCATCTTGATGCTGGCGCAGCCTCCCCGGCCGCAGACGGAGGCGCGCGAGTTGCTCGCCCGCGCCGAAGAGCTTGCCCCGTCGGCCGAGGCGCTGCAGGCGTTGCGCCGGATCTCGGCAGCGTTGGCGGCGGCCAGGAGCCCTGGGGCCAACCTGGAGGTGGATCTCGGCGAGGTGCGCGGGCTCGGGTACTACACCGGGATCGTCTTCAACCTCTACGCGGCCGGCTCCCCGCGGCCCGTCGGCGGCGGCGGCCGGTACGACACCCTGCTCGGGCGGTTCGGCGATCCCCGCCCCGCGGTCGGCTTCTCGCTGGACCTGGACGCGCTGGTGCCGCTGGCATGCTGACGTTCGCGCTGCCCAAAGGGCGCCTGCAGAAGCCCACGCTGGACCGGCTTGCGCGCGCCACGCTCGTTCCCGACGAGGAACCGGGGACGTCCCGCAAGCTGATCATTCCCGCCGGGCCCGATGCGCGAATGGTGGTGCTGAAGGACGCCGACGTTCCTCTCTACGTCGAGCGAGGAGCCGCCGACCTCGGCGTCTGCGGGCTCGACCAGGTGCTCGAGTCCGGCGCCGATCTCCTCACCCCGATCGACTTCGGCTTCGGCAGGTGCAGGCTGTGCCTCGCCGCCCCGCGCGGCAAGAGCCTCACCGCCGAGCTGGGGCGATCTCTGCGGGTGGCGACGAAGTACCCGCGCCTCACCTCCCAGTGGTTCGCGCGGCGGGGAGTTCCGGTGGACCTGGTCCACCTCTCCGGCTCCGTCGAGCTGGCGGCGGTCAGCGGCCTCACCGACGCGATCGTCGACCTGGTGGAGACGGGCCGCACCCTCGAGGAGAACGGGCTCGCGGTAGTGGACGAGCTGCTCCAAGTCAGCGCGCGGCTGGTGGTCAACCGCGCCGCGTACCGGCTCAAGGTCGAGGAGCTCTTGCCGCTGATGGAGGCGCTGGCGTGATCCGCGTCCTCCGCCTCTCCGACGCCCTGGAGCGCGCGGCGGCGCTGGCGCTCCGAGCCGGGGTGCGCCCGTCGCAGCAGATCGCCCAGGCCGTCTCGGCGATCGTCGCGGACGTCCGCGCGCGCGGGGACGACGCCGTGCGCGAGCTGACCGAGCGCTTCGACGGAGCGCGGCTGCCCTCGCTCTTCCTGGACGACGCGCGCTGGGATGCCCTGGCGGCGGAGTGCCCGGCTGCCGTGCGCGATGCGCTGAAGACGGCGCATGCGCGCGTGCGCGCCTTCCACGCTCCGCAAGTTCCGCCCTCGTACTCCCTGGAGCTCCAGGACGGCGGTGTCTTGCGCTGCCTGACGATCCCGTTGCGCCGCGCGGCCTGCTACGTGCCGGGCGGACGCGCGGCGTACCCTTCTACGGTGATCATGACGGTCACGGTGGCGCGCCTCGCCGGCGTGCCCGAAGTGATCGTCGCGACCCCGCCTCGGCGGGACGGGTCGATCCTGCCGGAGGTGGCCGCGGCCGCCCGGATCGCGGGGGCGACCCGTATCCTCCTCGCGGGCGGCGCCCAGGCGGTAGCCGCGCTGGCGCTCGGGACCGCCACGGTCCCGCGGGTCGACGTGATCGTCGGTCCGGGAAACGCGTACGTGACCGAGGCGAAGAAGCAGGTCTCGGGCGAGGTGCGCATCGACTCGCTCGCGGGCCCGACCGAAGTGGTGATCGTCGCCGACTCCAGCGCCGATCCGCGCCAGGTGGCCGCCGACCTGGTTGCCCAGGGGGAGCACGACCCGCTCGCGCTCAGCCTGCTGGTCACCGCGGACGCAACGCTCGCGCAGAAGACCGTCGCGGCCCTCGAGGGCGAGCTCGCCGCGCATCCCAACGCCGTAGCCGCCGAATCTCTTCGCGCGCACGGCGCCGCCGTCGTCGCCCGCGATCTGGATGAGGCGCTGGCCTTCGCCGACGAGCTGGCTCCCGAGCACCTCGAGCTCCTGCTGCGCGACCCCGCCGCCGCCATCCCCAAGGTGCCGCGGGCCGCGGCGGTGTTCGCTGGACACCACGCTCCGGTTCCCGTCGGCGACTACCTGGCGGGGCCGAACCACACGCTGCCCACCAGCGGGACGGCGCGGTTCGCCTCGGCGCTGAGCGCGTTGGACTTCGTTCGGCGGCAGAACGTGATCGAGTACGGTCCGGCGCAGCTCGCCGCCGACGCCAAGGCGATCGAGTCCCTGGCGCACGCCGAAGGCCTGCACGGCCACGCCCGCGCCATCGAGGTGCGCCGCAAATGAGCCGCGCGCCCCAGGACTTCGTCCGCAGCACGGTGCGCCCGCTGGCCGCCTACGGGCCTCCGCGCGATCCGGCGGCGGTCCCGCTGCACCTCAACGAGAGCCCCTCCGATCTGCCGCCGGATCTGAAGGGCGAGCTGACCGCCCGGCTGCAGGCGATGGATTGGTCCAAGTACCCGATCACCGACGGCTCGCGCCTCGCGGCCGATCTGGCGAACGCCTATGGCGTCCCGGCCGGCGGCGTCCTGGCGGGAAACGGCTCCAACGAGCTGCTGCAGCTTCTGCTCTTCGCCTGCGTCGAGCCGGGCGACCGGGTGGTGGTGGCGGAGCCCTCGTTCTCCCTGTACTCGCTGCAGGCCAAGGCGCTCGGGGCGCGCGTGGTCGAGGTGGCGTTGCGCAGTGACGCCGGCGCATTCCGCTTCCCGGGCGAAGAGATCGCGCGCGCGGCGGCGGACGCGAAGGTCGTCCTGCTGGGGTCGCCCAACAATCCCACCGGCACCACCCTGTCCTTCGAGGACGCGTCGCGGCTCGCCGAAGCGGTGCCCTGCCTGCTCGGCATCGACGAGGCCTACCGGGACTTCTGCGGCCAGGACTTCGCCCCTCTCCTCTCGCGCCATCCGCGGCTGGTGCTCTTCAGGACGTTCTCGAAGGCCCTGGCCGCCGCCAGCCTGCGGGCCGGGTGCATGCTGGCCGCTCCCGCGCTCTGCGCCGAGCTGCGCAAGGTGCAGCTTCCGTACAACCTGAGCGCGCCGACATCCATGATCGCGCGCGCCCTGCTCTCCCGGCCGGAGCTGGTGGCCGAGCGGACGCGCCTGGTGATCGGCGAGCGGGAGCGGGTCGCGCGGTCGCTGCGCGAGCTGGGGCTCACCGTGCATCCCTCGGGAGCCAACTTCATCCTGTTCGAGCAGACCAGGCGCCCGGCGAACGAGCTGCACGCGGCGCTCTTCCGGCGCGGCGTGCTGATCCGCAACGTCTCCGGAGCGCCGTCCCTGTCGCACGCGCTGCGGGTCAGCATCGGCGCTCCCGCCGCCAACGACGCGTTCCTGGCCGCGATGCGGGCGGAGATGCAGCCGTGAGCCTTTCGCTGCGCAAGGTGCGCGGGTTGATCCTCGACGTGGACGGCGTCCTCCTGGACGCGCGGCCCAGCTACCACGCGGTGGCGGAGGAAGCGGCCCGGCGCGCCATCGCGCCGTTGGTCGGCGCGGAGCAGGCGCGGGCCGTCCCGTTCGATCGGCACACGGAGATTCCCGCGTTCAAGGCGGCCGGTGGCTTCAACGACGACTGGGAGATGTCCCGCGCGATCGCCCTCCTCCTCTATCTGCGCGCGCGCGGCGAGGCCCCCGATCTGCAGCAGTTCCTCGCCGGCGCCCGCGGGCGGGGCGTCCGCGAGCTATACGCCCGCCACCCCGTCCCGGTCGCGCCCGAGGTCGTCGCCCGCATCTGTGGAGCCCTTTACGGAGGGTCGAAGTGCCGCGAGCTGTTCGGATTCGAGGCGGCCGACGCCCTCCCGGACGCGCCCGAGCGCGGGATGTGGGAGAACGAAGAGGTGCTGCCCGATCGACGCCTGCTCGAGGCCACCGCCGCGAAATTTCCGCTCGCCCTCTACACCGGGCGCAATCCCGGAGAGACGCGCCTCGCGCAGCAGCTCTGCCGGCTGAAGATCCCGGACGATCTCTGCTGGGTCGCGGACGGCCAGCGGCCGCGCAAGCCGGATCCGGCCGGTCTGCTCTGGCTCACGCACGCTCTCTTGCGCGGGGCGCCGGCCGGATCGCAGGTCCTCTTCCTCGGCGACACGGCGGACGACCAGGCCGCCTCCCGCGCCGCGCAGGCCGCCGGCGCGCCGATCATCTACGCTCACATCGAGGCGCCGGGCGACACCAGCCGCGTGTTGTCGCGCCTGCTCGCCGAGACAGGGGAGGCCGCAGGGCGCAGCAATGGGGAGGCCGACGGCTCCGCCGGCGGCCGGGCGGAGCCCGCAGGGCGCAGCAATGGAGACGCGCAGCCATGAGCCGGATCGGGAAGATCTCGCGCCAGACAAAGGAGACCGAGCTGGAGGTGGCCGTCGATCTGGACGGCCGCGGCGACGCCCAGGTCTCGACCGGCATCCCCTTCTTCGACCACATGCTGGATACGCTTGCCCGCCACGGCGCCTTCGACGCGCAGATTCGCTGCAAGGGCGACCTGCACATCGACCAGCACCACACCGTCGAGGACACTGGCATCGCCCTGGGCAGCGCGATCGACCAGGCTCTGGGAGACCGCAAGGGGATCGCCCGGGCCGGCTGCTTCTACTTCCCGCTGGACGAGGCGCTGGCGCGCACCGTGATCGATCTGTCCGGCCGATCCTACCTGCACTGGAACGTCGGACTCGACCAGGGCCCGCGCAGCGCGATGGACCTCTCCGTCCTGGAGGGCTTCTTCAAGGCGATGGCGGACAACCTCCGCGCAAACGTGCACATCGACCTGCTCACCGGAAGAGACTTCCACCACGGGGCCGAGGCGGTGTTCAAGTCGTTCGCGCGCGCCCTCCGGCAGGCGGTCGCGCTGGACCCGCGCACCGCCGGAACCGTGCCGAGCACCAAAGGTGTGCTGTGAACGTCGCGGTGGTCGATCTCGGGCTGGGGAACCTCGGCTCCGTCCTCCAGGCGCTCCGGCGCGCGGGAGGGCAGCCCGAGCTGGTGACCGATCCCGGGACCGTGGCGCAGGCCCCGCGGGTGGTGCTGCCGGGGGTGGCGGCGTTCGGGCTCGGCATGGACCGGGCCGCGAAGTTCAAGCCAGCCTTGCAGGAGGCGCTCTCGCGCCGCGCCCCGGTGCTCGCGATCTGCCTGGGCATGCAGATCCTCTTCGAGGAAGGCGAGGAAGACGGGCTGCGGCCCGGGCTCGGCCTGCTTCCGGGGCGCGTCACCCGCCTGCCGGATGGGGTGCAAGTCCCGCACATCGGATGGCAGCAGCTCAAGCCGGTCGCGGAGAGCCCGCTGCATCCGGGCGGCTGGGCCTACTTCGCGCACTCGTACCGCTGCGAGGCGCCGGACGAGGTGGTCCACGCCGTCGCGGAGCACGGCCCCGTCCGCATCGCCGCGGTGGTGGGCCGCGGGACGCTGTTCGGGGTGCAATACCACCCGGAGAAGAGTGCCCAGGACGGCGAAGCGCTGCTCCGCCGGTTCCTGGCGCTCCCGGAGGCGGGCGCATGAACCCCGTGCTCTACCCCGCCATCGACCTGCTCGAGGGTCGCGCGGTCCGGTTGCACCAGGGGGAGCGACGGACGGCGAAGGTGTACGCCGACGATCCCGCCGCGCAGGCGCGCGCGTTCGTGCAGGAAGGCGCCCAGGCGCTGCACGTCGTCGATCTGGACGCCGCGTTCGGCGAGCGCCGGCAGCTGCGCCTGATCGAGCGGATCGCGAAAGCGGCCGCGCCGGCGCTGGTGCAGGTAGGCGGCGGGGTGCGGGATCTCGATTCGGCGGAGGACACGCTGGCCGCCGGAGCCTCGCGGGTAGTCCTCGGCACCGCGGCAGTGGAGAAACCCGGGCTCGCCGGGATGGCGGTGGCCCGGTTCGGCGCGGAGCGCGTGGCCGCGGGGATCGACATCAAGGACGGCCGCGCCGCGACCCGCGGCTGGACCGAGGCGCGCGGTCCGACGGCGGCCGAGCTCGCCTCGGAGCTGGCCAGCCACGGCGTGCGCTGGCTGGTGGTGACGGCGGTGTCGCGGGACGGCACGCTGGAAGGGTTCGACGTCGCGCTCCTGCGCGAGGTGGCGGAAGCCGCTCCCGACGCGGGCATCGTCGCCTCCGGCGGCGCGGGCGAGCTCGCCCACCTGCGCGTGCTCGCCTCCTCCGGACTGCCCCGCCTGGCCGGGGCCATCGCCGGGACTGCGCTCTACGAGCGCAGGTTCACGCTGCGCGAGGCGCAGGCCGCGCTGGAGGGCCTGTGCTGACCCGGCGGATCATCCCCTGTCTCGACGTCAAGGACGGACGGGTGGTCAAGGGCGTCCGCTTCCAGTCGCTGCGCGACGCGGGCGACCCGGTGGAGCAAGGGCGCGCCTACGGCGCAGCCGGGGCCGACGAGCTCTGCTTCCTCGACATCAGCGCCTCGCTGGAAGCGCGAGGCACGCTGGTCCGGCTGGTCGAGCAGGTGGCGCGCGAGCTGAACATCCCGTTCACCGTGGGCGGCGGCGTGCGCAGCGTGGACGATGCCGAGGCGCTCTTGCGGGCGGGAGCGGACAAGGTTTCGATGAACAGCGCGGCGCTGGCCGATCCCGCGCTGATCACCGCGGTGGCGAAGCTCGCGGGCTCGCAGAGCGCGGTGATCGCCATCGATGCTCGCGCCCGAGGCCCGGGCTGGGAGGTGCGCTCGCACGGGGGCACGCGACCCACCGGGCGCGATCTGATCGAATGGGTGCGGGAGGCGGTGGATCGCGGCGCAGGAGAGGTGCTGCTCACCTCCATGGACCACGACGGGACCGGAAGCGGTTTTGCGCTGGAGATGCTGGAGGCGGTCACCGACGCCGTTCCCGTGCCGGTGATCGCGAGCGGCGGCGCGGGCGAGCCGGAGCACTTCGCGGAGGCGTTCGAGGCGGGCGCCGCCGCGGCCCTGGCGGCTTCCGTCTTCCACTTCGGCACCTTCAGCATTCCTTCGGTCAAGGAAGCCTGCGCTGCCCGCGGCTTCCCCATGCGCAGATGAGCCCGGACGACGTCAGCTGGGACGCGCAGGGCCTGGCACCCGCCATCGTGCAGGACGCCAGCTCCGGCGAGGTGCTGATGCTGGCCTGGATGAACCGGGAGAGCCTCCGGCGCACGCTGGAGAGCGGGCAGGCGACGTTCTGGAGCCGGAGCCGCGGCGAGCTCTGGGTGAAGGGCTCGACCAGCGGGAACACGCAGGCGGTGCGGGCGGTGAGACTCGACTGCGATCGGGATGCCATCCTGCTCCGCGTCGATCCGGCCGGGCCCGCCTGTCATACCGGCGCGCGCTCGTGTTTTCTGGCAAGCGAGCCGCTCCTCGACGCGCCGCCTTCGCCGGGAGAGACGCTGGCGGCGCTGGAGCGGGTGCTGCAGTCGCGGAAGGAGTCGCCTCCGGAAGGCTCATACACGGCGAGGCTGTTCGGCGACGAGACGCTGCGGCACAAGAAGGTCGGGGAGGAAGCGGCGGAGTTGGTGATCGCGTCGCTGCGCGGCAACAAGAAGGAGATCGCGCACGAGGCAGCGGATCTGCTCTACCACGCGCTGGTGCTGCTGAAGGCGCACGGGATGGGGCTGGAGGACGTAGCGGCGGTGCTGCGGTCCCGGGAAGGAAAGCGCCGCACGGAGTAGCCGGGATCCGGTGACACCATACGCAACCCGTGCCAACTCACCCGCTCAACGCCCCCGCTTGAGCTCCTTCACCATCACGATCGCGTCCTCTCCCTCGTCCACGTAGTAATTCGGCCGCACGCCCACGGCGCGGTAGTCGAACTCGCGGTACAGGTCGAGCGCGGCCTGGTTGGAGCGGCGCACTTCGAGGGTCATCAGCGCCGCGCTGGCCTGGATGGCGCGTTTCTCCGTCTCCAGCATCAGCGAGCGCGCCACACCCTTGCGGCGCTGCTCGGGGGCCACCGCCACGTTGAGGACGTGCACCTCGTCGTGGACGAGCCAGTAGATCAAGAACCCGATGATCCGCTCGCTGCCCCGGCCGCTGGCGCTGGTCAGCGGCTCCACCGCGACCAGGATGGCGCTCCAGTCGTGCTCGAGCTCGCGGCGGAAGAGCTCCGGCGACCAGGGGTGGCGGAAGGCGGCCCGCTCGATCACCATGACCTCCTCGAGGTCGGCGGGGGACATGCGCCGGATCTCGAGCCGGCCGCGCGCCCGCACCGCCATCTTACTTCTCCGCCGCCACCGTGCCGTCGCCGCCGTCGAGCGGATCGAGCACGCGGACGGTGGTGCGGCGGCGCAGGTCGGTGAGCAGCTCGCGCAGGAGGCGCTGGTACTTCTCCTGGGCCAGCTGGAGGCGGAGCTGGTTGCGCTGCGCCTCGGTCAAGGCCTTGCCGCGGATGGCCTCGTCGAGCTCGTTGTCGCGGAGCTGGGCCGCGAGCTTGAGGCGGTTGTCGAGGTAGCGGGCGACGCGAAGCTCGCGGGCGAGGATGGCGCCGATCTCCTCCTCGGTGAGCTCGACCGCGCGGGTGAACGCGTCGTACTCGGCGCGCGAGGAAAAGCGTGCGCGCAGCCGCGCGAGCAGCGCCTCGACCTCGCCCGGCTCCAGATCGAAGAGCTTCAGCCGCTGGATCTCGGAGAGCACGATGCGCTCCTCGATGGTCTTGCGCAGCGACGCCGCCAAAAGGCGCCGATCGAGCGGGAGGTTTGCCACCGCCGGCCCCTCGGCCTCCGCCAGGCGCACGCGCGTCTCGGCCGCCACCTCCGACAGCGTGATCGAGCGGGCGTCGACCACCGCCACCACCTCGTCCAGCAGCTGGCGATCCGCCGCATGGGTGGCGAAACCGGCGAGGGCCAGCAACAGGGGCGGAATCGCTCGCACAGCGGGATGGTAACAGATGGTGCCGCTCAAGGCGCGATCGGAGCTGTCCGGATTTGACCGACCCCGGCCGGCTGGTTACGGTCCCTGCGTGATGAAAGACCCGTATTCCCTCCTCGGCGTCTCGAAGACGGCGTCTGCGGAGGAGATCAAGAAGGCGTACCGGAAGCTGGCGAAGAAGCTGCATCCGGACGTGAACCCCGGCGACAAGAAGGCCGAGGAGCGCTTCAAGGAGGTCTCCGGCGCGTTCGAGATCATCGGCGACCCGAAGAAGCGTGCACTGTTCGACGAGTTCGGCGAGATCTCCACCCGCCCCGGCTTCGACGAGCAGAAGGCGCGCGAGTTCCAGCGCCAGGCGCAGGCGGGAGGATTCGGCGGAGGCGGCCGCGGGTTCGAGGGGTTCAGGAGCGGAGAAGGCGGCTTCGACCCGTCGGATCTGGGCTCGATGTTCGGCGACCTGTTCAGCGGCCGCCGTCAGAGCGGCGCCCGCGCGCGCCGGCGGCCTGCCGAGGCCGTGCCGGGCGACGACGCGGAGGCGGCCATCGAGGTCGACCTGCGCGACGCCGTACTCGGCGCGGAGCGGGAGCTCAGCTTCGTGAAGCCGGTGCGCTGCCCGGAGTGCAAGGGCAGCGGCGCGCGGCCAGGCAGCCGTCCGCAGACCTGCCCCGAATGTGGTGGATTGGGGGAGGTCCGGATGGGCGGCGCTTTCACCGCTCCGTGCCCGCGATGCGACGGGGCCGGGACCATCCAGGAGCCCTGCCCCCGTTGCGACGGCGAGGGGTCCATCGAAGAGACCACGCGACTGAAGGTCAAGATTCCTCCGGGCGTCGAAACCGGCTCGCGCGTGCGCCTGCCCGGCCAGGGTAGCCCCGGGAAACGCGGCGGCGAGCCTGGCGATCTCTACCTCCGCATCACCGTGCGGGAGCATCCCACCGTGCGGGTGCAAGGCCGGGACCTCCTCCTCGACCTGCCGATCACGGCGGCCGAGGCGCTGGGAGGGGCGGAGGTGACCGCTCCGACCTTCGAGGGGCCAGTGAAGCTGAAGATCCCCGCCGGCTCGCAGAGCGGGCGCAAGTTGCGCCTGCGAGGGCGCGGCCTTCCCGCCCTCAAGGGCGGGTCCACCGGCGCTCCCCGCGGGGACCTGTACGTGGTCCTGCAGATCGTCCTGCCCGAAGACTCCCCGCAATCGCGCGAGGCGGCCGCGGCCTTGCAGAAGCTGTACAAAATGGACGTGCGCAAGGACGTCGTGCTGTAGAAGAGCGCCATGGGATTGCTCGACATGCTCGGGGTGGGCGGCCCGGACGCGAAGGTGCGCCGCCTGCAGAAGAAGGCGTCGCAGAAGTTCGGCCCCGCGGAGAACCGGCAGGGCGCCATCGAGGAGCTGGGCGGTCTCAAGACGGAGGCCGCCATCGAGGCCCTGCTCACGCGCTACACCTTCCGCGTCGATCCGGGGATCACCGACGACGACGAGAAGGCGCGCGTCCTGGCGCTGATCTCGCAGGCGGGAGAAGTTGCGCTGAACCCGGTCAAGCGATTCATCCAGACGCGCGACGAGATCTCCTGGCCGCTCCGCGCTTTGGAGGCGCTCCTTCCGGAGGCGGAGGTGGTGAAGTTCCTGGTCGAGGTGGCGAAGAAGGTCGGCGGCGAGTACAGCCGCGTGCCGGAGAAGAAGGTGCTGGTCCTGCACGCGCTCTCCAACCGCCGGTCTCCCGAGATCGCGCCGGCCGTGCTGCCGTTCCTCGAGGACATGGACGACGAGGTGCAGATCGCGGCCGCGGAGGTGGTCGTGAAGCAGCAGGATCCCGCTGGCCGCGAGCCGTTGATCCAGCATTTCCTGAAGGCGCACGAAAGCAGCAACGCCCGCGTCCGCGAGGCGCTCTCGGGGTTGCTTGCGGACTCTGGGTGGGACGTGAAGGGCTATACGCCCAAGGTCGAGGCGGCGCTGCCGGCCGGCTACAAGCTCGATTCCAAGGGCAAAGTCGTTCGCAAGTGAACCGCTCGGCCGCCCGGCTGCGGATCGGGCGAGCCGCCGGGGATTCCGGGGCGAGCGACGGGTGAGCACCTTCTCGCCCGCATGCTGCTGCTGCTTCTCGCCTCCCTGCTCGGCGCGCGGCTTGCCGAGCGCGCCCAGGCTGCGGCCGGGCTCCGCTCGGTCCGGCAGCTCTCGCGCTCCGCGACCGACGACTGCTCGGGCTTCGTCCGGACCATCTATCGCCGCGAAGGGTTGGACCTGGCTGCGCTGCCGCCGCACCCGGGCGAGAACGGCGTGTCCTCCATTCACCGTCTGGCGCGGGCACGCCGCGCTCTGCGGCGCTCGCCGCGGCCCGGCGATCTGGTGTTCTTCCGCAACACGTATCGCCGTGGGCTCTCCCACGTCGGGATCGTGGAGTCGGTCCGCGGCAGCGAGGTGAGCTTCGTCCACCGGACGCGCAGCGGGATCGTGCGATCCAGGCTGGACCTGACGCGCCCGCACGCGCGCGATCGCAACGACGTGCTGCGCCGCGGACCTCGCCGCGCCCTGACCGGCGAGCTGCTGGCGGGCTTCGCCGCGCCGGAACCGCTGCCCCATG
>DASQAS010000250.1:0-3383 GCA_035635635.1 Myxococcales bacterium | reverse complement strand
ACGTTGCGCAGCTTGATGGTGACGCTGCCCTTCACGTCGTCGGCGACGATGATGTTCTTCTTGCTGATCTCGGCGATGGCGCCGAGCAGGTTCTTGATGTCGATGTCCTTGACGTTGAAGTCGACCTTGCGGCCCGTGTAGTTGGTCGCGTCGAAGACGTTGGGGCCCTGGGTCCCGGAGACGCGCCCGTCGGAAGCCATGGCGGCGGCCTTGGGAGCGGCCGTGGTCGCCTGGGCCACCGGCCTGGGCCCGCCGAACTTCCAGATCAGCGTGCCCTTCTGCGCCGTCATCTCGTCCAAGGTGCCCTTCGCGACCGTGGCCACCACCTTGACGTCGGTCCCGCCCGGCACGCGGTAGCTGGAGATCATCGACACCGGTCCACCCAGGGAGCGCGCGTCGAGATTGCGCTCCAGCCGCTCCGGCAAGGTGGCTCCGTGCAGCGTCAGCACCGAGGTGGTCGCGTCGGGCCGCGACACCTCGAAGCGGACCCCCTCGTCCAGGGCGACCAGCACTTCGGTGCGGTTCTCCATCGTGCGCAGGTCGACGGCGCGGATCTGCACCGCCTTCGGGCCCGCCGCGATCTTCGTCACCTCGGCCGGGGGCGCCTGCCGCGCGGCCTCGGCGGGCGCGGCTGCCGGCGCGGCCGCCACGGCCTTGGGCTCTCCGACCAGGACGCTCAATCCGTCGGCAGCGCGGGAGATCTTGTACGGCGCCATGGTCTCGCCCTGGCCGTCGATCACGACGCGCACGCCGTCCTCGGTCTTGCCGATGCGGACCGCCTTCACCAGGAGCGCTCCGGCCGCCTTGTCGAACCTGCCGCTCACGCCCCGCAGATCGAGCGCCAGCCGGGCGGGATTGCGCAGCTCGAGGATTCCAAGCTTGCCGATCTCGCCGTCCGCCGCCAGGTGGACCAGCGCCGCCCCGTCCTTCGCGGTCACGGAGATCTTGCCCAGCTTGTGGGCCGGGTTCCGTACCTCCTGGACGTCCTCGCGCGAGAGCACCACGTTCGGATCCGCCGGTGGCCGAGCCGCCGCCTTGGGCTCGCCGAGCGTCAGGACCAGGTCGTTGCCCTCGGCGGAAACGTCGTACTTCTGGTCCTCGGCCAGCGTCACCACGATGCGGGCGACGCGCGTGCCGCCCTCGTCGAACTGCGCCGCGGTCCAGCCGGCGATGGCCCCCTTGGACTGCCCGGATTTCGCCGCCGCCGCCGAGACGTCGCCGCCGTTGACGTCGATGATCACGCGCGGCGGCTGGGACAGCTTGAAGGCGGTGAACTCCGGATCCGCCGTGGCGTGGATGAAGAGCTGTCCGCCCTTCTCCTCCACGGAGGTGACCTTCACCGGCGCGGCCGCGCCGGCCGCCGATGCGGCCGCGATCAACCCCGCGGCGAGGAACACTTGGGTGGCCATCCGTTTCTCCTTCCAGGTCGCCGCGCGCACTATCGTTCCCCCCTCGCGACGCCGAGGTGCTCGCCTTCCTGGAGCGCCTTGGCGTCTCTCTCTTCTTCCCGGGTGACGGGCACCGCCAGCTTCACGTTCTGCGGATACACGCGCCCGGTCGAGTGATCGGTGATGGTCTCCGTGACCACGATCTCGTCGCGGTGGATCCCGGTCACCTTGCCGCCGTTCTGTCCGATGAAGTCGCCCAGCCGGACGGGCCAGCCCCGCTTCTCCGGGTCTTCGACCATCGCCATGGGCGTGGCCGTCCCGGTCACCGTGAGCGAGAGCTTGAGCTGGTCCAGCGACCACTTCTCCAGCGGCGTCTTCACCCGGCCGGAGCTCGCGGCGGTGCGCCCGAAGCCCTGCTGGGTGACGGACTGGTTCTGGAAGGGGTCGCGCTTGCCGATGGGCGAGTACACGTAGATGGTGGCCGGCATCTGGCCCTTGATCTCTTCGTCGGTCACCGGCTTGGGCGCGGCGGCGGCCGCGGGCGCGGCGCGCCGCGGCGGGGGCGGCGGGGCCCCACAGGCCGCGGCCAGGAGCGACAAGCAGCCGGCGACGGAGAGTGCGCGGCTCATTTCGCGGCCCTCGGCTGCTGCTGCTGTTCCGGCGGCAGGAAGCGGAAGGTGGTCGCCACGTACTGCGCGTTGACCACCAGCTTTTCGGCGACGACGCGCGGGCTGCCCATCTTGATGTTGGTGACGTTCACGATGCGGGCGAGCTTGGAGAGCGAGTCGAGGAAGACGCCGATCTCGTGGTAGTTGCCGGTCACCTGCATCAGGATCGGGATCGCGGCGTAGAAGCTCTGCCGCTGCTCCGGCTGCGGGTCGATGCTGTTGATGGTGAGCCCGCTCTTGGTCCCGATCTCGGAGAGCGAGCGGATCAGGTCGTCGATGTTCGCTTCGTTGGGGAGCTCGGTGAGCGCCTGGGCGAGGCGGCGCTCGAGGATCTCCTTCTCGTGCCGGAACTGGGCCAGGTTGTTGGCGATGGACTGCTTCTGGATCAGCTCGTCTTCCAGCGCGCGGAGGCTGTTCTGCCGGACCCGGATCTGCGTCTGCATCGGATCGATGAAGAAGTACCAGTTGGCCGCGGAGAGCAGGATGACGAACCCGGCCACCACCCCGACCTTCTGGCCGAGGGGCATCTTGTTGACCGCGTTGAGGACGTCCTGTCCGGAAAGGGCCATTTCTCTATCGCCTCAGGCTGAGTAGTTGGCGTTGCAGGTGATCACCCAGTCGACGGTCCCGTCGGTCCGCTGGCGGGCGCCCTTGATGGTGATGTTGGTGAAATGGGTCGACGCCTTGAGCTTCTTGGAGAACGTGGAGAGGTCCTCGTAGGCCTGGGCCTGCCCGGTGATGGTCACGCCGCCGCCCTGCTCGGTGAAGTCGATGATCCAGACCTTCTGCGGGACGATACTGGCGAGCTCGTCCAGGACCTTCACCGGTCCGGTCCGCCCCTTCTTCAGCGTGTCGAGGATCTTCAGTTTGTCCTCGAGCGCCTTTTTGTCTTCCTTGATCGACTTCACCTCGCCGATGGTCTTCTCCAGCTGCGCGATCTCGGCGCGGGTGGCGGCGATCTGCTTGTCCAGCGACCGCAGCTCCGACTCGAACCGGTTGTAGACGAAGTAGTTGCCGATGCTCGCCAGCACCAGCAGCAGCACGAACAGCACCAGCTGCTGCTTGCCGAACTCGCGCTTCTTCGCGGCGCGGACGGGGAGGAGGTTGATGTGGAGCATCGCCGCGTCCTCCCTACCGCTCGTTCGACCTGCGCAAGGCAAGCCCGATGGCAACGGCCGCCGACGGGGCGACGTCCATCACGTAGTTGGGGTCGAACTTCCGGTTGTCGATCTCCACGCCCTTGAAGGGGTTGAGGATCTCGACCGGCACGCCCACCCGCTGCTCGATCACCTTGAAGAGCGCGGGGATCTTGGCGGTGCCGCCGGAG
>DASQAS010000249.1:0-56009 GCA_035635635.1 Myxococcales bacterium | reverse complement strand
GGCGTTCGACTGTGACGGCTCCGCGGTCCGGGTGCTCGGGAAGGGGAACAAGGAGCGCAGCGTACCGATCCCGACGCCCGCCGTCGCGGCGCTGCGCGCGTGGCTCGAGCTCCGCGGGTTGGAGCCGGGCCCGCTCCTCTGCCCTGTTTTCGCGGCCGCGCCGTGGCGCTGCGGCGGATGAGCTCCCAGGCGATCATGACGGCGCTCCTGCGCCGAGCTGCGGACGTCGGCGTGCCGCACCTGAGCCCTCACGATCTACGAAGGTCGTACATCACCGGGATGCTGCGCGCCGGCGCCGATCTCTCGACGGTGCAGCGCCTGGCGGGTCACGCCAGCGTGACGACGACGACCCGATACGACCGCCGCGGGGATGACGAGAAGGCGAAGACGGTCGCGCTGCTCCACGTGCCGTACGTGCCGCCGCCAGCGGCTGAGAACAAGGATTCTCATAACCAGTGAGCAGGACCGCGGGCCCGCGAACGGCGCGCGCGGACCATGAGGAAGGGAATCGCGCCCTCACAAGGAAGGACGCGACCATGAAGAAGAACCGTAGCAGCGCGGCTCACGCGGCCGAGATGACGTTCAGTATCGGTTCGCCATACAGCGATTTCGGCGGCGGCAAACCCAGACCCGTCATCGTTCGTAAGGCCGGGCTCACCGCCGCCGAAGTGGTCGAGCTCGCGTCACTTGATCGGGTCTCAACCGGCGATCTCACGTCAAGCGAGAAAGAACGTCTCGATGGCCTTCGCGTCCGCCGCAGCAGCTTCGGCCTGGCGAACATGAGGGCCGCACTCACCGAGGCGTATGGCGCTGTCGACTACTACCGAGCAGTCAACCTCAGCCGATCACGCACTTGGTTCAAATCAGCCGCGAGTCGATCCGTGCCTACGTAAGCTTCCGGCGCGGGCTGGACATCAGCGAACACACCATCGACAAGGAGTTCACGACATTGCGCAAGACGCTCGACCTCGCCCGAGCTCACAACGAGTGGGATGGCCACTGGGACGATCTGGTGCCGGAGGGCTTCTCACCCGGCTACACACCGCAGCGCGACTTCCTCCGGCCGGCACAACTTGAGGCGTTGCTCGGTCACCTGGGGCCGGACAACGCCGCGCGCGCCGCGTTCATGGTGGGAACCGGCTGCGAGTGGTCGGCGAGCGGTACGGCGCGCCGTGACGACGTTCGGAAGGACTTCGTCCACATCGGCGGGACGAAGAACGAGACCCGTGATCGGGACGTGCCCTTGGTGCGGCCCTGGCAGAGCGAGTTGGTCGACTACGCGCTCAAGCACGGGATGGGGAAGGACGGCCTTCTCTTCCGGCCGAATACGTCCTTCACCCACGCGCTATATCGGGCCTGCGACTGCATCACCGCGACCCGCGCGCTCGCCTCCGTGATGGGATTTCTCCGCTGGGAACCGGCTTCCGCAGACCTGGGGCCCTACGAGGTCTTCCCCCGCATCAGTTCGCATGATCTTCGCCGATCTTTCGGCACTTGGCTGCGCGCGGACGGCGTCCCGGTGAGCGAGGTGGCGGCGATGCTGGGCCACGCCGACAGCCGGATGGCAGAGCGCGTGTACGCGAGGTTGCCTCCCGATCTTCTTCGGGATCTGCTCACCGAACTCTGCCAGCCGGCTGCCGGACAGAGCGTTCCGAAGGCCGGCAAAGATGGCGAAGATGACGGAGCCGGATCGCGTAACCCCTCGGAAGAAGTGCCCAGGGGCGGAATCGAACCACCGACACGGGGATTTTCAGTCCCCTGCTCTACCGACTGAGCTACCTGGGCAAGGCGTCGCGGGGCGCGTCTGTATGCCGTAGCCGGGTCGCTTCAGTCAAGGACTTGCCGCCCCGTCCTACGCGGCCGGCCTGCCCTCCCGCGGCGCTGCCCACTGCGCCTGCCTGACCGCCGGCCGTGCATTCCGGATCACCTCCGCCGCGCTGACCTCCGCCGACCGCGCGCGGGCTTGCGCGAGCAGCCACGCCGCCACCACGCAGACCGCGCCGCCCAGCAGGGACGCCGTCGGAACCCACTCGGCCCGCACCGCGATGCCGAGGATCACCGAGACCACCGGGATGAGGAAGATCGACGCGGAAGCCGCCAACGGGCTGACCCTGCCCGCGACATACGCCATCGCCAAATTCGCGATCCCCGTCCCGAGCACGCCCAGCGCCAGCATCGACAGCACCGGCCCGGTCTCCCAATGGAACCGCAGCATCGCCGGCGCCCCGAACGGGGCCGTCAGCAGCAGCGCGATCCCGAGCGCCCGCCAGATCACCGGAAGCGCCCCGTTGCGCCGCTGCAGCGGCCCCGCCAGGTTGGCCGCCACACCGTACGACGCGAGCGCCGCCAGGATGGCCAGCGTACTGGTCAGCTCGCTGGATCCGTCCGCCAGCGTGGGCGCCGCGATCAATCCCAGCCCGACCAGGCCGACCGCGAGCGCCACCAACACCGGCCTGCCTGGCGCGCTGCGCGAGATCAGGCTCGCGACGATCACCACGAAGATCGGCGTCCCACCGTTCAGCAGCCCGACCAGCGCCGAGCTCACGTGCTGCTCCGCAAACGGGAACACCGACAGCGGGAACGCGAACCAGGTGACCGCCAGCGCCAGGATCGCGCCCCAGTCACCCCGCGCCACCGGGCGCCGGGCCGCCGGAAGCAGTCCCAGCGCCACGAACCCGAGCGCGATGCGAGCGAACGTCACTCCCTCGGGCGGCAGGATCTGAAGCCCGTTCGCGATGAACAGGAAGGAAGTGCCCCAGATCAGTCCTGGCAACAGCGTCAGCCCCAGCAGCTTCTTCTGGCCCATGCGCAGAGGGATGCCAGGTCTACTGTTTCGGTTGCCTGAATTGTTTTTGAATGTATCGTTGAGCTACGCTGAACGGATGGGAACCGCCATGATCGACTTCAACCGCCTCCGCTGCCTGCATGCCGTCGCCACGCATGGCTCGGTCACCAAGGCCGCCGCCGCGCTGCATCTCACCGCTTCCGCCGTCTCGCAGCAGCTCTCCAAGCTCGAGCAGGAGCTGGGACATCGCCTGCTCGAGCCCAAGGGCCGCGGCATCCGCCTCACCGAGCCGGCACTGGTCCTCGCCAGCCACGCCACCGCGGTCCTGGCCCAGCTCGAGCGGGCGCGCGCCGACCTGGAGGCGACGCAGACGGCGGTCACCGGCGCCGTCCGCTTCGGCATCTTCCCGACCGCCGCCCGCGGCATCGCGCCGGCCGCGCTCGCCCGCCTGCAGAAGACCCATGCGCGGCTGGAAGTAGGCATGCAGGAGCTGGAGCCACCCGACTCGATCCCCCTGCTCCTGCGCGGAGACCTGGACGTCGCAGTCGCCCAGGACTGGTTCAACGCGCCCCTCGTGCTGCCTCGCGATCTCGAGCGCCGCGACCTGCTCGATGATCAGGCGGATCTGCTGGTCCCCGCCAATCACCGCCTGGCGAAACGCGGCAGCGTGGAGCTTGCCGAACTGGTCGCGCAAAAGGAGAAGTGGATCAGCTGGCAGAAGGGATCGATCTGTTACGACTGGTTGGTGCTCACGCTGCGGATGAGCGGCATCGAGCCGGAGATCGTCCACACCGCCGCCGAGCACCCGACGCAGCTCGCGCTGGTGGCTGCGGGCCTGGGCATGGCGGTCATTCCGCGGCTGGGCCGGGGTGAGCTGCCCAAGGGAGTCCGGCTGGTCCAGGTCCGGCCGGCGCTCTCCCGGCGCGTCTACGCGCTCTGGCGCGCGAACGACTCGCGGCGCCCGACGGTGAAGGCCCTGCTCGACTCGCTGGAAGCCGCCGCCCGCGAGGTCAGCCCGGCGCGCGCGCCCGGAAGGTCTTCTAAGGCCCGATCGTGACGCTCGGGTCGAGCGTCAAGAGCGCCCTGCCCGTGTCGGGCGATCCCGTCCCGATGATCTGATCGCGACTGTAGATCTGGACCGGCGAGGTCGTCACCGGCATGCCGTTCTTCGGATCGATCCGCACCGGGATGTGCGAGCCCGTGAGGAACACCCTGTCGGCCACTTCCGGCTTCTCCGTGGACGCGTGGGCGCACCCGAGCATCGCGATCAGGGCGGCGAGCGCTCCTGCCTTGAGCCAGCGAGTGCAGTCATTCATCGCCATGTGGTCTCTCACCAATCGAAGCATAACACCTGAGGGACGTTCGCGCCTCAGCCCGAATTCAATGCGACCGGGCCGCGACCTCCGGCACCGAAACGGGATTGCGCGTCGCATCCTCCAGCGCACTGCGCAGGACCTCGGTGGCGAACGGCTTCTCCAGCAGGACCGCCGCGCCGGGCTGCAAGGCCGCCACCAGGCGCTTCGCGTCGGCAACGCCCGACATCAGCACCACTGGCACGCGCACGCCGCGGCTGCGCAGCTGCAGAACCAGCTCCACCCCGCTCATGCGGCCGTCGCCGAAGGAGACGTCCGCCGCGATCGCGTCCACCGTGCTCAGCTCGGGAGCGGCCAGCGCGCTCTCCACGCTGTCGTGGACCAGGCAGCGCCAGCCCAGGGCGGGAAGCCTGCGGGCCAGGATGGTGCGAGCGTCGGCCTCGTCCTCCACGAGAAGGACTAGCCGGGAAGGACCGCTCTGGATCGGGTTGGCCATGCTGAACCGCAATCCTCATTTATTTCGTTTTCGTGCACGAAGCCATTCGACCAAGGCCGGGGTCGTGTTGAAAAATACCGCTGCCGCACGACAAAGGTCTGATGCGACGCGACCTTCGCCGGAGCGGCCATGCGCCCTACAAGAGAGGACGTTTCCTTGCCTCGCGCCCGGAACGGGACTCTGCTGCCCGGCATGAAGCGCACGGCCTTCGAGACCGCGCTGGTGATCGCGGTGATCGCGCTCTTCCTCGAAGTCATCCACTACCGCAACGCGGTGCTGGAGGCGAACGTCGATCGCAAGCGGGCGTGGAAGACCGTCGTCGAGCTGCGGCAGCAGTGCGAGGAGAAGGGGATCCCGGCACAGGCTCAGCCGCGTTGATGCGCGATCGTCCAAGTGTGCGCGCCGGACCCACGTTAAGCTACCGGCCCCATGAATCCCAGCTCTCCGCAAGCCAAAGAGATGGCGGACGAGTCCATGGTCCGCAACCTGGCGGCGCAGATCGAGGCCATCTGGCCGCAGGAGGAGCCCATCTTCCGCCGCCATCCGCCGCAGGCGCAGGGACGCATCCTCGACGTCGGCTGCGGCACCGGAGAGCTTCCGTCACGGCTCTTGCGCCTTTTCCCGCAGACCACCTACCTGGGCGTGGATCTCGAGGAGGCGCACCTCGAACGCGCCCGCGCGCGCAACGCGAGCTTCGCCGCCCGCGCGCAGTTCCAGCGGGAGGACGCGCTGCGGCTCTCCTTTCACGACGCCCAGTTCGACCTGGTGGTCAGCCGCCACGTGATCCAGGCGCTGCCCGACGCCCGCCGAGCCCTGCAGGAGATGGCCCGTGTGCTGAAACCCGGCGGCCGCCTGCACGTGATCGCCGAGGACTACGGGATGCTCTGGTGCCACCCGACCGGGCTCGACTCCGACGGGTTCTGGCAGCAGATCCCCAACCGCTACGGCGCGGCCATCGGCTGCGACCTCCACGTCGGCCGCAAGACGTTCACGCACCTGACCGACCTGGGGCTGCGCGACATCCAGGTGGATTACGTGGTGGTCGATACGCTGCGCGTGCCGCGCGAGACTTTCGCGCGCATCTGGGAAGCCTGGCGCGACGGCTACACCGACCCCATCGTGCAGCACGCCGGGGTGCCGCGCGAAGAAGTGGAGCGGCGCTGGCGCGAGATGATCGCCTGCGTCCGCGACCCGCGCGGCTACGCGCTCTGGCAGGTGCCGGTCTGGACGGCCGCGAAAGTGACCTGATGGGGAGGCCGCGCTAGCCTCGCCGCGCGTGAGGAGGCGGCCGGACAAGCCGGGATTTCTGCGCACCGCGATTGCGCTCGCCGTGGTCGCCGGGCTGGCGGCGGTCGGGCTGCTCGACTACGTCACCGGCCCCTGGTTCTCCTTCGCCCTCTTCTACGTCGCCCCGGTCCTCGGCGCCGCGTGGTGGCTGGGCCGCGGACCCGCGCTGCTCGCCGCGCTCACCGCAGGGATCGCCTGGTTCGAGGCGGAAGCCTGGGGCCACCGCGGCGAGCCCACTCGCAGCCTCCTCTGGAACTCGATGAGCCGGCTGGCGATGCTGATCGCCATGGCCGCGATGGTGGTCCGCATCCGCGAGGATCGCCGCCGGCTCAAGGACGTGAACGCGCGGCTCTCCCGCATGCTCGACGCCGAGGAGAAGCTGGCCCGCACCGATCCGCTCACCGGTCTGCCCAACCGCCGCGCCTTCCTGGAGCGCGTCTCCGACGAGCTGGCCCGCGCCCGCCGTACCGCCAATCCGGTCTCCATCGCCTACATCGACATCGACAACTTCAAGCGCATCAACGACGAGAAGGGCCACGTGGAAGGCGACGAGTTCCTCAAGGAGGTGGCGCGGGCGATCCGTGAGACCATCCGTGCCAGCGACGTCGCGGCGCGGCTGGGCGGCGACGAGTTCGCGGTCCTCTTCACCGACGCCAAGCGAACCGCGGTCGAGCCGCTGGCGCGCAGGCTCCTCTCGCGCACGCGGGCGCTCGGGGATCGCCACCCGGGCCTGGACGTGGGCGCGTCCGTCGGGATGGCCTGGTTCGAGTCCGCGCCCGACGATCCGGAGAAGCTGCTCGACCGCGCCGACGGCGCGATGTACGAGGCGAAATCCGCCGGCAAGCACCGGTTCGCGCTCTGGGCGGGCGATGCGGAAAGGCCCGTGCTGCAGGCCTGATTCACTCTTCGAATCGCGCCATTTCATTCCTTGATTTGCGCCGGGTGTCGGCTAAGCTGCGCGCCCCTCGGAGGAAAATGCATGCTGCTTCCGCTCTTCGCCGCGCTCGTCGCGGCCTCCGTACCGGCCGTGCCCGACGCGACCAAGGCTTTCCCGTTCCCGGTGGAAGTGCACGCGCTGCCCAACGGGCTGCGCGTCGCCTTCATCCAGTACGACTCCCCGGGGCTGGTCGCCTACTACACGCTGATGCGCGTCGGCAGCCGCAACGAGGTGGAGAAGGGCCGCTCCGGCTTCGCGCACTTCTTCGAGCACATGATGTTCCGCGGCACCAAGCAGCACTCCGCGGAGGACTACAACGGGACCGTCACCCGCCTCGGCCTCTCCACCAATGCGTTCACCAGCGAGGACATGACCGTCTACCACCTCTACGGTCCGGCCCAGGCGCTCCCCACCATCATCGAGTACGAGGCCGATCGGTTCCGCAACCTCTTCTACGACGAGCCCGCCTTCCGCACCGAGGCCGGGGCCATCCTCGGCGAGTACATCAAGAGCGCCAGCAATCCCGAGCAGAAGATGTTCGAGAAGATGGTGGAGACCGCCTTCACCCGGCACACGTACGGGCACACGGTGATCGGCTATCTGAAGGACATCGAGAACATGCCATCCGGGTTCGAGTACTCGCGCGAGTTCTTCCGCCGCTACTACACGCCGGACAACGCCACCATCTTCGTCGCCGGAGATTTCGACAAGGCGGCGACGCTCGCGCAGATCGAGAAGGCGTACGGCGGCTGGAGCGGGAGGCTGGACGCGGTGCCGGTGCCGCGCGAGCCGAAGCAGCGGCAGAGCCGCCGCGCCCAGGTGGATTGGGACAAGCCGACGCTGCCGCGCATCTGGATCACCTGGCACACGGCGGCCGCCAGCGACCTCAAGAGCGCCGCGGTGGCGAACCTGCTCAACGCGTACCTGTTCGGGCCGACCAGCCCGCTCTACCAGAGCTTGATTCTGGGCAGGCAGACCGTCGACTCGATGGTCGCGACCTACAACGACCGCCGCGATCCGAATCTCTTCGGCGTTCTGATGCGCGTGAAGGACGCGAAGAACTTGAGGACGGTGGAAACCTCCGTGCTGCGCGAGATCAAGAACCTCGCCGGAGGCCGGGTAGACGCGAAGCGCCTCGAGGCCGTCCGGAGCAACCTGCGCTACTCGAACACCATGGCGCTCGACAAGGCGGACTCCGCAGCGGTGACGCTGGCGGTGAACACCGCGCTGACCGGCGACGTGGACTATCTCAACAAGGAGTTCGCCGCGCTGGCGCAGGTGCAGCCGCGCGACCTGCAGGAGTTCGCCAAATCCCACTTCATGGACCTGAACCGGACGACGGTCACGCTGGTCACGGCGAAGGGAGGTGGGCGATGAGGCCCCTCAACGCCTTCGCGCTGGCCCTCGCCGTCGCCGCCGCCTGCGCGCAGCAGCAAGTGCGACCGCCGGCCGCGGGCCAGGCCGACGGCGGAACCCGTCCCGCCGCGGGCGCCGTCGACACCGGCGGGTCGGGCGACGCCGGCGTCAGCCCTCCGGGCACCGAGCCGCACAAGGGCGCGCTGGTAGCGGCGGGCGCTGCGGACGCCGGTCCATCGCCGCGCGGAGGCACCGGCATCGCCCCTCCGCCGCGGGTGATGCCCGGGACGCTCCCTGCCGGCCTGCAACTCCTCGAGCTGCCCGCCACCCAGAACGCGATCGTGAACGTGCAGCTCCGGTTTCGCTCCGGTGCAATCGACGATCCCAGGGGCAAGGCCGGGCTCACCTCTCTCACCGCGCGGGTGATGACCGAGGGCGGCACGCAGGCTCTGAGCGCGAAGCAGCTCCTCGAGGCGCTGTTCCCGCTCGCGGCCGAGCTGGACGTCCGGGTGGACAAGGAGATGACCACCTTCAGCGCGCGCGTGCACAAGGACAACCTGGGCAAGCTCCTGCCCATCCTCACCGACGTCCTGCTCCACCCGCGCTGGGATCCCGCCGAGTTCCGGCGGCTGCGCGATGCGGCCGTGAACGACATCGAGAAGCGGCTCCGCCAGGGCGATGACGAGAACCTGGGCAAGGAGTCCCTCTCCGAGCTGATGTACCGCGGACATCCCTACGGGCGGTTGACCCTGGGGCACGCGTCCGAGCTGAAGTCGCTCGGCCTGCAGGACCTGCAGCAGCACGCCGCGCGCGTGTTCACCGCCGATCGGCTGACGGTGGGAGTCTCCGGCGGCTATCCGCCCTCGCTGGGCAAGGACGTCGCGCAGGCGATGGCCGGGCTGCCGGCGAAGTCCCAACCGCCCGCCGCCGTCCCGGAGCAGGGTCCGCACGGGCCGCGCTTCCTCCTGGTGGAGAAGCTCGCGGACTCGACCGCGATCTCCATCGGTCTGCCGTACGACCTCTCGCACAAGGATGCCGACTGGCCGGCCATGTCCGTCGCGCGCAGCGCGTTCGGCGAGCACCGGCAGTTCAACGGACGGCTGATGCAGCGGCTGCGCGAAGCGCGCGGACTGAACTACGGCGACTACGCGTACATCGAGCACTTCCAGCAGGATGGGTTCGACGCCGCTACGGCCCAGACCGGACGCGCGCGGCAGCAGCAGGACTTCACCATCTGGCTGCGGCCGGTGCGGGACGAGAACCGGCTGTTCGCGGTGCGCGCGGCGCTCTACGAGCTCTCGCGCAGCTTGAAGGAGGAGCTGTTCTCGAAGGAAGAGGTGGAGCAGTCCAAGGGCTTCCTCGACGGATACATCCTGCTCTTCAATCAGACCGACGCGCGCAAGCTCGGGTACGCGCTCGACGATCAGTTCGACGGGATATCTAGTTTTCTCGCGACCTGGCGGTCCGGGCTGCGGTTCGTCACGCCCGACCAGGTGAACTCGGCCTGGCGGAAATGGATCGATCCTTCGAAGCTCGAGATCGTGCTCGCCGGCAAGGACATGGCGTCGGTGAAGAAGACGTTGCTCTCCGGAGAGCCGACGCCGATCCGCTACCAGCGGGACGCGACCGGCAAGACTCCGGAGAAGCCTCCCGCCCAACTCGCGACCGACAAGGAGATCGAGAAGTTCCCTTTCGGCGCGCAGGGCGACTCGGACGTGCAGGTGGTTCCGGTCGAGAAGATGTTCGAATGAAGAAAAGGCTGTCCCGGTTTTCACCGGGACAGCCAGGTTTTGATTTTGTCCGAGGCGTCCAGGGGACACGAATCGCCGCTCCGCGGCTCATCATGTCCCCTACATGATTACTGGGCGGCCACCTGCGTCGGCACGTCGATGTGCAGCTCGACGCGGCGGTTCTGCGTTCGTCCCGCCGCCGTGGAGTTGCTGGCCACCGGCCGCTCCGGACCCACGCCTTCCACGATCATCTGCTCGGGCTTCACCCCGCGCCCTTGCAGCACCTCGCGCACCGACTTCGCGCGACGGAGCGAGAGCTCCTCGTTGTGCGCCACCGACCCGGTCGAGTCGGTGTAGCCGATGATCTTGACCCGGTCATCGGGGTACTTCGCGATGATGTCGCCGAGCTTCGCCACCAGCTCGACCGCCTCGGGCTTCAAGACCGAGCTGTCGGTGGTGAACAGCAGCTTGGACTTGAGGTCCACCAGGATCCCGTCCTTGGTCCGCTTGGTGGTCTCTGCCACTTCCTTCAGTTCCTGGGCCTGCTTGTCCAGGTAGTTGCCGACGGCACCGCCGGCCACGCCGCCCACCGCGGCTCCGATGGCCGCCCCCTTCCAGCCGCCCACGATCGCGCCGACACCCGCGCCCACCGCGGCCCCGCCGCCGGCGCCGATCGCCGTCCGCGTGCCCGGCGTCGCGCAGGCCGCGAGGCCCGCGAGCGCGATGAAGGTGAGAGATTTCCGCATGACGTCTCCTTGCTCTGGCCGCCCCTGCTCGGGCAGCGTTCAGGCTCAACAACGCAGCATCCTGTCGGCGGATTCCCCGATCCGAACTAGTTGGCCTGGCGGGCGAGCGCTCGGCTGGGCCGCGCGCGCCCCATCGCCACTACCTTGCGCTTGCGGGCGCGGCCCTCGCGATGCTCCTGCTTGCTGGCCATCCGCGATTCCTGGATCGCCGCGAGCCGACTGATCTCCAGCACGTGGTCGTTGGTCACCTGGCAGGCGATCTGCTCGGTGCGCGTGTGCCGCTCGACCAGCTCCGAGTAGGTGCCGGTCTCGGCGGTGCCCTGGTGCAGGTCCGCCTCGAGGCGCTCGAGCTGTTTCAGCATCCGCGCCGAGCGCTCCATCGCCTCCGACTGTCGGGGCGCTGGCGGAGCTTTCGCGCACGCTGCGGCCACCAGCAAAGCGAGCAGACCTGTCCGACGCATCACGAAGCCCCCCCTCGCCATGGGCGCAAGGGTGGGTACCGCCCAGCCGCCCGGCAACTCCCGGGCGGCGGCGTCGCGTTCAAAACTGGATGGCGCGGTCGGTCAGGTCTGCGGAACGACCTTGAGGACGGCCTTGCCGCCCTTGATCACGACCTTGAACTCGATGTTCTTCGCCTTGTGCTTCTGCATCAGCTCCGGCACCTGGGCGCGGATGCGCGAGGCGACCGAGTCGAAGGTCATGCCGGCGGTGGATTCGCCGCAGCGCTTCTTCGCTACCAGGTACGTGTCGTACAGCCGTCGAAGGCTCTCGTCCGAGATGCCCGGCCGGGCGTTGCGCAGCGCCGGTGGAGGCGCGGGCTGTTTGTCCTCCCGGTCCTTCTGCCGCAGGCCGGCCTTGAAGACGTCGCGCTTGTACGTGCCGTCCTCGATCTCGCGCAGAGTCCGATCCCACATCCGCTCGAAGGAGAGCAGCTTCGCGAACAGCGTGTTGATCTTGAACTTCAGCGCCGTATTCCGGATGGCCGCGTTGCGCATCTCGCGCGCCTTCTGCGAGACCCGCTTGCGCTCCTGCTCAGGCGGCCTGCGGTCGATGCCCAGGAAGTACTTCTCGTACAGGACCTGGAGGTTCTGCATCGACTCGTCGAGCTCGGTCAGCTCCTCGGCGAACTTCTCCTGAGGCAGCTGCTGTGTCCCGGTCGGCGCGGCCACCGGGAAAGTCTACCTCACGCCGTGGCAGGGACCGAAGCTTGTGCCTGTCGGCGGCTCTGGGTGACGCAGATGGCCACACCGGCAGCGAAGATCCCGATGCTGATCAGCTCGCTGGTGGACAGGTTCCACCATGCGTGCCGCGCCCACCCGCCGAGGAAATTGAACACCCGCCCGCGCTCCTCGTCGCCGCGGAAGGTCTCGACCAGCGCGCGGAGCGGCGCGTACAGCATCAGGTAGAGCGCGAGCAGCTCGCCGTGGAACCGCTTTCGCGAGCGCCAGTACGTGAGGAAGAGGAAGATGAGCGCGCACCCGAGCGCTTCGTAGAGCTGCGTCGGATGGATCGGGACGGTGCTGGCCGCGCCCGAGGTGATCGTGTGCGCCGTCGCCTGCGACTGGTAGGCGAGCGACTCCGGCGGGAAGCGCGCCGCGAGCGGATAGTGCGCGTCGCAGGCCGCGCCCCAGCAGCAGCCGGCCGAGAAGCAGCCGAGCCTTCCCAGCGCCTGCCCGATGGCCACGGTGGGACCCATCGCGTCGGCGTACTGGAGGAACGGCATGTCGTGGCGGCGCATGTACCAGACGGAGAACAGCACCGCGCCGATGAACCCGCCGTAGAACACCAGCCCGCCCTTCCAGAACTGGAAGATGCCCAGCAGGTCGTTCGAGTACTCGCTCCAGTTCACGATGATGAAGAGCACCCGCGATCCGATCATCGCGGCGATCAGGATCCCGAAGGACAGGTCCAGCACGCGGTCGCGGCTGAGGTCGCTGCGCTCCGCCGCCCGGGCCGCCATCGACATGGCAACCAGGAAGCCCGCCGCGACCAGGATGCCGTACGTGTGCACCGGGATGGAGAGCGGCCGCTCGAGATGGAGGATGTTCTGGCCACCCAGGAGCTTCACGGCCGCGAACAGCACCGCGGCGGTGCCCGCGGTCCAGGTCGCGAACGTCTTCACCAGATTTTTCTCGCCCGCCGCCTTGGCGGATCGGACCTGCCAGGCTCCCGAGGCGATCGAAACCGCGAGCCAGACCACGATGCCCAGGGAGGGAGGAATGGTGAGCGTGAACAGGACGGGTAACATTAAGTTTGCCTCGGCGCGGGAGCGGCAGGCTCCTTGGCCGCCTTCTTCGCGAGCAGCATCTCCAGGAACAGCATCACCAGGCCCACCGTGATCCCGCTGTCCGCGACGTTGAAGGTGGGCCAGTGGAGCGAGGGGCGCATCCAGTTCGGATCGAACCAGTGCCAGTCGATGAAGTCGATCACGTACCCGCGCAGCACACGATCGATGGCGTTTCCGATCGCCCCGCCCAGCACCAGGGCCAGCGCGATCTGCATGTAGCGCTGGTCGCTCCGCAGCTTGCGGTAGTACGAGAAGATGAAGATCACCGCCGCCAGGCTGATCAGGTAGAAGAACGGCACGCGGAACTTCTCGCCGGCCCCCGCGAGCAGCCCCCAGGCCGCGCCCCGGTTCTGCGTGTACCGGTGCTGCCAGAACGGCGTGATCACCACCGGCCTGGAGTTGGCGTAGCCGCGCTCCAGCACATCGCGCTGCGTGACGAACGCCCGGACCTTTTCCGAGAAGGTGTACGCCCCGGCCCGGTCGAACGCGGAGGTCAGGTGCTCGACCGCGAGGTACTTCGTCACCTGGTCGGCGACCACCCACACGCCGGCCAGGAGCGCGAGGACCTTCCACTTGGAGATGCCCTTTTCCATCAACCCTCGCTCACGGCGCGCTGACACCGCGCGCACAGGCCGTTCTCTCCCACGTCGGGGAGCGCGCGCCAGCAGCGCTCGCACGCCCGGTGCGAGCTCTTGCGCACCTCGGCCGACGCCTTGGCCCCCGGACGCAAGACAACGCTCGCGCAGAGGAAGAGATCTGCCAGGTCCTTCTCGTAACGCTGGGCGACCTCCCTCGCCATCCCGGGCGGGACCGTCAGCGTCACCTCCGCCTCGGTCGCCTTGCCGATCTCCTTGGCGGCGCGCTTCTGCTCCAGGGCGAGGTTGACCACCTCCCGTAGACCCTGGAGGACGCGGAACTCTTCCTCCAGCGAGTCGGAGACGAGGCCCGGCTCGGGAGGCGGGAACCCGGCGAGAAAGACGCTGCTCACCGCGCGCTGCGGGACGTACTTCCAGGCCTCCTCGGCGGTGAACGAGAGGGCAGGAGCGAGCAGGCGGCTCAAGTCGCGGACGATGCGGTAGAGGACCGTCTGGGCAGCCCGGCGTTCGGGCCAGCGCTTGCCCGAACAGTAGGTCCGGTCCTTCAGGACGTCGAAGTAGAAGGCGGAGAGGTCCACCGCGCAGAGCTCGAGGGTGGCCCGGTAGACCTTGTGGAACTCGTACCGGTCGTAGGCCTCGATCGCCGCGGCCCGGTAGCGCTCGAACCGCGAGAGCGCCCAGCGGTCGATGGGCAGGAGCTCGGTGGTGGTGTCGCGGCGCGGGTCGAACTCGTGCAGCTGCGAGAGGCAGTAGCGCAGCGTGTTGCGGATCTTCCGGTAGCTCTCGGAGAGCGTCTCCACGATGGCGTTGGAGAAGCCGATGTCGTCGCGATAGTCCGAGCCCGCCACCCACAGCCGCATCAGCTCCGCGCCGTATTTCTTGAGCAGCTCCTGCGGATCCGGCGCGTTGCCCAGCGACTTGGACATCTTGCGGCCCTGGCCGTCGACCAGAAAGCCGTGCGTGAGCACGCTCCGGTAGGGCGCCTTCCCGCGGGTGCCGATGCCGATCATCAAGGACGACATGAACCAGCCGCGGTGCTGGTCCGAGCCCTCCAGGTAGAGGTCGGCGGGGAACCTCAAGGTGGGCCAGACCCCCGATTCGAGGACCGGCGCGAAGGAAGAGCCGGAGTCGAACCAGACGTCGAGGATGTCGCTCTCCTTCTCGAAGGAGGTGCCCCCGCACTTGCCGCAGCGCGAGCCGGGCTTGATCAGGTCGGCCACGGTCCGGTCGAACCAGGCGTCCGCGCCCTCCTTGTCAAAGATTCCGGCGACGTGATCCATCGCCTCGGGGGAGACCAACGGCTCGCGGTCCTTCGCGCAGTAGAAGACCGGGATCGGAACGCCCCACACCCGCTGGCGCGAGACGCACCAGTCGGGCCGGCCCTCCACCATGCTGCGGATCCGCTCCTTGCCCCAGGCAGGGATCCATCCGCCGTGCGCGTCGATCTCCTCGATGGCCTGGAGCGCGGCCTTGCGGATGGTGGTGCGGCCGCGGCCGGGCAGGTCGACCTCCAGATCGAGCCCGATCCACCACTGGTCGGTGGCGCGGAAGATCACGGGGTTCTTGCAGCGCCAGCAGTGCGGATAGGCGTGGCGGATCTGTCCCGCCTTGCCCCCGGCGTTCAGCAGCACCCCGGCGGAGGCGAGCATCTCGATGATCTTCGGGTTGGCGTCGAAGACCTTCATCCCCGCAAGTCCTTCGATCCCGACGTCCGCGGTGAAGCGGCCCTGCCCGTCCACCGGCGCCCAGATGGGCAGCCCGTGCTCCACGCCGATGTTGAAGTCGTCCTCGCCGTGCCCCGGCGCCGTGTGCACCAGCCCGGTGCCGGTCTCGGCCGTCGCGTGCGCGCCGAGCACCACCGGGCTCTCGCGCGCGATCAGCGGGTGCCGGTACTTCCAGCCGGCCAGGTCGCTGCCCTGCAGCGTCTTCTTGATCCGCTGCGGATGCTTCAGCGTCGCGCCGGTGGCGCGAGCCGCCGAGACCAGGTCGTCGCCGCGCGCATCCGAGCCTTGCGAGAGCTCCTCGGGAGCACACTCCTTGAGGAACGAGTGGAGCAAGTCTTTGGCGACCACGGTCACGCCGTGGCGAGGCAGATCGTAGGCCACGTACTCCAGATCGGGATTCGCGGTGATGGCCAGGTTCGCCGGGATGGTCCAGGGCGTGGTGGTCCAGATCGCCAGGCCCCATCCCTCCGGTCCGCCCGAGGTCACCGGGAAGCGGACGTAGATCGAGGGGCTGGTCTTCTCCGCGTACTCGACCTCCGCTTCCGCCAGTGCGGTCACGTCGACGAAGCACCAGTGCACCGGCCGCTTGCGGCGGTAGACTGCGCCGCGGCGGGCGAACTTCGCCAGCTCGCGCACGATGTCCGCCTCGTAGCGGAAGTCCATCGTCTTGTAGGGATGGTCCCAGCGGGCGAAGATCCCCAGGCGCTTGAAGTCCTTCCGCTGCAGGTCGATCTGTTCCTCGGCGAACTTGCGGCAGGCGCGGCGGAACTCGCCCACGCTCAGCTCCCGCTTCTTCGCTCCGAGTTGCTTGTCGACCTGCCGCTCGATGGGGAGGCCGTGGCAATCCCAGCCGGGCACGAAGTCGGTCAGGTGCCCCAACATCAAGTGGTACTTGCAGACCAGGTCCTTGAGGATCTTGTTGAGAAAGTGGCCCTGGTGGATGGGGCCGTTCGCGTACGGCGGTCCGTCGTGGAAGATGAAGCGCTCCGCACTGGCGTTCTTGCGCAAGAGCTCTTCGTAGACCTTCTCGTCTTCCCAGGCCTTGACCTGCGCGGGCTCGCGCTCGCTGAGCGCCGCGCGCATGGGGAAATCGGTCTTCGGCAGCTGAACGGTGTCTCTGTAGTCCATCCAAGGCCCTGATAGAAAAGGCATTCGCGTAACACGCGGGGCGGCCCGCCGCAATCATTCCCTGTGCTAGGTTCCGCGGCCCCATGGCAGTCGAGATCCGCCCGGTCGAGTCGAAGAAAGAGCTGGAAACGTTCCTCCGCGTCCCCTGGACACTGGGGATGAAGTCGGACCCGAACTGGGTTCCGCCTCTGCTCGACGACTACCGCCGCTCGCTGGACCCGAAGAAGAGCCCGTTCCTCAAGCACGGCGAAGTGCGCTGCTTCCTCGCGCTCCGCGACGGTCAGCCGGTGGGCCGGATCTCCGCCCAGATCGACACCGACTTCGACAAGCAGTGGCCCGACGAGAAGGGCGTCGCCTTCTTCGGGTTCTTCGACAGCGCCGACGATCCCGCAGTCGCCCGTGCCCTCTTCGAGGCTGCCGCCGGGTGGGCGCGATCCAAGGGGCGCACGCGCCTGCGCGGACCCTTCACGCTGGATTCGAAGGGAGAGGTCGGCGTGCTGATCGAGGGCTTCGACACGCCGCCCCGCATCGGCATGCCCCACAACCGCCCCTACGTGGGCCCCTTGATCGAGTCGGCCGGGCTGATCAAGGCGAAGGACTTCTACGCCTGGTGGTACACGAGCGGGCACATCGACGAGCGCACGCAAAAGATCGCGGCCAGGACGCTCCAGCTCCCCAACGTCCGCGTCCGCCCGATGGATCTCGCCCATTTCCGCCGCGAGATCGGGATCGTCCGCGACGTCTACAACTCGGCCTGGGCGCAGAATTGGAATTTCACTCCCTTCACCGCCGACGAGCTGGAGATCATCGCCACCGAGTACAAGATGTTCGTCGACACCGAGATCGCGCTGGTGGCCGAGGTCGACGGGAAGCCGGCTGCGATGTGCTTCGCCATCCCGGACGTGAACGAGATGGTGAAGGACTTCGACGGCGAGCTGATGAAGCGCCCGCTGAACCTCGCGAAGCTCCTCTGGCGACTGAAGTTCAGGAGACCCAAGCACGCGCGGCTGCTGCTCCTGGGCGTGAAGGAGGAGTATCGCGCTTCGCACCGGTACGGCACGCTCGCGGCGGTCCTCTACGTGGAGGTGGCGCGCCGGGGGGGGGCCCGCGGATACGTCGGCGGCGAGCTCTCCTGGACGCTCGAGGACAACGTGATGATCAACCGCGGCATCGAGCGGATGGGCGCCCGCAAGTACAAGACGTACCGCGTCTACCAGAAGGAAATCGGCTAAAGGCCAGCGGCACGCTGCTTGCTCAGACGTTCCTTCGGGGGGAGGGGGCGTCTACCGATGGTTCTCGGGCGTGTGTGGCGGACGGTCCGGTCGCTTTCTGAGCGCCGGCACAACCTTCTGGCCATCTCGGACCTGCATCTCGGCTGCGATCTGCGACCCGGCAACAAGCTCGACAAGCCGCGTCCTACGGACGCGCCGCTGGCGCAGTTCTTGAGCTACCACGCCACCCACCGCGACGAGGGCAAGCCCTGGCGTTTGATCCTGAACGGCGACATCGTCGACTTCGTCGCCATCACCCTGGTCCCCACCGCCCCGGCTCCCTTCGAGATTTCCGCGGAGGAACGCGCGCTTGGCCTCGCTCCCACGGAGTCGAAGTGCGTGTGGAAGCTGCGGCGCACGGCCGAGCGACACCCGGCGGTTTTTGACGCACTCGCCCGTTTTGTCCACCGGGGAAATTCGGTTCACATCATCCGTGGGAACCATGATTCCGAATGGCGCTGGCCGGCCGTCCAGCAGGAATTCCGGCGCATCCTGGCCGAACGGAGCGGCGCGCCGCGCCGGAAAGTCGACCGGCTGGTCGAGTTCCACGACTGGTTCTACCTGGAACCCGGCTTCTTCTACGCGGAGCACGGTCACGCCCACGACCATTACTCGGTCCAGAGCGACTTCTTCTCGGCCCATACCGACGACGCGGAGATCCAGCTGCCGCTGAGCTCGAAGGTGTTGCGATACTTCGTCAACCGTTACACCGAACAGGTCGAGGTTGCGGACGACGTCGACACCTGGGGCCTTCGACAGTACCTCGACTGGGTGCTCAAGGCCGGCAACCCGCTGCGGGTCGCCGCCGACTACTTCGTGATGGTGTTCCGGGTCATCTACCCGGTGGTCCGCCAGTCGCTGCGGATCTCGCGCGCGTTCGCCCGGGCCGCCGACAAGGCGCTGGGGTCGCGGGTCGACCGCAACGCGCACGCGAGGCAGCTGCTCAACCGGTTCCAGGGGACGGAGAAGCAGGCACACCAACTCGCCGAGATCGCCTCGCGTCCCGCCGAGCAGAGCCTGTTCGATTCGATGCAGCTCTTCTACCTGGACCGGATGCTGCTGGCGATCGCCAGCCTCGCCGCCGCCTGGACGCTGTCGTACGCAGTCCACGGCTTCTGGGCCAAGGGAGGCGCCCTCACCTGCGTCGGCATCCTCTTCGCCGCCCTCAACGCCCTCTTGGGCAAGCGGCGCCGCACCGACGCCCACCCGATGCTCCAGGCAGCCGCCCGGCGCGTCGCGCAGATCTTCGACGTGAAGTACATCGTGATGGGCCACAGCCACCGCGCGGTCGAGGAGGTCGTGGGGCACGGGGCCCGCTACTTCAACCTGGGTTCGTGGACGCCCGGCCGCACGACCGAGGGCTTCCCGCACCTGGTGGTGACGGGTGGGTCGGCGGAGCTGCGGCGCTGGAGGGGTCCGCCGCTGATCGAATTTCCCCGGCCGGCGTCGGTTCCCGCCGCAACCGCGTCCGTCCCGGCTTAAGATGAAGGGATGACCGGAGAAGGCAGGCACAAGCCGGCCTTGCTGGAAGCGGCGGCGGCCCTGCGAGAGGTGCACCGGGCGCTGGTCCAGGCGGTGCGAGCGGCCTACGAGAAGGACGTCGGCCCGGCGGGCGGCCCGGGCCAGATGCTGCGGCTGCTCACCGAGGACCCTTACTTCGCCTGGCTGCACCCGATGAGCGAGCTGATCGTCGACCTCGACTCGCTGCTCGCGCAGGAGCTCCTGCCGACGGGGACCGTGGCCGGAGTGCGCGAGGAGATCGACCGGCTGACCAAGGCCGGCGGCTCACCCTTCTGGGTGAAGTATGCGCCGCTGCTGCAGACGGACACGGACGTGGTGATGGCGCATGGCCGCCTGCGCCGCGCGATCAACGCGCTGCCGGAAGCGGCGGACAAGCCGCACAAGCGCAAGGAGTGGACCGCTCCGCGCGTGCACGCAAAGCGCAAGGCTCGAAGCTAAGAACGTAGGCGCAGAGCGGCCTTCGGCCGCAGCGCCTGAGCCGCTTTCGGCCTGCAGCGGCTAACCCACCGCTTCGAGGATGCTCTCGAACAGCCTCCGGCCGTCCTCGCCGCCGAGCACGCCTTCGGCCAGCCGCTCCGGGTGCGGCATCATCCCGAGTACGTTGCCGCGCGCGTTGGTGATCCCTGCGATGTCCGCCAGCGACCCGTTCGGGTTCGCCCCGGGCGCCCCGCGGGCCCCGGATGGATCGACGTACCGGAACGCGACCTGCCCCTCGCCTTCGATCCTGCGCAGCCCCTCGGGGTCGACGTAGTAGTTGCCGTCGCCGTGCCCGATGGGGATGCGGACCACCTCGCCCTTGGCGTACTTGCGCGTCCAGGGCGTCATCGCGTTCTCGACCTTGAGGTTCACGTCGCGGCAGACGTACTTGAGCGAGTCGTTGCGCCGCATGGCTCCGGGGAGCATCCCGGCCTCGAGCAGGATCTGGAAGCCGTTGCAGAAGCCGGCCACGTGCCCGCCTCGCAGCGCGAACTTCTTGACCTCTTCCATGATGGGCGAGAACCGGGCGATGGCGCCGGTCCGCAGGTAGTCGCCGTAGGAGAACCCGCCCGGCAGCACCACCACGTCCGCGCTGCGGAGATCGCGGTCCTTGTGCCAGACGTACCGGGCGGCGGCGCCGAGCACGTGCTTGGCCACGTGGTAGACGTCGTGGTCGCAGTTGCTTCCGGGAAACACGACCACGGCGAACAGCATCAGCGGATCTCCTCGATGCTGTACTCCTCGATCACGGTGTTGGCGAGGAGCTTCTCGCACATCTCCTGGACGCGCTTCCTTGCCTCGGCCGGCTCCTTGACCTCCAGGTCCAGCTCGATGATCTTCCCGAGGCGCACGTCCTTGACCTCGCCGAAGCCCAAAGAGCCGAGGGCGCGGGTGACTGCCTGACCCTGGGGATCGAGCACCGACTTCTTCAGCGTGACCACGACGCGGGCTTTCATGCTCTCGGGCCTCCGAAGGCGCGGACCCTAATGCCGCACGGCCGCCAGTTCAAGCCGCGTGAAGCGTTTACTCCGGCTGCAACTGTACCGAGAGCAAAAAAAGCATCGCGGCGGCCGGAGGAGGCCGCATCCGTCACCGCTCCGTCGGTCCAGCCGGCCGCTACCAGGTCGTTCAGGCCGGCTGCCGTCGGCGGACGAACGCGCGGGAGTTGCCCAGCGGACCCAGGTGCGACGCACACCAGAAAGCAATCGAGCGCATGGCCGCCGCCTCCGACAAAGGTCGCAAATCCGACTGTCCGGCACCTGGAAAATCACACCATTGGCGGTTCGGTGCGGGGAGACTACGATCGAGACCAATGCTGGAGCTCCTCGCGGCCGGCGCCGCACTCGCAGGCCGCGCACTGCTGCAGGCAGCCGATACGGCGCTGCTCGCGGCGGGCGCGGACGAGATTCGCGCGCTGGAAGCCGAGAACCCGCGCCGTGTTCGTTGGCTGCTCAAGCTCAAGGAGGAGCCGGAGACCACCGCCGCGGCGCTGCGGGGCGTCTCGTCCGCCCTGCTCGCGTTCGCCGCGGTGGCCTGCGCCATCGTGGTCGGGGACATCCTGCTGCGCGCCGGCGTCCATTCGAACTCGCGCAGCACGCTGCAGCTCATCGCCGGCCTGTTGGCCGGCGCGGTGGCGCTGGTCATCGACCTGGCCCCGCGCTCGCTCGCCTCGGCGAGGCCGCTGGGCTGGGCGCTGGCGTTGGCCGGACCCACGTACATCGTCTGCCGGCTGCTGCGCCCGGCGGTGCGGCTGATGCTCCGGATCTTCGACGCGCTGCTCCTGCGACGCGGCGCGACTGCCCGGTACACGCCGCCGCATCCGCCACTCCAGGAGATCGAGAAGATCCTCAGCGACGAGGCTCGAGGCGGAGGAGCCGGAGCTCCGCCGCCCGAGCTGGTGCACGGGCTGTTCTCCTTCGCGGAGCGGACCGCGAAGGAGATCATGGTCCCGCGTACGCGCGTGGTGGGCGTCCCGATCGACGCCAAGCCCCAGGAGGTGATCGATCTGCTCGCGGAAGAGGGGCACACGCGGATGCCGGTGTACGAGGACGACCTGGACCACATCCGGGGCGTGCTGCACGCCAAGGACGTGATCCCGCTGATGGCGCACCCGGAGCTGATCGTGCTGCAGGACATCGTGCGCCCCGCGCTGTTCGTGCCCTGGACGAAGCCGGTCGGCGAGCTCCTGCGCGAGATGCAGCAAAAGCGGTCGCTCCTGGCGATGGTGGTGGACGAGTACGGCGGCTTCTCGGGCATCGTCACGCTGGAGGACATCCTCGAGGAGATCGTCGGTGAGATCCGCGACGAGCACGACCGCGAGGGCCCCGGGCCGCAGTTCGGGCCCGACGGGACGGCGCTGGTGCGCGCGGAGATCCGCCTCGAGGACCTCAACGAGTCCCTCGGCACCGAGCTGCCCAACCAGGGCGACTTCGAAACCCTGAGCGGGCTGCTCAACTCGGCCGCGGGCGCGATCCCGCAGACCGGGGACCGCTTCTACATCGGCGGCCTGGAGCTGACCGTGGTGCAGCGCGACGAGCGGCGGGTGCGGCTGGTGCGGGTGTCGCGATCCAAGTCCGCGCCGCCGGTCAGCCGCGCGAGCTGAAAACAGCCGTCAATGACGAGCTCTCAGCGTGGTCTTTCCATGACGACCCTCCGGCTGGTCTGGCGGAACCCGAGAGATCGATACAGCGCACGCGCCGGCTTGTTCGCCTCGCTCACCGAGAGCACCGCGCTTCGCTCGCCCGCCAGCGCCTGCGCGAGCAGCGCGCGGCCCACGCCCATGCGACGGAACTCGGGCAGGACCGCCACCTCCTCGATCCCGAGGGACCGCCCGAGCTGCACGGCGGAGAAATACCCGACCGGGCGCCCTCCGGTCTCGGCCAGGAGCAGCAGCCGGCCCTCGCCGGCGAAGAGCTGGGCGATCTCGTCCGGGCGCGAGAGGAACGCCTCCGGCGAGCCTTCCCATCCCTGCTCCGAGAGCGTGGCCAGGGTGCGCTCGTCGCGGCGCTCCGCGCGCCGGATCCGCAACGCGGGAAGCGAAGGCGACTCGACCCGCCCCGCGCTCCACTGCAGCGAGAGCTGCGCGCCGACCTCGACGAACCCGAGGGCGCGCAGGAAAGCCCGTCCGGGCGCCGCGTCCTCGCGCACTCTCGCCCGCAGCGTCGCTCCGCTCTGGAGCGCCGCCTCGCTCAGCGCGCGCGCCAGACCCTGCCGCCGCATCGATGGATGCACGGCGGTGTAGAAGTCGAAGATGGGCGCTCCGGCCGACTCGCGCACGGCCGCGAACGCGACGCCGTAGAGGCCGCCGTCCTCGCCGGCCGCCGCGCGCCACAGATCGAGCCTCGCCCGGGGACCTGTGGCGATCAGCGCGAGCCGCTGGCCGAATGGCTCCACGGCAGGGTCGAGGGCGCGCGCCGCGTCGCTGAAGCGCGCGGCGGCATCCAGGTCGGTGAGCTCGAACGGCCGGACTGTGACGACGCCGCTCAAGGGAGCGATTGCGCCACCAGCTCGGCGATGTCCTTCGCCTCCATCTGCTCGGCGCGGCCGGTCTCGCTGATGCCGTCCTTGATCATGGTGAGGCAGAACGGGCAGCTGGTGGCGATGGTGCCCTTCCCGCCCAGCGTCTTCGCCGCCTCGTTCACGCGGTTCTGGTTGATGCGCTGGCCCACCGTCTCTTCCAGCCACATCCGCCCGCCCCCGGCGCCGCAGCAGAAGGTCTCGGTGCGGTTGCGCTCCATCTCGCGCAGGTGGATGCCCAGTGAGACCAGCGCCTGCCGCGGGGCCTCGCTGATCCCGTTGTGGCGCGCGAGGTAGCAGCTGTCGTGGTAGGTGACCGGCTCGTCGAGACGCGCCTCGCCTGGCCGCAGCTTCCCGTCGGCGACGAGCTGCGCGATCACCTCCGAGTGGTGCAGCACCTTGAAATGCCCGTCGAACTGCGGGTACTCGGCGCCCAGCGTGTTGAAGCAGTGCGGGCACTGGGTGATGATCTTCTTGAAGCCGTAGCGCTTGAGCGTCTCGACGTTCTGCTGCGCGAGCGCCTGGAAGAGGTACTCGTTGCCGAGGCGGCGGGCGGAGTCGCCGCTGCAGGTCTCCTCCTCGCCCAGGATGCAGAACTTCACCTTGGCCGCCTGGAGGATCTTCACCAGCGCCCGCGAGACCCGCTTCTGCCGATCGTCGAAGCTGCCGGCGCAACCGACGAAGAAGAGGTACTCGACATCCTTCAGCGCCGCAGGATCCATCCCGGCGGCGACCGGCAGCTCCAGATCCGCGCACCACTCCGCCCGGCGGTTGCTGCCCATCCCCCAGGGGTTGCCCTGCGTCTCCATTCCCTTGAAGACGCGCGCCGCCTCCTCGGGGAACCGGCTCTCCATCAGGACCAGGTTGCGGCGCATGTCCACGATGCGCGGCAGCTGCTCGATGAAGACCGGGCAGGCCTGCTCGCACCAGCCGCAAGTGGTGCAGGCCCAGATGGTCTCGTCCGGCAGGACGCCGTTCTCGTTCCCGACCAGGGGCGGCATCTGCTCGATCAGCTCGGCGGGAAGCTGCAGCCCGCTCTGCGCGAACGCCCCTTCCGATGAGGTCGCCGGGTCCGCGTGCGCGTGTCCGTCGCCGTGGCCGCCGTGATCTCCGTGGCCGTTCGCATGCCCGCCGCCCGTCACCGGCGGGATCCGGTTCAGCCGCCGGGCGAGCTGCGAGAGCGGCAGCGGCATCTTCTCGGCCATCTGCTGCGCGTGGTGGCGGATGGCCCGGTTCACTTCCTTGTGCGTCAGCGGCTTGCCCGTGTCGTAGGTCGGGCAGTACGTCTGGCAGCGCCCGCACTCGGTGCACGAGTAGGTGTCGAGGATCTCCTTCCAGGAGAGGTCGGTCAGCTTCGCGACGCCGAACTTCTCGCTGTGCTCCAGATCGAGCTTCGAGAGCTGGCCCATGGGAGTGAGCCGCTGGAAGAAGACGGTGGGCAGTCCGGTGATGATGTGGAAGTGCTTCCCCAACGGAAGGAAGTTGAGGAACGTCATCACGATCGCGATGTGCAGCAGGACCCCGGCCGTGATCATCGTGGCCGCCGTCTGCGGCGACATCCCGTAGAGGAACCACTGGGCGACCCTGCCAGAGACCGGCAGGTACCAGGGAACTTCCCCGGCGCTCTTCGCGAGCAGCGCCGCGTCGATCAAGATGTCGGTCCAGAGGACGCCCAGGATCATGCAGAGGATGAAGACGCCCTCCCAGCTGAGCGTCATCCGCTCCTTCTTCTGCACCAGGCGGTAGTAGAGGAACACCGCGACGCCCGCCGTGCCGAGCAGGTCGACGATGTCCTTGACCCAGAGGTACGTCTGCCCGAGCCACGACTCGTGCGCGAGGAAGGGCAGGTGGAAGCTCGCGTCGTACGCCAAGCCGAACGAGGTCAGCGTCCCGAGCTGCGCGACGATGAAGGCGACGAAGATCCAGATGTGCGCCGCGCCCGCCGGCCGCTCCGGCTTGCTCGGCATCCGCTTCTGGCCCAGCCCATAGACCAGGAGCCGCTCGGTGCGCTCGGCCGGATCGTCCCAGCGCACGTCCTTGCGCGAGAAGAGCAGGGGGCGGATGCGGGAGGAGATGATGAAGGTGAAGACGGCGAGGCCGGCGAGGATGATCAGCGTGGCGAGGACGGGTGCCATGGCGGGCGGGAGCATAGCCGCTGCCGCCGAAGGCGGCTATGCGGCTACGCCTTCAAGACCAGATTCCGTCAGTGGGTCACGCGCAGCTGCGCCGAGGCCACCCGCTCGCGCAGATACTTGTCGATCACCTGCCGGTACTCCGACAGCTCGCGGCACCCCTGCATCAGCCACTCGCCGCCGATCACCAGCGCGGGCACTCCCTTGATACCGAGCGCCTCCGCCTCTTCCACCGCGTCGTTCACGTCCTGCTCGACCCGCGGCTCGTCCATCTGCTCGACGAAGCGGCCGAGGTCCAGCCCCACCTGCGCAGCGAGCTCGAGCTGGACGTCGCGGCGGGCCACGTTGATGCCCTGCTGGAACGCCGCGCGCCGCATCCCCTTGAGGAGCTCGCGCTGCAGATGCGGCCCTTGCGGGAGCGCGGCTTCCAGCGCCACCAGAGGGGGGACGGAGCTTGCCGGCGGATCCTCTCCGGTCCAGAGGTCGGGCTTGACGCCCTTGCCTTCCTGCTCGCGGCCGAGCCTGCGGAAGTGGCGGGCCAGCACCGAGCGCTGCCGCTTGTCCGGAATCTGGTTCTCGGGCCGGAGCGGATAGGGCCGCAGGCTCCAGCGCAGCGTCGGCCCGTACTCGTCGTGCAGGTACTCGAGGCGGCTGTCGGCGACGTAGCACCAGGAGCAGAGGACGTCGTGATACAGGACCAGCTCCACCTCGGCGGGAGCGTCCGAATGCGCGGACTGCAAGCGCTGGAAGACTGCGCCCTGTGAGGGCCTCATCCCCATGCGATCATCCTGACCCGATGGCGCCGCGCGGAGCAAGAATGTTTTTCGCCGCGACGCGTGTGCGTGCGGAAGCGCCCGGTCGGCTGCTTGCGCACGTTCGCGCCGTCTGCAGAACGCGGCCAGAGGGTTGACGTTTTTGCGAGGGGAACAAGCATTCAGCCTCTACAGCGCGACGACGCGCTTCGCACCTTCTGCCACCTGCGCGGCGTAACCGACGATCTCGCCCGCGATGTCCAGACCGGTCGCTTGCTCGAGACCTTCGAACCCGGGACTGGAATTCAGCTCCACCACCTTGGGCCCTTCATTCGACTCCAAAAGATCTACGCCGGCCACGTCGAGGCCGAGCACGCGCGCGGCCCGCACGGCCGCTTCCGCGTCGGCTGGCGGCAGCTGGAGCGCGGTGCCGAATCCGCCGCGGTGCAGGTTGCTGCGGAACTCGCCGCGCTGCGCCTCGCGCCGCATGGCGCCGACCACGCGCTCGCCCACCACCAGCGCGCGGATGTCGCGCCCGCGGGACTCCGCCACGAACTCCTGCAGGAGGATCTCCTGCCCGAGGTGCCAGAGCGTTCCGAGGATGCTCTCCACCTCCGCCGCGCTGTGCGCGATCATCACGCCCACGCCCTGCGTCCCCTGGATCAGCTTGAGGATGGCCGGCAGGCCGCCCACCTGCGCCACCAATTCGTGCACGTCGCCGCCGCCGCGCGCGAGCACCGTGCGCGGGATGCGCACGCCCGCGGCCGCGAGGTGCTGCAAGGCCGCGAGCTTGTCGCGGCTGCGCGCGATGGCGAAGGCTCCGTTGACCATCGGCACGCCCATCGCCTCGAGCTGGCGGACGACCGAGAGCCCGGCGCCGGTGACCGAGGCGCCGATCCGCGGGATCGCGACGCCGATGCCGCGCACCTCCTTGCCGCGGTGGTAGAGCCGCGGGTTTCCCGATTCGAGCGCGAGGTTGCAGCGCAGCACGTCGATCACGCGGGTGCGAAAGCCGCGCGCCTTGGCCGCCTCGATCAGCCGCCGGGTCGAGTACAGGCTCTTCTTGCGCGAGAGGATGGCGAGCGCGGGGCGGGACTGCGAGCGCCGGATCTTCTTCACCTTGCGCGCCATCTCAGGCCGCCGGCTTCTTGGGGATCAGGCGCTCGACGACGTCCTGCAGCTCCTGCAGCTCGAACGGCTTGCGCAGGGCGGCCTGCGCGGCGAGATTGCGCGCCCGCTCCCGCGCTTCGCGGTCGGCGCTGAACACCACCACAGGAACGCCCGGCGCCACCTGCTGCTCGCGCAGACGCTGGATCAAGGTCCAGCCGTCCATCACCGGCATCATCAGATCGACCAACATGAGATCTGGCGGGGCCGCACGCGCCAGGTCGAGCGCGCTCTCGCCGTCCCCCGCTTCGTCCACCGCGTACCCCCATTCGCGCAGCACCTGGCCCGTCGCGTCGAGGATGGCGGGATCGTCATCCACCAGCAACACCCGCCCGCGGGTCGCGTGCGCCTCCGCCGGGGACCGCGCGAGCGGAAGATGGAAGCAGAAGGTGGATCCCTTCCCGACTTCGCTCGACACCTCGAAGCGGCCGCCGTGGCGCTTGACGATCTCGTTCGAGACGAACAGCCCGATTCCGAGGCCGCTGTAGTTGCGCGTGTTGGCGTTGGCGGCCCGGAAGAACCGCTGGAACAGCATCGGCTGCTCTTCTGCCGGGACGCCGATCCCGGGATCCTTCACCGAGACGCGCACCTCGCCGTCCCCCCGCTCCACCGCCACGACGATCTGGCCTCCCTGCGGGGTGTACTTGATCGCGTTGGTCAATAGATTTACCAGCACCTGCTCCAGGCGCTCGTGGTCGCCCTTCACCAGCAGCGGCTCGGGGGAGCGGTGGAAGACGATGTCGTGGTTTCGGGTCTGGCCGCGGAAGTCGGCCACCACCGCGTCCACCAGCTCGTTCACCTTCACGTCTTCGGAGCCGAGCCTCAGGCGCCGGGACTCCAGCCGCGAGAGGTCGAGGAGGTCCTCGACCAGCCCGCCCAGCCGGTCGACCTGCCGCCGCGCCTTGGTCACCAGGTTGTTCTCCACCGCCTGGCCGCGGGCGAGCCGCCGCTCGATGGACTGCAGATACATGGAGAGGGGAGTGAGCGGCGTGCGCAGCTCGTGCGCCGCCACGGTGAGGAAGTCCGAGCGCTGGCGATCGAGCTCGCGCTGCTCGGTGACGTCGAGGTACACGAACAACCGGCCGAGGTATTCGCCGGAGACGCCGCGCACCGGCACGGTGCTGCGGGTGAGCCAGCGATGCTTCGGGCGCTCCAGCTCGATCTCGTCGCGCGAGGCGGAGCTGCGATCCGCGAAGATCCGCCGGATGCGCGCCAGGAGAGCCGGCCGGCCTTGCGGATTCGCCTGCTCCAGCTTGCGCCGGTAGATCTCGTCGTAGGGTTGCCCGTACATCGCCCGCAGCGGGATGCCGAAGATCTCCTCGGTGCGGTGCGAGGCCATCCGGAGGAGCCCCGCCGAGTCGAACAGCGCGATCCCGTTCGGATCCCAGTCGAACACCGCCCGCAGCTCCGCGAACCGGCGGTCGGCTTCCATCCGCTCGGTCAGCATGCGGTCGCGCTCGGAAGCCAACTCCCGGACCAGGCGCGCGTTGCGGACGGCCAGGGCCGCCCGGCCGGCCAGCGAGCAGGCAAAGTCGACGTCGTCGTTCGAGTACCGCCGGCCCGGCCCGGTGGAGGCGAGCAGCAGCCTCCCCAGCGGCTCGTGGCCGTCGAACATCGGCGCCACCACCGCCGAGGTCAGCCCCAGTTCCCTGACCGTCTGGAAGGCCTCCTCCGAAGGGACCGCCGCGCGCAGCATCTCGTCGGTGATCTCGCCGGTGAGGATTGGACGTTTCTGGACCAGCGCGTTGAGCTCGAGGGGCGGGGCGTCCCACCGCCTGGGCGGGATCAGCCGGTTGAGCCTCTCCTCAAGCGCGCGCTGCTTCGGATCCGGGTGGTAGGCCGCGACGTTCTTCAGCGTGCCGTCGGGCTGGACCAGCGCGAACGCGCACCAGTCGTTTCCCATCGCGGCGGTGACCAGGTGCACGATGCGGCGCAGGGGCTCGATCTCGTCGGGCCCGATGTAGTCGAGCAACACGCGGGACACGTCGGACAGGAGCCGCTGGCGCCGCTCCCCCTCCGCGAACCGCAGCCGCTCCTGTTCGAACTGCAGCGCGTCCATGAATGGCCCGATCGGAACGCGAGCGGGGGGAAAAAGCAACCTCTCCAGCCCTCCCAGCGGTCCCACGGACCGCGCCCGGTCTGGTATGGTGCGCGCCCCATGGCGGCCATCACTCCTCAGATCGTCGCAGCGCACGGCCTCTCGCAGGACGAGTATGCGCGGATTCGGAAGGTCCTCGGACGGGATCCCAACCTGGTCGAGCTCGGAATCTTCTCCGCGATGTGGAGCGAGCACTGCTCCTACAAGTCGAGCCGGCGGTTCCTCAAGCACCTGCCCACCAAGGGGAAGCGGGTCCTGCAGGGTCCGGGCGAGAACGCCGGCGTGGTCGACGTGGGCGGCGGCCTGGCGGTGGCCTTCAAGATGGAGAGCCACAACCACCCCAGCTACATCGAGCCGTACCAGGGAGCGGCCACCGGCGTGGGCGGCATCCTCCGCGACGTCTTCACCATGGGCGCGCGCCCCATCGCCTCGATGAACGCGCTCCGGTTCGGCGATCCCTCGCACCCGAAGACGGCCTCGCTGCTCGAGGGCGTGGTGGCCGGGATCGCGGGCTACGGCAACTGCGTCGGCGTGCCCACCGTGGCCGGCGAGGTCGCGTTCGACGCCTCGTACAACGGCAACTGCCTGGTGAACGCGTTCACGCTGGGCCTTCTCAAGTCGAACCGGATCTTCCGCGGCACCGCCACGGGGGTGGGCAACCCGGTGATCTACATCGGCGCGCGCACGGGTCGGGACGGCATCCACGGCGCCACCATGGCCAGCGCCGAGTTCGACGAAGAGAGCGCGAGCAAGCGGCCCACCGTTCAGGTGGGCGATCCGTTCATGGAGAAGCTGCTGCTGGAGGCGTGCCTCGACCTGTTCAAGACGGACTACCTGGTGGGGATCCAGGACATGGGGGCGGCCGGCCTGACCTCGTCCTCGGTGGAGATGGCCTCCCGGGCCGGCAGCGGCCTCGAGCTGGACGTGGACGCCGTCCCGCGGCGCGAGACCGGGATGACCCCCTACGAGGTGATGCTGAGCGAGTCGCAGGAGCGCATGCTGCTGGTCGCCAGGAAGGGCCGCGAGAAGGAAGTCTTCGAGATCTGCGACAAGTGGGACCTGGCGCACGCGATCGTTGGCCGCGTCACCGATACCGGCAAGCTGGTGGTGAAGAGCGGCGGGCAGACGGTGGCGGAGCTGCCCATCGCGCCACTCACCGACGGCGCGCCTTCGTACGATCGGCCCCGCGCGCGACCATCCTGGCAGGACGAGGTGCAGCGGACGCCCGAGGTGCCGCTGCCAAAAGACTTGGCCGCCGCGCTCCGGACGGTGCTCGGCTCGCCCACGGTCGCGTCGAAGGAGTGGGTCTACCGGCAGTACGATCACATGGTCCGCATCGGGACCGCCGTCCGCCCCGGACAGGGAGATGCCGCGGTGGTGCGGTTCACCGGCCAGCGCGAGGGCGGCGTCGCGATGTCGGTCGGCTGCAACGCGCGCTGGGTGTACCTCGACCCGCGGCTCGGAGCCGCGCACGCGGTGGCGGAGACGGCGCGCAACGTCTCCTGCGTGGGCGGAGAGCCCCTGGCCGTCACCGACTGCCTGAACTTCGGGAACCCCGAGCGGCCCGAGATCATGTGGCAGTTCGAGCAGGCCTGCCTCGGCATCGCGGACGCCTGCGCCGGCCTGGAGACCCCGGTCGTGTCCGGGAACGTCTCGCTCTACAACGAGACCGAGGGCAAGGCGATCCTCCCCACGCCGATGATCGGAATGGTGGGCCTGATGGACGACTGCGGGAAGAATGCCCACAGCGGCTTCGCCACCGCCGGGGATCGGATCGGCATCGTCGGCGGGCTGGGGAACGGACACCTGGGCGGAAGCGAGTACCTCAAGTCTGTGCACGGCAAGTCCGCCGGCATGCCGCCCCCGCTCGATCTAGCGCGCGAGAAGGCGGTGCAGAAGGCGGTGCGCGACTCGGTGCGGGCCGGCCTGCTCAAGGCCGCGCACGACTGCTCCGACGGGGGGCTCGCGGTGGCGCTCGCGGAGATGTGCTTCGCCAGGGACCTGGGCTGCCGGGTGTTGCTCAAGTCGGCGTTGCGTCCCGACGCCCTGCTGTTCGGCGAGGACGCCTCGCGGATCGTGATCTCGTACACGGCGTCGAACCGCGACCGCATCGAAGCGATCTGCAAGGCGGCGGGAGCGCCGTTCGCGGACGTCGGCCAGGTGGGCGGGAGCACGCTCAACCTCGAGGGTATCCTCGAAGCGAAGGTGGCCGACCTCAAGGCGGTCTGGAGCAGCGCGATCCCGAGGCTCGTCGGCGAAGGAGTCCATCACGCCGCCCTCGAAGGCGTTCCGTGAGGTGGAGACCAGGCTCCTCAGCGCGCGGTCCTTTGCCGACCTCGACGAGGCGGCTGCGCTGCTGCGCCGCGGCGGGCTGGTCGCCTTCCCCACCGAGACGGTCTACGGCCTCGGCGCGCTCGCCCTGGAGCCGCTGGCGGTCCGGGCCATCTACGCCGCCAAGGCGCGACCGCTGACCAATCCGCTGATCGTCCACGTGCTCGGCGAGGACGAGGCGAGGCCGCTGGTCGCACGCTGGCCCATGGAAGCCAGGCAGCTCGCGGCCCGGTTCTGGCCGGGACCGCTCACGCTGGTGCTGCCGCGAACCGCGATCGTGCCCGACGAGTGCACCGCGGGTGGCGACACGGTGGGGGTCCGCGCGCCGTCGCATCCGGTGGCCCGCGCGCTGCTCGAGCGCGTCGGGGCGCCGCTGGCTGCGCCCAGCGCCAACCGCGCCGAGCACGTCTCGCCGACCAGCGCGGCCCACGTGCTGCGCGATCTGAACGGACGGATCGACGCCGTGGTGGACGGCGGGCGCTGCGCGTACGGGATCGAGTCCACGGTGATCGGCCTGGACGGCCCGCCGCGGCTGCTGCGCAAAGGCGCCATTCCGGCCACCGAGATCGAGGAGCTGGTCGGTCCCCTGGAAACGCGGCCGTTCGACGGTGTCGCACAGTCGCCCGGGCAGCAGCGCCGGCATTACGCGCCGGCCGCGGTGGTCCGGCTGGTGGCGCGGCCCGAGCTGGAGTTGGTCGCGGCCCGCCTCCCGGGTCCGGCCGGCGTGCTCTTGCGCGGCGACACGCCGGCACCGGAGAGAATGGCGGTTGCGCGGCTTCCGGACGATGCCGCCGGGTTCGCGCGCGGGCTCTACGCGGCGCTGCGCGACCTGGAGGATGCGGGGTGCAAGGCGATCGTCATCGAGCAGGTGCCAGCAGCCCCGGACTGGGACGCGATCCGCGACCGCCTCACGCGCGCCTCGGCCGGCTAAGCATCAGTTGTAGGTCGCGGAGAACGCGATGGTCGCGGTCCACGTCGACCACCACGCGTTCACGTTCCAGGCGTCGTAGTTGACGCTTCCCGAGAGATGCGCGGCTACGCCCACGCCCCAGTGGTCCGCCACCCACCACTCCTTGCCGACCCCCAACCGCGCCCCGAGGCCCCAGTTGCTGTCTTTGTCCGGGTCGGTGTTGTTGATGTTGTACAGGTGGAGGTGCGTCACCGACGGCGAGATCGAGAAGTAGAAGTTCTGGCTCGAGTACGCCGTGTACTCGAAGCCGAAGCCGGTCAGGGCGAAGAACTTGTCGAATTGCATGGGCGCCCTGACCGAGACGGACGGGTTCCCGATCGCCGAGCTCCAGACGTGAAAGGCGATCAGGTTGTTCTCGGAGACGGCGGACCCGACGGCGATTCCGAGAGTGGCGCCATCGCCGCTATCCCCACACCTCCCCAGGTCCGCCGTTTCATGGCGCCCCCAGCGCGCAGGCGATCCGGGCAGCGACGCGCGCGTTGTTCTCGAGCAGATCGAGGTTCGCGTCCCGCGTGCGCCCTCCGGTGGCCTCCGCGAGCGCGGAGAGCAAGAACGGCGTGACCTCCTTGCCCGGCAGCTTCCGCCGGGCCGCCTCCCGCATCGCTCCCGCCAGCGCCATCTCCACCTCGGCGCGCGGCAGCGGCGACGGCGGCGGCACCGCCACGATCGCGCCGGAGCCGGCGCCGAGCACGTTCCAATGCGCCCGCAAGGCGGCGGCGACGGTCGCGGGGTCGTCGAACCGGTGCTCGAGCGCGACGCCGCTGGAGTCGGTGAAGAACGCGGGCAGCTCGGAGGTCCGGAATCCCCAGAGGGGGATGCCGAGGCTCTCCAGCAGCTCGGCGGTCGCGGGCAGATCGAGGATCACCTTGGGTCCGGCGCAGACCACGCACACCCGCCGGCGGGCGATCTCCGCCAGGTCGCTCGACACGTCGGGCGGCTCGGAAGCGCTCCCCCGCCGGTGCACGCCCCCGATGCCGCCGGTGGCGAACACGCGAATCCCCGCGCGCTCGGCGATGGCGCAGGTCGCGCTCACCGTGGTCCCCGCCGACAGTCCGCGCGCGCAGATCGCCGCCAGGTCCCGCGATCCGGCTTTCGACGGCCGCTGCGCCGGATCCGCGAGCCGCTTCAAGCCGGCTTCGCCCACGCCCACCACGATCCGCCCGTCGATCACCGCGACGGTGGCCGGCACGGCGCCCTCCCCGCGCACCGCGGAGGCGCAGCGCCGGGCCGCCTCGAGGTTGGCGGGCGGCGGCAGCCCCTGCGCCACCACGCTGGTCTCCAGGGCCACCACGGGATGTCCCGCGCGCAGCGCTCCGGATACCTCTTCGGCGATCTCGAAAGTCATCGCGGTGGCGACGATAGCCCAAGCGCCTGCGCGAGGCCCGGCCCGAACCAGGTGCGCACCGCTTCACCCCGTCCGGTCGACCAGCCCTCGGGGGTCTCGAGATAGCCGGCGTAGCCGTCGGCGAGCCCGACCACCACGTCCGGGGACATGCGGCGGCCCAGCTCGCCCACCGGCTCGCCCGGAACACCCACGAGCGACAGGGGCCCCACCCGGATGCGCGTCTCGATCACGACCGGATCGCGCACCAGCACGACCGCGTTCGCGAACGCCCGCCGCAGCAGGAAGGGCACCGCGGGCGAGGCCTGGGGAGGCGGCAGCGCCACCAGGCGCACCTGGCAGAAGAGCTGGACGTGCCGGACCGGCTCCGCCAGCCGCAACAGCCGCTCCGCCTCGCGGGCCACCGCCGCGCCGACGTCCTCCTCGCGATCCCAGGTGGCGTTCCCGCCCGCCCCCTGCACCACCAGCACCGGCGCTCCTTCCAGCGCGGCGGCCGTGCGGCCCGGCCAGTCGGCGGAGAGCCGGCCCGAGGAACGCGGCGTGGTGGTCGGGTGCATCGGGTAGTCGATCAGCGTCCCCACCTCCGCTCCGGAGGGCCGGCGCACGCGCAGCGCGACGAGCTGCGGATCGATCTCGCCGTCGCTGCGCGCTCGCGCTGGTCCCTGCGGCCAGTCCTCGCGCGCCACCAGGAGCTCGGCGGGTCCCAGCGTCCCGATGGCTTGCGAGAGCGCGTCGGCGGCAGCCTGCGCGATCGCGTCCCGCTGCGAACGATCGAACGGCCCGGCCCCGGCCCATCCGGCGATGGCGTTGTCCCAGGTACCGCCCGGGCCCGAGTGCGTGTGCGTGGCGGCGAGCAAGAGGCAGGTGAGGGGCGGAAGCCGCGCGCGCCGCAGCACCTCCTCCTCCAGCTCGCCGGGAATGAGCAGCGTGTCGATCGACGCGATCAGCGTGCGCAGGCCTTCCACCTCGAGCGCGATCGCCCGCGCGTAGACGGGCTCGCTGGCGTCCACCGCCGTGCGCTTGCCGGGATATCCCGCCAGGACTGGATGCGACCCGAGCGCGATCCGCGCCTTGCCAGCCCCCGCCCGCAGAGAGCCGACTCCGAGCAGCTCCAGCGCCACCCTGCCGTGGACCGCGACCCCGGGAAGCCGCTGCGCCGTCCGGAACGGCACCGCGCAGAGCAGCGCGGCCGCGGCGAGCGCCACGAGCGCGCAGGCGAGGAGCGCCTTCCTCAGCGCACCACCCGCCGCGCGCCCAGGTAGCGCGACTGGAACCAGCTGTCTTCGAGGCTGGCCTCGACCACGCCGTTGGACGAGCTCGCGTGGATGAAGCGGTGCCGGTCGGCGTCCACCATCATCCCCACGTGGGAGACGCCGTTGCCGCTGGTGTCGAAGAACACCAGGTCGCCGTCGCGGAGCTGAGCGGTCTGCACCGGGGTGCCGGTCGCGTACTGCTGCCGCGAGACGCGCGGAATGCCGATCGAGACCTCCCGGTACGAGCTCATGGTCAGGCCCGAGCAGTCGATGCCCCTGTGGCTGAGCCCGCCCCAGACGTAAGGCGTCCCCAGGTAGCTGCGCACGGCGTGCTCGAGGCCGGGCCAGACCTGCGGCTGGTCGGGCAACAGCGCCGGCGGCGGCGCGGCGGGTGGCGGCCGGTCGCGGAACTCCTTCGGCACCGGCATCGGCGTCCAGACGACCTCCGGCTTGGGGGCGACGGTGACGGTGAACGCGCCCTCGTACTTCGGCTCCGGCAGCTTCGTCTTTTGCGCCTTCGCCTCCGCAAACTTCCCGCGCAGCTCCGCCTGGAGCGCTCCGGGATGCTTGGGGTCCTTCCGCATCCCCTGGAGCAGGTACGCCGCGTACAACCGCGTGTCCCAGCCTGCCCGCGCGGCGTCGACCAGCGCCCACTTGACGGACTTGAACGACGAGTCCGGCCACCCGCGTGCCATCGCCTCGTGGATCGCGTCCGCCATCACCTCGCCGGGAACGCCGGCCTCGGTGGCGTCGCGGTAGCCGTTGGCCCAGGTGGCGATCGAGTCCGCCGGGATCTTTTTCTGGTACCCGTAGAGCGCGATCCCGTCGACCGCATCGGCGGGCGCGCCGCGCCAGATCGCCCGGTAGGCCGCGAAGCCCACCTCGGCGATGCGCGTCGCATCGGCCCGGTCGAGCACGCCTTCGGAGACGACGTGCATGAGCGTGCGCACGTCCTCCGGCTTCTCCGGCTTCACGACGTTGAACCCGTAATTGGCGAACCGATCGCGGATGGCGTCCTCGATCGCCGTCCGGCGGTCCGCGTCGATCGACCGGTCCTGCGCGAGCTTCTCGTGGACGTACTCGAGAACGTTCTGCCGCGCCGCGCCCTGCGAGGCGGACGCGCCCAGCGCCAGCGCTAGGAATAGCGGTCGTTTCGCCAGGGATGCGCCGTGTTGGAGTAGCCGCGCAGCTCCCAGAAGCCCAGGCGGTCGCGCGTCAAGAGCTCGATTCGATGGATCCACTTGGCTCCCTTCCAGGCGTAGAGCTGGGGCGTGATGACGCGCACCGGGCCGCCGTGCTCGGCGGGAAGCGGCTTGCCTTCGGCGGTGTGGACCAGCAGGACGTCATCCTTGAGGGCCTCTTCGAGCGGGAGGTTGGTGGTGTAGCCGTCGTAGGCATGCGTCATGAGGTGCGTCGCCGAAGGCGTGGGCCTGGCGAGCGCGAGCACCGTGGACAGCTGCACCCCTTCCCACCGGACATCCATCTTCGACCAGGTGGTGACGCAGTGGAAGTCGCTGGTGTCCTCGACCTGGGGCAGCGCCACGAAGTCCTTCCAGGAGAGGCGCACCGGCTCCTCCACCGCCCCATCGACGATCAGCTCCCACTTCGAGATCGGCACGTTGGGCTGCTTGCCGAGATCGAGCACCGGCCAGCCCTTGGTCACCGTCTGGCCTTCGGGGAGCTTCGGCATCCCGTGGCGGTTCGGCGGTCCCCTGCCCAATGGCCGCGAATCGGCCGCCGCCGGGGTATCCTTCATCTTCGCCTGGAAGCGCTCGCGCAGCTTCATCCGCGCTTCCACGATCCGGCTCTCCCTCTCGTCCATGGCGCGATTGTACGCGCGCACCGGGCGAACCGTTCCGGCATCTCAAGAAAGCGTTGCGATCCCGCCGTGTTCCGTACCAGTTGTCGCCGCTGCCCCGCCCCTGTACCCTTCGAGCGCCATGAAGCTCAACGTCCTGACCGACGAAGACAAATTCCACGACGAGTGCGGGGTCTTCGGCGTGTTCGGGCACACCGAGGCGGCCAACCTCGCCTACCTGGGCATCCACGCGCTCCAGCATCGCGGCCAGGAGAGCGCGGGCATCGCCTCCTGGGACGGCGAGCAGATCCATCTCCACAAGGCCATGGGCCTGGTGGCCGACATCTTCGACCAGCAGGCGATCGCCGGCCTGCCCGGCACGGTCGCCGTGGGACACACGCGCTATTCCACCGCGGGCCACTCCAACCTGGCCAACGCCCAGCCGATGGTGGCGCGGACGCCCGCCGGCCAGGTGGCGCTGGCGCACAACGGCAACCTGGTCAACGCGGAGGAGTTGCGGGCGCAGCTCGCCGATCGGGGCGCGCTCTTCCACGGCACCAGCGACACCGAGGTGATCGTCCACCTGCTCGCGCACCAGCGCGAGTCCACCATCGAGGAGCGGATCCGCGGCGCGCTGGCGAACGTGCGCGGCGCCTACTCGCTGCTCTTCCTCACCGAGAAGGGGATCGTCGCGGTCCGCGACCCGCTCGGCTTCCGCCCCCTGGTGCTGGGCAAGCTGAAGAACGGGGCCACCGTCTTCGCCAGCGAGACCTGCGCTCTGGACCTGATCGAGGCGGAGTACATCCGCGAGATCGAGCCGGGCGAGATGGTGGTGGTCGACGACAAGGGGCTGCGCACGCTGCAGAAGCTGCCGCCCCAGCGCGCCGGCAAGTGCATCTTCGAGCTGATCTACTTCGCCCGCCCCGACTCGCAGGTGTTCGGGCGCAGCGTGTACGCCACCCGCAAGGCGCTGGGAAAGCGGCTTGCGATCGAGGCACCCGTCGAGGCGGACGTGGTGATCCCGGTCCCGGACTCGGGCGTGGCGGCGGCCCTGGGCTACTCTGAGCAGAGCGGCATTCCCTACGACATGGGTCTGATCCGCAGCCACTACGTGGGGCGCACGTTCATCGAGCCCTCGCAGTCCATCCGGCACTTCGGCGTGAAGCTGAAGCTCAATCCCGTGCCGGAGGTGGTGCGCGGCAAGCGCGTGGTGGTGGTGGACGACTCGATCGTGCGCGGGACCACCAGCCGCAAGATCGTGAAGATGATCCGCGACGCGGGGGCCCGCGAGGTGCACCTGCGCATCAGCGCTCCTCCCACCCGCTGGCCCTGCTATTACGGCATCGACACGCCGGTGCGCAGCGAGCTGATCGCCGCCTCCCACACCGAGAAGGAGATCGCGAAGTACGTGACCGCGGACTCGCTCGGCTATCTCTCCCGCGACGGCATGCACGAGGCGGCCAAGGCCGAGCCCCGCGGGTTCTGCGACGCCTGCTTCACCGGCGAATACCTCGTCCAGCTCACCCCGCCCGAGACGGGCGCGACTCCCGTCGGAGAGCACGGCCCCCGGGAAGGCAAGCCCACCGGAGCGGCCGAGAACCTGACTGTGCTGCGCAACTGAGGGAAGATGTCACCGTGTAGGGGACATGATGAGCGGCGCAGCCGCGATTCGTGTCCCCTGGAGTTGCGGCATGATGAGCGGCGCAGCCGCGATTCGTGTCCCCTGGAGTTGCGAGGCGCTTACGTCCATCATCGACCTGCTCGTCAAGATCCAGGTCCTCGACGAACGCCAGCGTGAGGCGGTGCAGAGCCGCGCGCGCTCGGCGACCGGCGGGCACCTGGTGCAGCAGATCGCGGACATGGGCTGGGCGACCGAGGGGACCGTGGCGCGCGCAGTCTCCGTGGAGCTCGGGCTGCCCCGCATCGACCTGGCCGCCACGCCGCCGGAGCCCGCCGCGCTGGCGCTGCTCGACGGCAAGCTCTGCGCGGACCGCTTCCTGCTGCCGGTGGCGCTGCGCGAGAACGGCGAGCTCCTCTGGGTGGCGATGGCCGATCCCACCGACGAGGAAGCGATCGGCGTGGTGAAGCGCAGATCGCAAAAGCGCGTGCGCCCCGCCGTGGCGGGCCCCACCGAGATCCTCCGCGCCGTGCGGACGCTCTACCCGGCGGCGGGCACGCAGCCCGAGCCGATCCAGAACGAGAAGCTGGCGGCCATCGAGATCGAGAGCGCCGAGGCGGAATCCGCGCTGGAGGTGCTGAACGTCGCGGACGACGTCCGGAGCAGCACCCCGCTCTCACGCATCGCCGAGCAGCTCGGCGTGGACGTCCCGCCGGACATGCCCTCGCGCGGGCACATGGACGCCCGCACGCAGGGACCCTCCATTCCGCCCAGGACCGATCCGCCGCCGGCGCCGTTCACCCTGGAGGAGCTGTTCGCGACCGGAAGACAGCCGGGCCCGATCGCGAACGACGACCTGGCCGAGAAGGAACTGACCACGCTGGAAGCGGTGCGCAGCTCCCTGGAGAAGGGCGCTCTGGTCCTGCGCGCGCTGGCGGAGCTGTGCGTGGAGAAGGGCATGTTCACGCCCGAGGAGTTCCGCAAGCGCAAGCCGCCCACCGGCCCGGTCAAGCCTTCGTGACGTCGCGGTGCGTGACCTTCACGTTCGCGCGGTGCTTCTCGGTGAGCCTGCGGCCCAGCTCTTCGGCGAGCGCGACGCTGCGGTGGCGCCCGCCGGTGCAGCCGATGCTGACCGTGAGGTAGCTCTTTCCCTCCGCGCGGTACTGCGGGATCAGGAACTGCAGCAGCGACTCCAGGCGCGCCAGGAACTCCTGCGCCGGCATCCGCTCCAGCACCCAGCTCGAGACCCTCGGGTCGGTCCCCGGGTGCGGCTTGAGCCCCTCGACGAAGTACGGATTGGGGAGGAAGCGGACGTCGAACACCAGGTCGCTGGCGGGCGGGATGCCATTGCGGAAGCCGAAGCTCAGGAGCGTGACGTTGAGCTTGTCGTCCTGCCCCGGACCCCCGAACTTGGCGGTGATCGCGTCGCGCAGCTCGTGCACGTTCATGCGCGTGGTGTCGACGATCTGGTCGGCCAGCGCGCGGAGCTGGGAGAGCAGCCGCCGCTCCTCGGCGATGCCCTCCAGGACGCTGCCGTCCGGGCTGAGCGGGTGCCGCCGCCGCGTCTCCGAAAATCTCCGGATCAGGGCGTCGTCCGCGCAGTCGAAGAAGACCACCTCGAGCTGGTGCCCTTCCCGCCGGACCTCGTCCAGCGCCGCCGGCATCGAATCGAGGAAGCGGCCCTCCCGCGCGTCGATCACGATCGCCAGCCGCTGCACCTCGTCGCTGGTGCCGTGGCTGACCAGCTCGAGCAGCTTGGTCAACAGCATCACCGGCAGGTTGTCGATGCAGAAGAATCCCAGGTCCTCGAGCGCCTTGGTGGCGGTGGACTTCCCCGCGCCAGAGAGCCCGGTGACCAGCACGATGCGGTGGGTGTCTGCGCCGCGCTTGGGAGGATTGTTCTCCGGCAGCTCGGCCACTACTCGACCTCGTCGCCGATTCCCCGCGTCAGCGTCGCCTGCGCGATCTCGCGCGAGAGCTTCTCCTGGAACTCCTTGGCGGAGTGGTGCCCCTGCAGCTTGAGCAGGTGGTTGCGCGCGGCCACCTCGACGATGGTGGTGAGGTTGCGTCCGGGCCGGACGGGCACGACCAAAAGCGGCACCTCCACGTCCAGCACCCGGTACTTCTGCTCCTCCACGCCCAGCCGGTCGTACTCGACCTTGTCGTCCCACTCCACCAGCTCGACCACCATCTCGACCTTCTTGCGCTCGCGCACCGCTGAGACGCCGAAGAGGTCCTTGATGTTGATGATGCCGATGCCGCGGATCTCCATGTGGTGCTTGATGATCTCGGAGCCGCTGCCGTAGACGGAGCCGCCCGACCTCCGCTTCAGGTCGACGATGTCGTCCGCCACCAGCCGGTGCCCGCGCGTGACCAGGTCCAGGGCCAGCTCGCTCTTGCCGATCCCGCTCTTGCCGAGGATGAGCACGCCCACCCCGATCACGTCGATCAAGACGCCATGCACCGAGGTGCTGGCGGTCAGCGCCTCCTGGAGAAAGCGCTCGATGTTGTCGATGAAGGCGGAAGAGAGGTGGCTCGAGCGCAGCAGGGGGACGCGGGCGTCGGTGGCCTCGCGCTTCATCCAGTCCTCGACCGGCAGGTTCTTGGTCACCACCAGGCACGCGATCGGAAGCTGGAAGAGGTTGCGGACGCGCTTGAGCGCCTCGTCGTGGCGCAGGGTGGCGAGGTAGCTGATCTCGGTGTTGCCGAAGACCTGGAGCCGGTCCTTGTGGATGTGCTCGGTGAAGCCGCTCAGCGCCAGGCCCGGCTTCTGGATCCGGGAGCTGACGATGCGCCGGTCGAGCCCGCTCTCCCCGGCCAAGAGCTCCACGCGGAGGTCGAAGTCGCGGTCCTTGACGATCTGCTCGATCTTGATCGAGTCCATCCGCCGCCAGCGTAACAGACGGCGCTTCCGCTCTCTACTCCTTGAACAGCTGCGGATACCAGCGGAAGGTGCAGGCCGCCCCGGAGACGTCCATCTCGACCAGGGTGCCGTCGCGGCCGATCACCACCCGCGACCTCTCCAGCTCCGGCGTGGTCACCTCGCCGCACTTGATCCCTCTCTGGCTGCGCCCGCGACCCGTGCCAGCGACGTCTTAATACTTGGCGTCCTCTTCCGAAATCAGCCTGAAGATCGCCGGGGCCCCCTCGGCACTGAGGATCGCCTGCCGGAACTGGGGCTGCTTGAACAGCCGCGAGATCCGCGCCAGCGCCTTGAGGTGCAGCCCGGCGGAGTTGTCCGGCGCGAAGAGCACGAAGAAGAGGTAGGTGGGCCTGCTGTCGATGGCCGCGAAGTCCACCCCGCCCCGCTTCCGCCCGAACGCCGCCAGCAGGCCTGGGATGCCGGCGAGCTTCCCGTGGGGGATGGCCACTCCCTCGCCGATCCCGGTGGAGCCGAGCTTCTCCCGCTCGAGCAGGGTCTCTGCCAGCTTGTCCGCCGAGAGCGAGGGATAGGCCCGGGCCAACCCACTGGAGAGCTCGCGCACCACGCCTTCCTTGTCGGCGGCGGCGAGGGCCGGGAAGACGAGATCCTCGCGCAGGAACTCGGCGATGCGCATCGGAGCCGAGCTTACTTCACTTCGCGGCCGCGTGCTGCCGGAGAACGCTCTCACCGCCGGGGGCGATCAACCCGAAGTTGCCGTCCCGCCGCCGGTAGATCACGTTCACGTCCGAGCTCTCCGGCCGGGTGAAGACGAGGAAGTCGTTGTTGAGCAGGTCCATCTGCATCAGCGCTTCCTCGACGCTCATGGGCTTGGCGAGGAACTCGTCGCGGCGGATGACCTCGGGCTGGATTCCGTCGAGCTCCTCCCGGGCGGAGAAGATCTCGTAGCGCACGCGCACGGGTCCGCTCTGGTGGATGTGCGTGGGGCGGTGGTTCTTCAGCCGCTCCTTGTGCTTCTTCAGCTGCCGCTCGATCTTGTCGATAGCGATGTCGATGGACGCGTACATGTCCTCCGACTTGTCCTTGCCTCGGACGTGGAAATGCCCGGCGTGAAGGTTGATCTCCGCCTGGTGCAGATAGCGTTCGAGAGAGAGCGTGACGTGGGCCTCGGTCACCTTGTCCAGATACTTGTCGACCACCCTGGCGAGCTTGTCGTGCACGTGGTTCCGCAGTGCATCGGTGGCGAACATGTTCCGGAAGGTGATGTTGACCTGCATGGAGCTACCCCCAAGGCTGTTCCCGGTACCAGCTCAAAGCCGTGAGCCCCTGGCGCGCCTTCGGCGCGGGTGGCTCAGAAAAATCTCTTCCGCTTGCTCGACGGCAGGATTCCCAGCACCTCCCTGTACTTCGCGACGGTGCGTCGCGCGATGTCCACGTTCTGCGACCGCAAGATCTCCACGATCCTCTGATCGCTGTACGGCTTGTCGCCAGGCTCTGAGGCGACGATCTGCTTGATCTGGTTCTTCACCGCCTCCGAGGCGATGTCGTCCCCTCCGTTGGCCCGGGCGATCGAGGAGTTGAAGAAGAACTTCAGCTCGTAGATCCCCTGCGGCGTGTGCACGTACTTGTTGGTGGTGACGCGCGAGACCGTGCTCTCGTGCATCCCGATGTCCTCGGCCACGTCCCGCAGGATCAGCGGCTTGAGGTGCGCGATCCCCTTGTCGAGGAACTCGCGCTGGAACTTGATGATCGAGTCGGTGACCTTGACGATGGTGCGCTGCCGCTGGTGGATGGAGCGGATCAGCCAGACCGCGGAGCGCAGCTTCTCCTGGATGTACTCCTTGCTCTGCTGGCTGGCGCCGTTCTTCAGCGCGTTCCGGTAGTGCTGCGAGATGCGCAGCTTGGAGAGGCCGTCGTCGTTCAGGACGGTGACGTACTGGTCGCCGATCTTGTGGATGTAGACGTCGGGCGTGATGTACTGCGGCTCCTCGCCCGAGTAGTTGCGGCCCGGCTTGGGGTCGAGACGGCCCAGAAGCTTGATGGCCGCGACCACCTCATCCAGCGAGACGCCCAGCTCGCGGGCGATGGCCTGGTACTTCTTCGACTCGACGTTCTTGAGGTGCTTGCGGATGATCGAGGGCAGCAGCTCGGCGTCCGGATCGTCCTTGCCCTCGCCCTCGGTGGTGTAGTGCTTGGCCTGGACCAGCAGGCACTCGCGCAGGTCGCGAGCGGCGCAGCCCACCGGGTCGAACCGCTGGATCCTCTTCAGCACCTTGTCCGCGGTGGCCGCCGATACGCCCGCCTCGAGGGCCAGCATCAGCAGCGGGTCGCCTTCGGACTTCGGCTTCTTCGGCTCCTGCTCCCGGCGCAGCGCCTCCAGCGCCTCGGGCGCGACCGCGGGCACCTCCACCGGCTTCTCGGGATCGACCGGCTGGGGCTCCGCCTCGAACGCCGGCATGTCGGGCTGCAGGTCCGGGTCGACCACCAGGTAGCCATCGCGGTTCAGGTTGCCGATGATCAGCGCGCCGATCCGCTCCTCCTGCTCGGTCAGTCCCGCCATCCGCAGCTGCTCCATCAGCCGCTCGGAGAGCCCCTGCGCCCGCGTGAGCGTGCTCTCGATCGAGGGCAGATCCTCGGAGTTGAAGCCGCCGCCGGACGGTGCGGTGTGCTGCGTCTGGTAATTGTCGAGGTACCGCTCCCAATCGATGTCCTCGCGCTTGATGTCCCCTTCAGCGCTGGCCTTCAGGTCGGGCTGGGCCACCTCCGGCGTCGGAACCGCCAGCTCGCTCGCCTCGATGCTCTCGTTCAGCGTGGAGACCAGCTCCGGCGGGGCCTCGTTCAGCTCGGCCTCGGCGCCCTCCTGCGGCTCCTCCAGAAGCGGGTTCTGCTCCATCTCGGAGCGGATCAGATCGACCAGCTCGAGGCGCGACAGCTGCAGGAGCTTGATCGCCTGCTGCAGTTGGGGAGTCATCACCAGCTGCTGCGACAACCTCAAACTCTGCTTGAGCTCCAACGCCATCCCGTCACCCTCCCTTACTCTAGCCTGAAGCGCTCGCCGAGGTACACGGCGCGCGCCCGCTCCGACGCCGCGATCTGGGCGGGCGTCCCCGATTCCAGGAGCTTCCCCTCGACCAGCAGCACCGCGCGGTCGCAGATCCCCAGGGTCTCCCGCACCGCGTGATCGGTGATCAGGATCCCGAGCCCCCTCTCGCGGAGCTTCTGGATCAGGCGCTGCAGGTCGTGCACGGCGATCGGATCGACTCCCGCGAAAGGTTCGTCGAAGAGCATGAACCGGGGGTCCGACAACAAGGACCGTGCGATCTCCGCCCTCCGTCGCTCTCCGCCCGAGAGCGTCTCGCCGCGGGCGTCCGCCACCCGCATGAGGTCGAACTCGGTGAGGAGCTCGTCGACCCTGGCGTCCTGCTCCTTCTGCTGAAGGTCGAACCCCTCCAGCACCAGCCGGAAGTTCTGGCGCACGGTCAGCTTGCGGAAGATGGAGGCCTCCTGCGGCAGGTAGCCGATGCCCATCCGCGCCCGCTCGTGCAGCGGCAGCCCCGAGAGATCGCGATCGCCGAGCCGCACCTCGCCCTGGTCCGGCACCAGCAGGCCGACCACGCAGTGGAAGCTCGTGGTCTTGCCCGCTCCGTTGGGCCCGAGCAGACCCACCACTTCGCCCGGCTGCACGGAGAAGGACACGCCGTCCACCACGCGGCGGCCGCGGAAGCTCTTGCTCAACCCGTTGGCGCGGAGCGCGGTCACGGCACGCCTTTCTCGCCCTTGTGGAGCTCGGGGCGCAGCCGTCCGCGGGCGCGCTCGACGCGCACTTCCTTCGAGTCGAGCGCCAGATCGATCCGGTCGCCGGTGAGCACGTCGCCCTGGTCGTAGAGCTTCGGATCCCCGACCAGCACCAGCGTCCGCGCCCGGGCGTCGTAGTCGGCGCTTTCGCCGGTGGCGCGGCGGTCTCCCTGGCGCACGTCCACCCCACCCCGCAGCTCGAGGCGGGTGAGCTGGCCGTCGGCGTCGTAGCGCGCCTCCATGCGGGGGCTGCGCGCCACCGCGTCGCCCCGGCGCACCACCACGTCGTCCTTGAAGCGCGCCAGCCGCCGGGCCTGCAGCAGGACCAGGTGCTCGGCCTCCACCTTCACCGGCGTGGGGCGGGCGCCGCCCTCCTCCGAGAGCGAGCGCCGCAAGACCAGCCGGGGACGGATCACGTCCACGTCCTCGCTGTCCAGCCGCAGCAGGATCCGATCGCCGGAGAGCATCTCGGAACCGTCGCGGACCACCGGGGGGGAATCGGGCGTCCCGGTCAGGACCAGCGTCTGCGCCGGCACGTCCAAGACAGCCTGCTCGCCGTCCGCGGTCCGCGAGCCGCGCTCGACGTGGACCTTGCCCTGGACCACGAAACGCTCGATGGTCTGGCCGCCCACGGCCGCCTGGGCCTTGCCGCGCCCCCGCGTCTTCGGGGAGGGTTGCTCCTTGGCGTATTCGGCCACGGCGTGCTGCCCGGTCACGTTCAAGCCGCCTCGCGCGAGTTGGACGTCCCCGTCGAGGACAACCCGGCGCTCCTGCGGCTCGATGCGCATGTCGCGGGCCCTGAAATCGAGCGGTCCTTGCGGCAGCGCGGCCGCGGCGAAGAGGAGGACCGCGATCATCTGCGCGCCTCCATCTGGAGCTGGCCGCGCACGCCCTGGGTGAGCTGGATGGCGCTGCCGTCGGTCCGCGCCGACAGGCCGTTTCCGTCGACCTGGTAGCCCGGACCCCGCACCGCGACCGGAACGTTGTTGTGCAGCAGGTCGCCGTCGCACTGCACCCGCTCGGTCACTGCGACGTCGCCGCGCGTGGTGTCCACCCGGACGCCGCCGGAAGCCACGCCGCGGCGGTTGGGAACCTCCCCTTCGATCTCCTTGGCCACGAACCGGACCGTGCCGAACTGGGCGAGGCCGCTGCCGGGCAGCGGGTACACCATGCCGGCCCCGTGCGACGCCTGCACTCGCCCGCCCGCCCGCCGGTAGTCGACCCTGTCGGCGGTGCCGCGCGCCACGACCTGCCCTTCGGACAGGCGGGCAAACGCCACCCCCTGTAAGGACAGGTCAGGAGGATCCAGAGGTACGGAAAAGGCGGATACCGTTGGGCTTCCGGAGTTCCCGCAGCCGTTCAGCAGACCGAGCGCGAGTACTCCCAGGACGGCGCTGACGGTCTGGCTTCCCATTTGCAGGGAAAGGCTATCACCGGGCCCGGCCGCTGTCGAGGCGCTCTAGCGTGTTTTTCTGTTCGGTCCCAAACTGGCTTTCCCCTGCAATATCGGATGTCTGGGTGCGCCAACGGGGGTGCATCCAGACCCACTGCTCGGGCCGCTCGCGGACTACGTCCTCGATGCATCGGGTAGCCGCCGCGGTGAGCGCGAGGGAGTCGCGCTCGCGGTCGCCGGTGCGCGGTGCATCAATGGGCCGCACCACTATCCGATGCATGCCGCGCGCCACGCGATGGGCGCAGGAGAAGATCATCGGAGCGCCCAGGCGCGCGGCGAGGTCGCCGGCGGCACGCGGCGTGAATGCGAGCCTTCCGAAAAAGGGCACGAAGTGGCCCGCCACGCGCGTGTCCTGATCGATCAGGACCCCGAGGATCCCCTTCTCGCCCCGCAGATAGCGGAGGATCTCGCGCGCCGACATCGGCGTTCCCCGCCAGAAGACGCGAAGGCCGGCCCGGTCCCGCGTGCTCTGCAAGAGCGCGGTGATGCGCGAGTCGTGCGACTCCTTGGCCACCGTGGCGCAGGGTAGTCCGACCGCGGAGATCCGCTTGGCGAACAGCTCCCAGGCGCCGATGTGGCCGGTGACCACGATGACGCCCTTGCCCTGCGCATGCGCGGCCCGCAGCGTCGCCTCGTCCCGCGGGTCCAGGGCGACCAACTCCCGGACGTCCAGCCGGTCAATCCGCGCCGTCTCGAGCGCGGCCCGGCCCAGGTTCGCGAAGCTCGCGCGGCCGATGCGGTCGCGCTCCCGCTGCGTCTTCTCCGGGAACGCGATCCGGAGATGCTCCTGTGCGAGCCGCCGCTGGCGGGGCACCAGGTACCAGGCGAGCCACCCGAGGGCGCCACCGGCCCGGAGCGGCAGGACCCGGAGCAGCGGCAGCGAGGCCAGAAGAGCCCGGACCCGCACCTCCCTCCGCACCCGCTTCCCGGCCCCGGCCCCGAAAAAAAAATTATTTTTATTTTTTTTCTGCCCCGGGGCCATCGTCACCCCTGGGGGGCCGGGTTGGGTACGTCATCCGGCGGAGGCCAGCCGACCTTCGCGTCCAACAGGACCTCGCAGAGCTCGCGGACCGCCCCCCGTCCCGCCTTCCGGCTCGAGACCCAGAGCACCTCCTCGAGGACCTCGGGGGCGGCGTCCCGGGGGGCGCAGGAGAAACCCACCTTGCGCAGCGCCGGGAGGTCGTTGACGTCATCGCCCATGTAGGCGGTCTCCCGCAGCGGCACGCCGAGGTCGGCGGCGATCTTCTCAATCGCCTGGCCCTTGGCGCGGCTCCCGCCCACCACGTGGTCGATCGACAGCTCCTGGCAGCGCTGCTGGACCAGGTCGGGGCGGCGGCCGGTGAGAACCGCCAGCTTCACGCCGCCGTACATCGTGAGCAGGCGCAGCCCGTGGCCGTCCCGCACGTCGAACGCCTTGAGCGCCTCGCCGTCCTTTCCATAGTAGAGGCGCCCGTCGGTCATCGTGCCGTCCACGTCCAGCACCACCAGCCGGATGGCCTTGAGGAGCGAGCGGGAGGGGCGCCGGGCCATCAGCCGCCGAGCGCGGAGCGGATCCGGAGGACGTCGGCCAGGAGCGCCTCCCAGGCCGGGAAGGTGAGCGAGTTGGGCCCGTCGCTGAGCGCGCGGTCGGGGTCCTCGTGCACCTCGCAGAAGAGCGCGTCGATCCCCACCGCGGCCGCCGCCCGCGCCAGCGCCGGCGCAAGCGATCGATCCCCGCCCGAGGAGGTGCCCTGTGAACCGGGGCGCTGGACCGAGTGGGTCGCGTCGAAGCAGACCGGCGCATACTGCCGCATCGTCAACAGCGATCGCATGTCGACGATCAGGTTGTGGTAGCCGAAGGACGCGCCCCGCTCGGTGAGCAGCACCTGCTCGCAGCCTCCCTCGCGCAGCTTTTCCACCGCGTTCTTCATGTCCTCGGGGGCGAGGAACTGGCCCTTCTTCACGTTGACCGCGCGGCCGGTCCGGGCGGCGGCGACCAACAGATCGGTCTGCCGGCTCAGGAACGCTGGGATCTGCAGGACGTCCACGACCTCGGCCGCCTGCGCACATTGGGAGGTCTCGTGGACGTCCGTGAGCACCGGCAGCCCGACTTCCTGCTTGACCCGCGCCAGGATGCGCAGCCCCTCGACCAGGCCCGGCCCCCGGAACGATTTCGCGCTGCTCCGATTTGCCTTGTCGAAGCTGGACTTGAAGACGGCCGGCACCCCGTGCCGCTGCCCCGCCTCGGCCACCTTGCGCGCGTGCCGCAGGGTGAACTCCTCGCCCTCGATCACGCAAGGGCCCGCGATCAGGAGAAGCTGGCCGCCGCCGAATCTCACGCCTTCGCCACCGGCGCGCCGGACGGCAGGACGATCTCCTGCGCCGCCGCCGCGTGCGCCGCCTGGGGCGCCGGGATGCCCTTGCGGGCGCGCTGCTCGAGCGCCGCCTTGACGAAGCCGGCGAAGAGCGGGTGCGGCTGGAAGGGCTTGCTCTGGAACTCGGGGTGGTACTGACAGCCGATGAAGTGCGGGTGCCCCGCGAGCTCGATCACCTCGACCAGCCCGAGCTGCTCGTTGACGCCCGAGGCGATCATGCCCTTCTCCTCGAGCTGGGCCCGGTAAGCGTTGTTGATCTCGTAGCGGTGGCGGTGGCGCTCGCTGATCTCCTGGCGGCCGTACAGCTTCGACGACAGCGAGCCCGGCTTGAGCGTGCAGGGATAGGCGCCCAGCCGCATGGTCCCGCCCTTGGCGGTGACCTGCTTCTGCTCGGCCATCAGCGAGACCACCGGGTGCGGGGTGGTCTCGTCCAACTCGATGGAGTTGGCCTTCTCCAGCCCGCAGACGTTGCGGGCGAACTCGATGGCCGCCATCTGCAGGCCGAGGCAGATCCCGAAGAACGGCACCTTGCGCTCCCGCGCGTACCGGACCGCGGCGATCTTGCCCTCGGTGCCGCGCACCCCGAACCCGCCGGGGACCAGGATGGCATCCGCGTGCTGGAGCAGGGTATCCGCGCCGAGCTGCTCGATCTGCGTGGAGTCGATGTAGTCCAGCGAGACGCGGCAGTCGTTGGCGATCCCGCCGTGCACCAGCGCCTCGTTCAGGGACTTGTACGACTCGATCAGGTCGACGTACTTGCCGACCACCGCGATCCGCACTTCGCGAGAGGGCTCCTTGATCGCCTTGACGATCTTCTCCCACTTGTCCAGCCGGGGCGCCCGGCTCCAGATGTTCAGGAGCTCCGCCACGCGGTCGTCGAGACCCTCTTCGTGCAGCGCCAGAGGCAGCTCGTAGATGGTCTGCACGTCGGCGGCGGTGAAGACCGACCCGGGCTCCACCGAGCAGAAGAGCGCGATCTTGTCCTTGATCTCCTTGGAGAGCGGCCGGTCGGTGCGGCAGAGAAGGATGTCGGGCTGGATGCCGATCTCGCGCAGCTTCATCACCGAGTGCTGCGTGGGCTTGGTCTTCACCTCGTGCGCGGTGGAGATGTACGGCACCAGCGTGAGGTGGATGTAGATCGCGTTCTCGCTGCCCACGTCGTACTTCATCTGCCGGATGGCCTCGAGGAACGGCAGGGACTCGATGTCGCCCACCGTGCCGCCCACCTCGACGATCACGATGTCGTTCTCCGCCGCGGTGGAGAAGATGAAGCGCTTGATCTCGTCGGTGATGTGGGGAATCACCTGCACGGTCTTTCCCAGGTACTCGCCCTGGCGCTCCTTGTTGATCACGTTCGAGTAGATGCGCCCGGTGGTCACGTTGTTGTTGCGCGACATCTTCGCCGTGCTGAACCTCTCGTAGTGGCCCAGGTCGAGGTCGGTCTCGCCGCCGTCGTCGGTGACGTAGACCTCGCCGTGCTGGAACGGGCTCATCGTTCCCGGGTCCACGTTGATGTACGGATCGAGCTTGAGGTGGGTGATCTTCAGCCCGCGGTTCTCGAGGAGGGCGCCGAGCGATGCCGAGGAGAGCCCCTTGCCGAGCGACGAGACCACGCCGCCGGTGACGAAGATGTACTTGGTCCGCTTGCCCCGGCCAGGGTCGCTGCGGCGCTCGGTCCGGAACGCGCTCATCGGTGCCTCCCTTGGTCTGTGGCGAACAACCGTCGCACCCGCTCCAGATCTTCCGGAGTATCCACCGCGACGGACTGGAAATTGCCCACGGCGACTTGAATGGGAATCCCGTGGAAGAGGGCGCGAAGCTGCTCGAGCCCTTCGGCGCGCTCCAGAGGCGTCTCGGGCAGCCGAGCGAACTGCTGCAGCGTCTCCGCCGTGAAGCCGTAGATGCCGACGTGGGCCAGCGGCGGCAGCGCCCCGGTCTCGCGCGGGTGCGGGATCAGCGACCGGGAGAAGTAGAGCGCCCGGCCGCGCGCGTCGAGCACCACCTTCACGACCTGGGGCAGCGCCGCCTCGAAAGGCTCGAGCGGACGGGCCAGCGTGGCCATCCGGGCGCCGTCGCGCACCAGGCGGGCCACCTGCGCGATCGCCTCCGGATCGATCAGGGGCTCGTCCCCCTGGACGTTGAGGTAGCCGTCGGCAGGCAGGTCCCGGGCGGCCTGGGCGATCCGCTCGGTGCCGTTGCGACAGGCGGGATCCGTCATCAGGGCGCGGAAGCCGGCAGACTGGACGGCCGCGGCGATGCGCGCGTCGTCGGTCGCCACCGCGACCTGATCGATGCCCTTCGCGCGCGAAGCGCGCTCCGCGACGCGGACGACCATCGGCGCCCCGCCGATGTCGGCGAGAGGCTTTCCGGGCAATCGCTGGGCGGAGTAGCGCGCGGGAATCAAGGCTGCGAGGCGCACGTCGCGTTGTAACGCCGGCAGGCCGGCCGCTGCAACCGGAACGTGCTATCCCCTCTTCCGCATGGGCGTTCTCGACGACATCCGCCGCGCCGCGTTCGAGCTGCGCGAGACCGACCCGAAGGAGGCGGTGAAGATCCTCCGGCGCGCCGCGCAGCAGGGCGGCGAGGCGGAGGTCCTGGCCCGCGGAGCGCTGGGCGAGATCTACCTCGACGAGTTCGGCGATCTGGACGGCGCCGAGCACGAGTTCCGCCGCGTCCTGCAGCTGGCCCCCGGGCTCACCGCCGCGGAGATCGGCCTCGCGCGGACGCGCCGGGAGGCCGGCGACGTGAAGGGGGCGGAGATCGCCTTCCTGCGCGCCCTCGACGGCCTCTCCCGGGACATCCAGGGCTTCCGCGAGGCGGACAAGCTGCCGGACGGCGCGGAGGAGGTGCTGCTGACCCTGCTGGAGACCGCGGTCGAGCTGGCCGAGCTGCGCAAGGGCCCGGTGCCGCTCGACGAGGACCTGCTCACCTGGGCGGCCGCGCGGAAGCTGTTCGACGACGGCGAGGACCGCGACGACTGGGTGCGCTTCCACGCCCTCTGGACCAGGCTGCGGATCCTCACCGGCCGTCCGGAAGAGGCCGTGACGGCGCTGCGCGAAGCCGAGCGGCGGGGAGAGCTTCCGGCGGAGGACGCGAAGGAGCTGCTGCGCCTGGCCCTGAAGGAGCTGGGCGCGACGCCGGTGGTGACCCTGGGCAACACAAAAGCATAGGCGCAAAGCCGGGAGGCGCGGCAGCGCCTACCGCTCGCGGGCCCACAGCTCGAGGCAGAGCAGCGCCCACGCCTGCCGCGGATTCCCTCTCGGCGCCAGCGACTGCGAAAGGGCGCGATCGATCGCGCGCGGGTCGAGCAGCGTCCGGACTCGCGCCGTCGGCGCCCGCACCAGATCGTGCAGCATCTGCCGCAGCGGCCCCCGCAGCCACGCGCCCACCGGGACCGAAGGCGAGCGCGGGGGCCGGGTGAGGACTTCGCGCGGCAGCAGATCGGCGACCGCCTCGCGCAGGAGACGGCGCACGTGCAGCCGGTCGAGCTTCTCCTGCCACGGAGGCGGCACCACCGCCTTCGCCAGGTCGACGTCCACGAACGGCGTGCGGACCTCGCGCCCGCCCGCCGCGAGGTCGAGCCGGAACATGACGTCGTCCGGCAGCGAGACCTCGAAGTCGAACGCCAGCGCCGCGTCGAGCCCCGTCAGGTTCTCCGCGCTCGCACCCCGCGCGGTCCGGGCGGCGACGCCCAGGAGGGCTGCCCGCTCGTCGCGCGTGAAGATCTCGATCATCGCGCGCGCCCGCTCTGCCCCGGTGGTGCGCAGCGTCACCGCGGCGCGATGCAGCGTGCCGCGATGGCGGGCGGGCGCGACCTTGCGCAACAGCTCGGCGGCGCTCGCCGCCGACCGGAGCTCGGGGATCCGGGCCGCGCGCAGATAGCGCAGGTGTCCCGCGAAGAGCTCATCGGCGCCGTCGCCGGTCAGCACCGGCCCGCGCATCTCGCGCAACAGGGCGGCCATCGCGAGCAGAGCCGGGTCGGCGAACGGCTCCCCTGCCTCGGCGATCAGGGCGGGCAGCTCCTCCGCGGGCCGATGCGTGATGCGCAGCTCGTGGTGATCGGACCGGAAGCGGGTCGCGATCTTCCGGGCAAGCTCCAGCTCCTCCTCACTCCCCGCCGCGTACGTGCGGACCTTGCCGGAGAGCCGCGTCATCAGCGCCACCAGCGCGCTGGAGTCGAGGCCGCCCGAGAGCATGGTGGCGGGCTCCCCGGCGAGCCGGCGGCGCACCGCCTCTTCGAGTCGGGCCCGGACCACGATGCGCGAGGGAGGCCGGCCCGATCCGGGCACCGGCATCTCGAACCAGCGCTTCAGCTCGACGCCCTTCTTGCCGAACCGGAGCAAGTGCCCAGGGGGCAGCTTGCGGACGCCGCTCCAGGGAGTCCCCGGCGAAGGGATGTACCCGAGCTCCAGGTAGTCCGAGAGCGCGTCCCGATCGAGCTGTCCGCGCGGCGCCCCTTTCGGGACGCGGCTCCCGAACCAGAGCTGGGTTCCCGAGACGCAGTAATAGAGCGGCCGCGCCCCGAGCGCGTCCCGCGCCAGCACCGCCCTCTGGTTGGACTCGTCCCAGGCGGCAAGGGCGAACGCGCCGTGCACGCGCGGCAGCGCGTCCTCGCCGTGCTCGCGAAAGAGCCTCCGCACCTCCTCGCGGTCGGGCTCGCCGGTGATCGCCAGACCCTCGGGAAACCCGCTGGCGAGATCGATCCGTCCGTTCACGCGCTCGGGCCTTCGGGATGGCGCGGGCGCGGGCGAGCGCGCCGGTCGGACGGGCTCCAGCGCCGCTCGTCGCCAGGCTTGTGCAGCCGCCCGGTCATCCCGTGCAGCGGCAGACAAGCGCCGCAGCGGGGACAAGTCTGCACCCTGAGGTTGCGCACCATGCGCCCGCAAGCATCGCAGAAGCGCGTCAGGTACAGGTATCCGACGGTGACGATCGCCACCGCCAGGACCAACGCGACCTTGAACCCGACGGACGCCCGCAACAGCAGCCCGCGCTGCGCCGCCACGCCCACCAGGAGGCCGGCGAGCGCGAGCAGGGTGACCCGCAAGAGGAGCCGCTTGAGCCCGCCCCGCGCGCGGCCGCGCGCCAGGAACCAGAGCCAGAGGGCCGCCAGGACAGCGGCGGGCACGATCCAGATCGCCTGCACGGGCCCCGTTTAGGCCCGGTTCGTCGCGAACGCAAATCTTCAGAAGAGCCGCGACCGCAACCGCCGCAACCGCAAAAGCCTCCGCCTCGCCCTCCGCTTCATCCCCGCCCTCCCCCGCCGTCGCGGAACCGCACCAGGACGTCCGCCACCCGCCCGGCCGCCCGCCCGTCCCAGAGCTCCGGAATCCCGCCCGGCTTGGCCCGGCCTGCCAGCACCTCGCGGGCCGCGGCCACCGCCTTCGCTGGATCGGTTCCCACCAGCTGGTTGGTGCCCACGTCCACGGTGACCGGACGCTCGGTGTTCTCGCGCAGGGTCAGGCACGGCACGCCCAGCGCGGTGGTCTCCTCCTGGATGCCGCCCGAGTCGGTCATCACCAGGCGGGCGTCCGCGGTCAGTGCGAGAAAGTCGAGATACCCGAGCGGCTCCACCAGCTTGAGGCCCTTCGCCTCGAACCCCGCCGGCAGCCGCGCGCGCGTGCGCGGGTGGATCGGGAAGACCAAGGGGACCTGCGCGGCCACCTCGGCCAGCGCCGACATCAGCCGTGAGAGGGCGGCAGGATCGTCGACGTTCGAGGGCCGGTGCAGCGTCGCGAGCGCGTATCCCTTGCGGTCGAGCTCCAGACGCGCATGGATGCGGCTCTCCCGCGCGCGCGGGAGCGCGGCCTGCAGCGAGTCGATCATCACATTGCCGACGAAGTGGACCCGTCTAGGGTCGATGCCCTCCGACTCGAGATTTTCGTCGCCGTCGCGCGAAGGCGTGAACAACAGAGCCGAGAGGCGGTCGGTGAGGACGCGGTTGATCTCCTCCGGCATGGTCCAGTCGCGCGAGCGCAGGCCGGCCTCGATGTGCGCGGTCGCGAGCCCCATCTTCGCCGCCACCAGCGCCACCGCGACCGTGCTGTTCACGTCGCCCGCCACCACCACCACGTCGGGCTTCTCGCGGGCGAGCACCGGCTCGATCTCCACCATCACCTTCGCGGTCTGCTGCGCGTGCGAGCCGCTGCCGACGCCCAGGTGCACGTCGGGGTCGGGCATCCCGAGGTCCTGGAAGAACACGTCGGACATCTTCGCGTCGTAGTGCTGGCCGGTGTGGACCAGGATCTGCTGCACGCCGGCCTTCTTGCGCAGCTGCGCCAGGACGGGCGCGACCTTCATGAAATTCGGGCGTGCGCCGACCACGTGGAGGATCTTCACGGGTCATACCGTGCGCATGCCCGGCCGCCCCGTCAACTTGCGTGGTTCTGCAGAGAACGTAGGCTTGCAGTGGTGGCCGACGACGCGCTCATCCATTACGAGGTGGAGCCCAACTACGCGGGCTGGACGCTGGCCGCGTACGTCGCGGAGAAGCTGAAGCGCCCGCTCCCGCCGGATCGGCTGGAGCGGCTGCTGCGGGGCCGGTCCCTGGTGCACGCCGAGCGCGAGCTCCTGCCCGAGACGCTCATCTGGCCGGGACTGCGGTTCGCGCTGCGCAAGCGGAGTCCCGGGGATTCCGGCGAGCCGCCGCCGATCCCCGTGGTGTACGAGGACGACGCGATCCTGGTGGTCGACAAACCGGCCGGCCTGGCCCTGCACCCCACTGCCCGGTACCACGTCAGCACGCTCACCTGGGCCTTGGAGCAGCGCCACCGCAACGCAGCCGGGCAGAAGCCCGATCCGGCGCACCGGCTGGATCGCGAGACCAGCGGTCTGGTGGCCTGCGGGCGGACGCCGCTCGACACGCGCCGCCTGAAGGCGGTGTTCGCGGCGCGGCAGG
>DASQAS010000248.1:0-26333 GCA_035635635.1 Myxococcales bacterium | reverse complement strand
GTAGCTTGCACCGGGTCAGCCGCTCCGCGTCGCTGGACAACCGCTCGATGGCGTCCTCGGCGATCCGGGCCAGCGAGAACCGGAGCGGGGAGCGGGCCACGAACTCCCTCTTTCCCCGCGCGTCCAGGCGCGCGGCGCCTTGGCCGATAGGTCCGGTACAGCCCGTTCTGGAAGACCTCGGACGGATCGACGGCGCGCTTGAGGGCGAAGAATTCCCGGTGCTTCGGATAGGCCCGCTCGAACTGCTCGCGCGTGGCGTGGAGCCGGTAGGGAAGGTAGTACCGCCCGCCCACGCCGAGGCTCGCGTCGATCAGATCCCGGGTCAGCGCCTGCATGGCAAGTTCGGCTTCCGCGGTCCGCGCTTGCGAGAAGAACAGCACCAATGCCATCACGTCCCCCGCGGCGTAGGTCAGCAACGAGTCGGGGTCGCGCCGCACGTCGCGGAGCGTGACGTTCATGAGATCAGCCCCGTGCGCCGGAACGATGGAGCGAGCCCGGCGCAGGAATTCTTCGAGGCTCTCGCGGGGAACGAAGTACTCGTGGAGCACGTCGGTGCGCGACGGGTCGCGGTTCTGGTAGAGTTCCACTCGCCCCTGCAGCACCTGGTTGCGGTGTGTGCTGCCGGAGAAGAGCCAATCCGACAGGCTCGTTTCCAGCGTCCAGCGCAGCCCCTTGCCGTACTCGCTTCCTTGCGAGCCCCGGAAGATCAACCGCTCGGCGGTGGCGGCCCAAGGCCCGGGCTCCACGATTGGCTCCGCCGCCAAGGCGTCCGAAGTCCGCACGAATGTCGTGAGCATCGCCCGCTCGAGGAAATGCTCACGGGTGACGTTCAGCCTCCCGTAAGCGAGCCCGACGGGCCCGGAGCGGATGGCCTGGTCGAGCGCGTCCAAGTACTCCGAGCTTTGGACCAGACGGTGCACGATCCGGTAGCGCGCATTCGGGATCACGCGCAGGTCCGCATCCAGGATGATCCCGAACAGGCCGTATCCTCCGAGGGCCGCGGCAAACAGCTCGGCGTTCTCGGTGCGGCTGCAGCGGACGATCCGGCCGTCCGCGAGCATCAGCCGGAACGATTCGACGGTGCTGGCGATGGGCGGTCGATCGTTCTGCCATCCGTGGCAATTCACGCTCAGCGATCCGCCCACGGTGAACGGACTGTCCGACTGCATGACCGCGACGGAGAAGCCGCGAGCGGAGAGGAAGGGGATGACCTCCTCCCATCTGGCGCCGGCTTGCACTTGAAGCAGCCCGCGCGGCTCGTCGAGCTGCATCTGATGCAGGCCGAGCATGTCGACGACGATCCCGTCTCTGACGAATGTCTGGCCTCCCATGCTGTGACGCGCGCCGGCGATCGAGACGGGCACCTGGCGCGCTCGGGCATCGGCCAGCACGCTGCGCAGCAACGCGACGGCTCCGTCGTAGCTCTCCGGCAACTGGACGATCCGACGGACCGGCGTGGGATCGAGGCGGCTCACATCCTCGACCGCGCCGGGCGCCCAGGCCGACGCCACGACGGCAAACGAGCGCTCCCGAACCGCGGTCCGGGCAAAGTGAACGAGCGGACGACCGAGAACGACGACTCCCGCCAGGAGCGCTGCGGCTGCAGCGGCTCGGCGCCAGCGGAGCCGCCAGCTTCGAGATTGTTCCACCCGATCGATCTATCCGACGTCGGGGGTGGTCGAAACTTTGCGTCGGGGGCACCCGTTCGCGGGGGCGGCTCGACCGTCCGGTTCTCTTCGCCTACTGCGCGCTGATCTGGACCTTCGAATTCGGCGCCACGTTGCACCGCGCGTTCGCCGGCTTCACCTTGGATAGGTTCGGGAACGTCTGGTCCACCACGCACGAATCCAGGGCCTGCCCGGCCGCATTCACCACCGTGCACCCGAGCCCGGCGCGCACGCCCTGGTTCGTCCCCGCGCTCACCGTCAAGAGACACGGGCTGCGCCCGATCTCCACTACGTCCGCCCCGATGAAGTTCGAGGGCTGGAAGATGGTCGCCAGCGCGTACTTCGCGGAGTCCCCGGACTCCGGCGCCTGCACGCGGATGTAGAACTCCCCGGGCTGATCGATGTCCTTGGTCACGGAGGTGCCGCTGATCTTGTCGCCCTCGTCGTCCGGATTCTTCATGAAGTACGCGGCCACCTTCGATCCCCGCGTCGGCTGCATCACCTTGAAGGTAATGGTCAGCTTGCCCCTTTCCTTGAAGCTCGCCTTGTAGAAGTGGAACTGCTTGCTCTTCGAGTAGTCCACGTCCGCGGTCTTCGAGTCGGAGGGGAGCTTCAGCTCCTCGGCGCCCTCCAGCGAGCAGGCCGGCCCGCCGTTCTTGCAGGTGTCGCCCTGCTTGAAGGTGGTCGCGAGCCGGTAGCGGCCGGCGTCGCCCGCGTCGTTCGCGTAGACCTTGACGAAGTAGTCGCCTGCGGCCAGGTCGTTCTTCGCCAGACCTGCGACCGGGTCGATCTTCTCCGGCGCTCCCTGCGGCGGCACGAACTCCGCCGACAGATTTGCGCCGTTGTTGTCGAACTTCAGCGCCAAGGCACCCTCCGCCGTCAACGGCACCTTCCACCAGCAGGTCCGCTTCTGCGCCGAATAGTCGACGTCGCCCTCCACCGACCCGCCTTCCGCCTTCAGCTCGCGCGCCGTCCCCTGCGTCTTGCAGGCCTGCTGCGCGGCGTCCGGATCGTCCGGCTTGTAGACGGTGCGCAGCTCCACCCTCGTGCGGATTACTTCCTTCCACGGCTCCATCACCGCCACGTAGTACGTGCCGGGCTGCAGCTCCTTCGCTTCGGCTTTCTTGCCCGGCTCGCCCTTGGCGATCGGCTCGTTGCCGCTGCCTTCGGAGTAGATGGCGATGGAGACCTGCGCCTGCGGGTTCACGGGCTTTGCCGTCGCAATCAACGAGCCCGACGCTGGCAGGTCATATCGGAACGCCGCTATGTATTGGTTGCCTTCGTTCGAGAGCGTCGCTTCCTGCTTCTTTCCGAGAGTCCCCTCCCTGGATTCCTTGGAGACGGAGAACTTCTCGGGCCAGCCGATCGGGTTCCAGCCCGCGTGGCAGCCGGCGAGCGCCGCGAGCGCAGCGAGCGCAAGAGGAGTCGTCTTCATGGATGTCTCTTTCATTTCGTTCACTCCAGCCCGTATTTCTTCGGATCGTTGCCGATGATCGCCGCCGCGAGGATCTGCGGAACGTATTCGAGCGTCTCCTCGGGCAGCTTCTTCAACCGGTACAGGTGCCAGAAATCGCGCTTGTCCTTGCGGAACCCGCCCGGCTGCTGCGCGATGTCGTGCAGCACGCGCCGCATGCCGTTCTCGCCCTTGTTGTACGAGGCGATGGCAAGCATGAAGGAATCCTCGCCGAACTCGGCCAGGAGGTTCGCGAGATAGCGCGCGGCGCCCTTGGTGCTCTTGAGCACGTCCGTGCGATCGTCGATCCGGCGCTTGAGGTCGACGCGCATGCCGAACTCGCGGGCGCGGAAGTCCATGAACTGCCACATCCCCCTCGCCTTCGCCGAGCTCTCCGCCAGCGGGTCGAAGCCCGACTCCTGCCAGGCGACGTATCCCATCTCTTCCGGCAGCCCGAGCGCGCTGAACTCCTTCACGATCAGCGGCCAGTACTGCTGCTTGCGCTTGTAGATCGTGCGCGTCCCGGCCTGGCGCAGGTTGCGATCGATGTAATGCTTCAACCGATCCTTGAAGATGGGCGGGACCGCGTAGGTCTGCGAGTTGAACTTGGTGAGGATCCGCCGGATCTCCCGGTCGAGCTCGTCGCCGGACTGCTCGATCTTCTGCGCCTCGGTCTTGTCCTTCTGCTGGATCTCGCCGACGGCCGCCTGCGCCTTGCCGGTGAGCAGCGTGAGCTGCTCCTCCAGGGAGGCCAGCTTCTCGGGATCGGACTCGAGCTGCATCGCGAGCTGGATCTTGGAGATCTGTTTGTCCAGGCTGTCCTTGCGGTGGAGGATCTGCTCGATCTGCTTCTTCTGCTGCCAGATCACGAACCCGAGCGCGCCGAAGCCCACCAGCGAGAGGGTCAGGATCACCGTCACGATCTTCCCGGTCCGCTTCCGGCCCTTCCGCTGGGTGACGTCCTCCACCTTCTTGAAGGTGTCGGCCATGATGAACATGGTCTGGCCGGAGGGCTGTCCCTTGGACGAGGCGCGCGCCTGCGCGATCCGGAGCTGCGCCTCGCGCGCGAGCTCGGCGGCATCCTGGGAAGGCGCCGCGGCCACAGCGGGAGGCGGCCTTAGATTCGGCGGGGGCCTGCGGACCGGCGCGACGGCGGCCGCAGCCTGGACGGCATAGGCAGACCCGTACGAAGCCCCGTTGCTGCGGAAGCCCTCCTCGATGTCGAAGCGCACTTCCGGCCCGCCCTGCGCGCCGAAGGCGATCTTGTCGCCCGAGCGGAGCTTGTGCGTCCGCACCAGCTTGCCGTTCACCAGGGTGCCGTTGGTGGAGCCCACGTCCACCACCACGTATTGCCCGTCCTCGAAGCGGATCTCCGCGTGGTGCGTGGAGACGCGCGCGTCGAGCCGCGGGTCGAAGCGCACGTCGCAGTCCTCGCCGCGCCCGATGCGGATCACGGCCTTGGGCGACAACGAGGCCGTCCCCTGCAGGCTGCCGGTGAGATGGGTGATGCGAATCAAGACCCGCTCTTCTGCGTGATTTCCGTGGTCTCGAGCTCTTCCTGGTAGTACTCGGCGGTCTTCTCGCGGGACTTCACCTTCCCCAGCGACTCCTCGAGCGCCGCGGAGACCTTCTCGCAGGAGGGGCCGGGCACGCACAGCACCTTGATGGACACTTCCCCGTTGGGGAGGATGGTGATCTCCATCTTCTGCTTGTCGGCCATTCTTCGTTCCCCCGCCCTACCACTTCGAGACGGCCAGCCGGATGGTGCCGTCCGCCTCGACCTGCTCCTCGTCGAGGGTGAATCCCTGCTTCGCCACCTCGGCCTTCACCTTGTGCTTGGCATAGCACTGGATGATGCGCTGCTGGACCTTGGCGGCCTCCTCGTTGATCTCCTCCTCGATGCCCCACCAGTCCGCGACCAGCTTGTAGGTGCCCTCCTCGGTGAGCTGCAGGCCGATGTCGTAGCTCTTCGACGCCTTGATCTTCGCCTCGGCGGTGAGCGTGGAGCCCTTCCAGCCGCGCACCTTCACCAGCTGGTTCTCGGTGGCTTCCTCGAACTCGAGCCCCAGCTCCGCCAGCGCGGCCTTGAGCGCGACGAGATCGTTGATCTTCGTCTCCACCTGCGTGAAGTGGCTCACGCGCCCTTGCCTCCGACGTCGATCTCGATCTTGCGGCCCGCCTCGGCGCCGCCCTCCCCCTGCCAGGCCGAGGAAGCCGGCCGCGCGCGCGTCTTGCACCAGTTGCGCAGGGCAGCGATCTTCTCCTTCATCGTCCGCGAGAGGGGCACCGTCTCCTGCAACGAGTGCACGACGCCCTCGGTGGTGAGCATCCCGGCCTTGCCGGCCCGGTCGTACTCGTCGAACAGCGCCGAGACGACGGCCTGCTCGATCTCCGCCCCGGTCATCCCGTCGCTCTTCTCCGCGATCAGGCCCAGGTTGAACTGACTCGCATTCCGGCCGCGGCGGTTGAGATGGATCGACGCGATCTCGGTGCGCTCGGGCAGCGTGGGGAGATCGACGAAGAAGATCTCGTCGAAGCGGCCCTTGCGCATCATCTCGGGCGGCAGCTCGTCAACGTTGTTGGCGGTGGCGATCACGAAGACGGGGCTGGTCTTCTCCTGCAGCCAGGTGATGAAGCTGCCGAACACGCGGGCCGCGGTGCCGGCGTCGGAGCTGTTCGAAGACCCGGTGCCCGAGAAGCCCTTCTCCAGCTCGTCCACCCAGAGGATCGAAGGCGCCACCGCCTCGGCCATCTGGATGGCGCGGCGCATGTTCTCTTCCGAGCTGCCCACGATGCCGGCGAAGATCTTGCCCACGTCCAGGCGGAGCAGGGGCAGCCGCCAGGCCGCGCCCACCGCCTTGGCGGTGAGCGACTTGCCGCCTCCGGGGATCCCGATCATCAGGATGCCCTTGGGCCGCGGCAGGCCGAACTGGCGCGCCTCCTCGCTGAAGGCGGCCTGGCGCTTGCGCAGCCAGCCCTTCAAGACGTCGAGGCCGCCGATGTTGTCCATCTTCTCCTGCGTGCGGAAGAACTCCAGTACGCCGCTCTTGCGGACGATCCGCTCCTTCTCGGAGAGGATCACGTCGATGTCGAAGGCGCCGCCGGTCTGCACCAGCGACTTGGCGAAGACGCCCTCGGCCTCGTCGGCGGTGAGGCCCAGCGCGGCCTCCACCACGTGCTCGCGCTCCTGCCCGGAGGGGATCTTCGCGCCGGTGTTGCGCGAGACGCGGTCGAAGATCGCGTCGATCTCCTTCAGCTCCGGCAGCGGGTACTCGACCACCGCCACTTCCTTGTCCAGCTCCGGCGGGATGGCGAGCAAGGGCGAGATCAGGAAGACGGTCTTCAGCTCCTCCTTCAGCTTGCGCCCGATGTCGCGCAACAGCCGCACGACCTCCGGGTTCTTCAGGAACGGGTGCAGGTCGCGCAGGATGAAGACCGCGCGCTCGTCCGGCTTGGCCTCCACCACGAAGCGCAGCGCCTTCAGCGGATCCTTGGAGTCACCCTGCGGCTCCTTCCCCAGCCGCACGCCCTCGGTGACGCTCCAGGTGTAGATCTTGGTGCGGTAGTTCTTCTCCCGCTCCCGGGTGTGCAGCACGTCGGCGATGCTCTTCTCGACGCGCTTCTCCTCGCTGGAGAGGATGTAGATGAGCGGGTAGCGCGCCCGCATCAGATGCTCGATGTCCTTGTCCACCCTGCGGAGCTGGGCCTGGCGCTGGACGTCTTCCGCCACTTCCTTGGGCTGGCTGGATAGCGCCATGGCCGGCGCCGCAGCAGCCTTGATCGGGGCGGCGAACGGATCGGCCTCGACGGGAGTCATGGGAGCAAAAAGGCTAACATGCGCGCTCCGGCACGGGCAAACGAGCCGTGCCCGCCGGCGCACCGCCAACCCGCGCGAATTGCCAGCGGTTGCAGGCCGGAACGGGTTGGCGTTACGGTCCCTTCGTGGACTTCACCGCGCACCAGGAACCGATGGCGCTGCAGCGCCTCAAGGACCAGGGCGGCTTCAACGGCGACCGGATCGAATCGTGCGCCATGCCGACCGTCTTCGCCAGCGGCTCCGACTGGCTGCGCACGGTGATCGAGAAGAGCGACCTGGCCGGAGGCAACCTGGCCAGCACCCGGATCCGCGAGACCACGTTCGCGCATACCGCCTTGCGCAAGGCGCGTCTGCGCGGCTCGCGCCTCGAGCGGGTGGAGCTCTACTTCTGCGACCTCAACGAGCTGGACGCCGGCCAGATCAGCGCCCGGCGGGTGAAGATCCACGGCTGCGAGGCGATGAACGCCGTCTTCTCCGGCGCGCAGATCGCGGTCGCCCGGTTCGAGGACACCAAGCTGTACCGGGCGCGGTTCGACGGCGCCCTGATCGTGCGGACCGCCTTCGCCGACGCGAGGCTCGGCGCCGCCTCGATGGAGAAGGCGGACTTCACCGGGGCGCGGCTGATCGACGTGTCGATGCGCGGGGCGAATCTGATGGGCGCCTCTTTCGCGCGGGCCACCCTGATCGGCGTGGACCTGCGCGACGCCGCCCTCACCGGGGCGGACTTCTCCAACGCGACCACCATCGGCTGCCAACTTCCCGCGGAGATGGGCTCATGAGCGGCGAGCGTCAGGACCTGGATCCCGCGGCACGCGTGGCGGCCGATCTGCGCGCGCGTCTGCGCTCGATGGAGGGCGACGAGCTGATCGAGCTCTGCGCGCAGCTCCTCAGCACGTACGTGGTGGAAGGCGTGTTGCCGCTCTCCAAGGCGGGCGAGAGCACGGATCTGGCGCCAGACGCCGCAGGAGAGGAGAGCTTCGCGCAGCTCCTCAAGCGGCTGAAGGCGGCGAAGAAGGATCCGGTCCTGGAGAAGTTCTTCATCGACGGCGAGAACATCTCGGTGCGCATCGAGGGACAGGGAGTGCTGCCGATCACCGAGTATCGGCGGCCCATCGGACCGCCACCTTCCGGTCCAGGCGTCACCGTCCAGGTGGTGCAGCGGCGCGAGAGCGCTCCCGGGGCGGCCGGGAGCATCTACAACCGGGCGCTGTACCAGCCCGAGGCCGCCCCGCCGGCCCGAAGCTCCGTGCCGCCCACTCCGCAGCAGCGTCCAGCGCCGCAACCGGCGCAGCCCACACCGACGTCGCAGCCACCGACCGCCCCGAATCAAAAGAAGCCGCCCGAGGAGCAGCCGAGGAACGACCGGTTTTCGCTCATCGAGCTGGAGTAACCCCGAGAAGAAGGTGGTGAAGGAGATCCTGGAGCGTCTGGTCGGGCGACGATTACGTGCCTCCCAGCCGCGCCGTCCGGGCACGTCGTCTTTTCTTTTCCTTGTCGCGTCCCTGTTGCGCGTCGGCGGTCACTACGCGATCGCGTCCGCTGTCCTTCGCTTCGTACAAGGCGGCGTCGGCGCTCTCGATCAGCGATTCCGGGGTCTCGGCATGAGTTGGACATTCCGCCACGCCGATGCTGATGGTGATCCTCGTGCCGGCGAAGTCCTCGCTTGCCACGCGGGCCCGAATGCGCTCGGCCACGATTGACGCCGCTCCGGCCGTGGTCTCGAGCAGCATCACCACGAACTCCTCCCCGCCGTATCGTGCCACGCAGTCCACGCCGCGCGTCGTCTTCCGCAAGATGTCCGCGATCCTCGCGAGCGCCGCGTCGCCGGCCGGGTGGCCCTGCGTGTCGTTGTATTGCTTGAAATGGTCGACGTCTGCCATCAGCACCGAGAACGGGCGCCGGAGCCGCTGCGACCGCTGCACCTCGGTCGCGAGCGTGGACATGAGGTGCCGGCGGTTGTAGAGCCCGGTGAGCGCGTCCGTGACGGAGAGGCGCTCCAGCTCCGCCTGGCTTTCCCGCTCGCGCAGCCGCGTGACCAGCGTGTTGAACACACGGGTCAGGTAGCCCACCTCGCCAACTCCACCGCCGGGGAGCTCGACCGACAGATCGCCGGCGGCGACCTTGGCAGCGGCCGCGGTGAGGCGCCCCAGCGGGCGCGCGATGAGCAGTCCCAGGACATAAGCCATGAGCCCGACGACCGCGAAGAGCACAGCAATCAGCAAAGCGGTGGCGTTCCGGAGCCGGCCAACCCGACCCGATGCCTGCGAGAGCGGAATTTCGGCGACGGTCGCGCAGCGCAGTCGCGGGACCCGTCGCACGGCGCCGATCACCTTTTGACCGTCCGCGCGCTTGTATACGACGGTCTGGCCCTCCTTCTCGAACAGGGCGCTCGTCGTCGTTTCCGGGAGCTTCGTTCGCATCAGCTCGGCGGAGCTGACCCGGGACTTGATGATCAGCTTGCCCTGGTCGGTCACGAGAGCGACGTCGGCCGCGTCGAGCGAGGAGAGCCGCGGCAACATGTCGGTTACGGCATGCAGATTGAGCTTTGCGGAGAACGCACCGAGGAACCGTCCGTCCGCCTCTCGGATCGGAACCGCCAGCACGAGCGCAGCCTTGCCGAGCGCCACATCCCAGAATGCCTCGCTGACGAACGCTTCGCCCGTTCGTAGACCGGCCAGCCCCTCCTGGGGAAGGCGAACGCCCCCCGTCCGGCCGCTGCTGGTCGTCACGATGCGCCCGGTCGCATCAAGAATCAGGAGCGCCTCCTGGTCCGGAAACCGCTCGCGCAGGGAATTCAGATGTGCCCGTAGGCGTCCGAGCGCCCTTTCGCCATCCTTCTTGTCGACCTTGGCAAGGTTCTCGGCGACGAGGTACGAGCTGGCCGCCACGCGCAGCGCATCGAGGCGCTCGTCGAGCCATGAGGCCATTTCCCGGGCCGACTCCGAGGTCGCGCCGCGAAGCTCCGCGTCGATCGTTTCGATCAGCGACTCCCGGTCGTGCTGGTAGGACACCACCGTCGTGACGAGCGTTGGAACCAGCATGGCCAGTACGGCAAACGCCAGGATCTGGTTCCTGACGCTGCCGAGGCGAAGAGCACGTGCGCGGCGTGCGATCGTCTCCTCGAAATCACTCACGCGCAGGGCCCGAAGGAAAATGCCGGCGGCGGCTCACGCTTCCTGCAACCGGTCACGACGGGAAGGAGGCGGTCGATGCGTTTCATGAGGGTGGTCTCCCGCGCCGCTTTCCCGAGCGCGCAGCGCGGCTCCTTGTCTCATCACGTATCAGAGTGGGCCGAGCCGAATGGAGGCGCGGCTAGGCGAGATCCGACGCCGGGCGACTACATGTCGGAGTCAATCCCACCGCCGGATCGGCTGCTGATGCCGCGCAACGACCGGTTTTCGCTCATCGAGCTGGAATGATCGACGCCATCCGGTCGAGTGCGACGGCTTCGGGCGGCGCCGGTTCCAGGGCCTTCCCGCGCAGCGCCAGGTAAGCACAGGCCGCGCCCACGGCGGCAAGCGGAGTGACGGCGGACTGCAGGGCGATCATCGCGGGAGACGAGGTCGCGGGGAATCGCGGTTCCAGCACTGCAAAACCGATCAGGCTGATGAGGTAGGCAACCGCCATCGAGGAAAACAAGGCCACGCCTCGATGCGCCGATTCACGCCCGACGAGCTCGCCGGCAGCCCACGGGATGGCGCCCAAAGGTGCCGGCGCGATGAAGGCGAGCAGGACTTGAGCAATACGCACATTCCTGCCCGTCGGATCCAGGATCGCTGCGATACCGACCGCATGCAACACGGCGCTGCAGGCCCCCACGAGCGACGACGCCAGGACGACCAGACGCTCCACCGGCCCGCGGTCGAGCAGCGGGGCGAATCGTTTCCCCGCCACTGACTGCACCGCCGCGCAGGCTGGGAAAGCCAGCAATCCGTACGCCCACGGCGAGGCCATCGCAGCCAGGATGAGGGAGCCGAAAAACCCGGACTCAACCAAGGGACCGGGGCAAGCGATCAGCATTCTGTCCTCCCAGTTCACCGCGGGCCCCTCCACGAACAGAGAGGTAAGCGACGGTTGCCGCAGCCCCGGCGACGAGCGTCTGACACAGGATGTGCGGGCAGACGCAGACCGCGATCACGCCGCCGCCGTACGCCGCGATCACGGCGGCAGCGAACGACTCGTCTTGCCGCCGCGAGGGACCCGCCAAGATCTCCACAGCCGCCCAGGGCGCGGCGCCGATCCAGGGCGGGCCCACGAGAAGGAACCAGGACGGCGACGACCAGGGAAGCTGCGCTGCTGCGCTCACGGCTGCTAGAACAGCGGCTCCGGCGGCTACGATCCCGATGGACGGTGCCGACGCGGACAACCTGGCAAACGGCCGCGACAAGCTGGCAGCCGACACGGCGAGGAAAACCGGCACGAACAGGCAGGTCGAGAGCGCCACCGACTGTGCAACTCGGTCCATGCGCCATGGACACTGCAACCCCGAAGCCAGCGGGGCGCCCCATCGGAGCGCCCCGCCGAACGGCTACGAAATGTAGAAGGTAGACCGGGTCGGCCTACCGCTGCACCCGCTCCCGCTCGCCCTGCTTCTGCGCCACCACCGGCTGCTTCCGGTGGATCACCACCGTGCGCTGCGTCTGCAAATCATCGTCCTCGCGCGCGATGATCACCACCGTGCTGTTCCCCGGCTTGAGCGCCAGGTCGGTCTGGAAGTCGAGCTGCGTGGCAGCGCCCACCGCGTGCTGCCCGGGCTTCTTCGCCGTGCGGAAGAAGACCTTGCGGTAGTCATTCTCGTGCTGGACGAAGATCTGCAGGTCGCGCATGCCGTTCGCGTCGGTCGCGCTGCCCGCCAGGTTCAGGTGGTCCTGGTCGGTGTCCACGCCGCCCTTCGACGTGTCCAGGTTCGCCAGCTTGATCGCCGGAGCCTCCGACTGCGTGACCGCGGCTACCGTCTTGAGATTTGCCTTCGCGCCCGGCGACTCCTTGCCCGCCGCGAGCGGCAAGAAGCCCATCCGGCCCTTCTGCCACTCGACGCGCCAGAACTGGCCCACCTTGCCGTGCACCGAGAGCACCGCGCCCTTCTTCACCGTGGCGAGCTTCCCGCCGGTCTCCTGGGCGGTGGCCAGGATGGCCGTGTCGACCTGCACCCGGACCGGCTGGGTCGCGGCCGCCAGCGGGATGGGCGGAGCCGCGGGCAAGAGCAGCTTGTCGCGCTGCGCCTCGTACAGATCCTTGTCGCCCACCTCGAGCCGGACCGGGACCGCCTCGTCCAGCGGCTTCTTCACCTCGAGCACGAAGGTGGCGCTCCGAGTCTCCCCCGGCTTGAGCGGCCCGAGCTTGGTGCGGCCCTTCTTCACGTTGATCTTGTCCTCGGAGAGGTTCCGCAGCGCGGCGTAGGCGTCGAAGGCGGTGCCGGTGCCAATATTCTTCACGTCGACGATGATCTCCGCGGTGTCGCCCTTCTCGCCCTTGTGCAGAAGGCCGTCGTTCCCGACCACCTGATAGCTCCAGGCGAAGGCAGGACGCGGCAGCTCGGCGATGTCGGTCTCGGTGCGCGCCTCCTCGAGCGAGTCACCGGCCTCGTCCTCCCAGCGCAGCGTCACGTCGTCCTTCCGCGACGGCATGTAGCGGGGGATCTTGATCGGCACCGTCCAGGTCCGCTTCTCGCCCGGCAACAGCTGCCCGAAGACGAACTCTCGCCGATCGAGCACGCCGTTGTCGCTCTTGGTGTACGCGCGCAGCCGGGAGAGCGGGACGTTGCCGGCGTTGTGCGCGGTCACCGCCATCTCCAGCGTTCCGCCCGCCTGCGTGCGCGATGCGCGGATCTCCGCCTGCACCTTGGCCTGCCCCTTGGCGACGTTGTTCGCCGAGGCCCAGTTCACGCCCATGGCCTCGAGCGCCTTGCGCACCTTCTCCTGCTCGGCGGCGCGGCGCTGCTCCACGAACGGCTTGGCCTGCTGCAGTTGCTGGCGGCGATCGGTGGAGTTCGCCTGCAGCAGCATGTCGCGGCAGAACTCGATCTGGTAGTCCACCACCACCCCGTCCTCGTCGGAGGGATCGTCGTCGTCCTCCTCCGGGACCTGGCCCGCCTCGATCAGCTCGCGGTTCTTGCGCTCCTTGGCGGTCTCCTCCTTCACGAAGCGCAGCGTCTCGATCGGCTTCTGCTGCACGCGCTCGCGGCCCGCCTTGGCCTGCTCCTCGTCGCGGGCGAAGCCGTTGAAGAAGTGCTTGTCGTAGTCCGCCTCGCGGAAGGTCTTGGGCGGCGCGAACAGGTCGATGCGCTCCTTGAGGATCCGCGCCGGCACCAGCTCGATGTCCGGCACGATGCCGACTTCCTGGATGGAGACGTCGCCCGGCGTCAGGTACTGGGCGATGGTCAGCTTGAGCGCGCTCTCGTCGCCCGTGTCCCGGTCCTTGAAGTCATAGAGCACCTGCACCGAGCCCTTCCCGAAGCTCTGGCGCCCGACGATGATCGCGCGGTTCAGGTTCTTCAGCGCGCCCGCCACGATCTCGGAGGCCGACGCGGACTCGCTGCTGATCAAGACCGCCATGGGGAACTCGCGCTCGTTGCCGTCCGCCCGGGCCAGCTTCGGCTCGCGCAGCGTGCCGTTCACGCCCACGGTGGTGACGATGGTCCCTTCCTCGACGAAGGCGTCGCTCACCTGGATGGCCTGCTCCAGGAGGCCGCCCGGGTTCCCGCGCATGTCGAGGATCAGCCCGCGCAACGTGCCGCCGTTCTGCTGCTTCATCGAGCGGATCGCGCCCATCATGTCGCGGGTGGTGGTGCCGGAGAAACCGCTCAGCCGCACGTAGCCGATCCCGTTGTCGAGCAGCTTGGAGATCACCGTCTCGTAGGTGACCAGCGCGCGGGTCAGATCCAGCCGCCGCGCCTCCGTGCCCTTGTGCGAGACGTAGATGCTCACCTTGGTGCCGGGCTTGCCGCGCATGCGGTCCACGGCTTCCTGCAGCTCCATGCTCACGGTGGAGTCGTTGTCGATCTGGGTGATGATGTCGCCCTTCTTCACCCCGCCCTTGTACGCGGGCGTGTTCTTCAGGACCTTCCGGACGGTCAGCTTGTCCTCGATCATCGAGATCACGAACCCGAGGCCTCCGAACTCGCCGCGGGTCTGGACCTTCATCTCCTTGTAGACCTCGGGCTTGAGCAGCCAGGAGTGCGGATCCAGCGTGGAGAGCATGCCGTTGATGGCCGCATACTCGATCTCGCGCTGGTCGGACTGCGTGACGAGGTTGTCGCGCACGAAGGTGAAGACCTCGTGCATCTTGAGCGGGATCTGCCAGATGGAGTCGATCTCCTTGTAGTCGAACTCCTTGGTGGCGTTGCCCACCGTCACCCGGACGTGGTTCTCGGGGATGCTCGGATTGGCGTGGCCGCAGCCGGCCTGCTGCGCGCGGTTCGTCTCCAGCACTCCGCCCTGGGGCGCCCCGTTGGACGGTCCCTGCAGCGACGTGCCGGGCTCGCGGGCGGGGGGCCGATCATCGCAAGGCGGCCCGCCCACCTCGACCATCACCTCGGCGACCTGCCGCTCCACCGCCTCCAGCCCCGAGGTGAACATCTCCTTCGGGTTGATGCGGCTGGGGTCGACGTAGTTGTCCTTGATCTGGACGATGGTCTTGCGGAACGTCTCGAGCCCCGCCAGGTCGTAGTTCTTGTCCTTCTGCGGGTCGACGGCGGCGTGCGCCTCGCGCGCCTGCAGGGGGCCGCGATCGCTGGAGAGCGCCATCAGGCAGGCGACGATTGCGGCAGGAGCGAGGAGGGCGAGACGAGCGGGCTTTCGCATGGGCGGCAACTCTTTCAGCAGGCGGGCTTCACAGGAGGATATCCAGCAACACCTACATCAACAAGGAACGCACGAATCCAGATCCTTTAAACAGTGACAGGTCGGCGGGCATGCCGAAAGTGCTCAACGGCGGACCACCTTGTAGCCCTTGGCCTTCAGGGCGGCGATCAAGGCCTCGATGTGCTCGGGGCCTCGCGTCTCCAGCGTCAGATCGATCTCGGTGTCCCCGATGGCTCCCTGTAAAAACGCCCGGTTGTGGTGGACTTCCAGCACGTTGGCTCGCTCCGCGGCGACCATGTTCAAGACCCCGGCCAGCATGCCGGGTCGATCGGGGACGCGGACGGCGATCATCACCCGACGGCCATCGACCACCAGGCCGCGCTCGATGATCCGGGCGATCTGGTTCGGGTCGATGTTGCCCCCGGAGATCGCGCAGACGACGTTGGTCGATGGTTTCAAGCCCTTGATTTTCCGCTGCAAGAGCGCAGCCGCAGGCGCCGCCCCGGCCCCCTCCGCCACCGTCTTCTCCCGCTCGATGAGCGCGAGGATGGCGTTCGCCACCTCTTCGTCGTCCACGCCGACGATCTCGTCCACGTACTTGCGGAAGAGCGGAAGCGTCCGCTCGCCGGCCCGTTTGACCGCGATGCCGTCCGCCAGCGTGCTCGCGTGGGGAACGACGATCGGGCCACCGGCGTCGAGGGCGGCCCGCATCTTGGGCAGGTGCGAGGACTCGACGCCAACCACCCGGGCAGAAGGCTTGAGGGACTTGAGAGCAAGCGCCATGCCGCCGAGCCAGCCGCCGCCGCCGATCGAGGCGACCAGCACGTCCACGCCCGGGACCTGGTCGAGGATCTCCAGCGCGCAGGTCCCCTGGCCGGCGATGACGTCGTCGTCGTCGAAGGCGTGGATGAAGACGTAGCCGTTCTCTTCCTGCAGCCGCCGCGCCTCCGCGTACGCGTCGTCGTAGCCGCTCCCGCAGAGCACGATCTTCGCGCCGAACTTGCGCGTCGCCTGCACCTTGCTGAGCGGGGCCGTCTCGGGCATCACGATCGACGCCTCGATCCCCAGGCGCTGCGCGTTGTAGGCGACAGCCTGCGCGTGGTTGCCGGCGCTCGCGGCCACCACGCCGCGCTTGCGCTCCTCCGGGGTGAGGAGCGCGAACTTGTTCGCTGCTCCGCGCTCCTTGAACGAGCCGGTGCGCTGCAGGTTCTCCAGCTTGAAGTGGACCTGCGCGCCGCAGATCTCGCTGAAGGGCTCCGAGAGCGGACAGGGGGTGATCGCCACGCTTCCGCGGATGCGGTCGCGCGCGGCGAGAACGTCCTGCAGCGTGATCATCCGGGTGGAAGCGTGACCGCGTCCGCCCTCTTGGTCAAGCTGTCTTGTGGGATGAAGTCGCACGCGACGATGGTTGTGTAAATTGGCGGAACGACTCAGTTTGAGCGGCTGGGGGTACGGATGGCAAGCAAGGCGAGCGGCAAGGCGGTCGATCGGTTGGCGGTGGTGGACGAGACGCAGGCGAATCGTCAGACCATCGAGATCTACGAGCTGGTCACGCGGAAGATGCGGATCGGGCGGGTTCCGCTCTTCTTCAAGGCCCTGGCGGCCGAGAAGGCGCTGATCCCTTGCTGGGAGGCGATGCGGCCGGCCATCCGGATCCGCGCCTTCGAGGAGGCGGCCGACGACCTCCGGGCGCGCGCCGCCCGCACGGCGGTCGATCTCGGCTGTCCCCTGATCGAGACGCAGCTCGAGTGGGCCGGATACGACGTCGACGAGATCGACCAGATCCGCGGCCAGGTGGACATCTTCCACTACGCCAACGCGAAGCTCCTGATGGCCGCCTCGCTCCTGGGTGAGGCGCTGCACGGCGGCTGCGGCGGCGTTCCCCGCGGACCGCGCGGCGAGCAGCGCATCCCCCGCGGCGTGCCGCACGACATGGATCCGATCGAGCTGGTCGCGGAGGACCCCAACGGGCCGCTCTCGAAGGTATTCAAGAGCATCCGGGTCCACCTCGGGCTCGGACTGGTCCCGACCGATTTCCGCGCCTTGGGGCGCTGGCCCAAGTATCTCGAGCTGGCGTGGAGCGACGCACGCAAGCGCGACGAGGAAGGCGCCGGTGCCGTGAAGGAGCTCGGGACTCAGGCGAACGAGGCGGCGCGACAGCTTCCCGTGCGGGTCGAGATCCGGGACGAGACGCTCCGCGCGGCCGGCGCCGACCCTGCCCGGGTCCGCGCGCTGGTGGACCGGTTCCGCCGGGCGCTGCCGGGCCTGGTGCTGGACCTGGCGCTGTTCAAGGTCCAGCTCGACGGCGGCGAGTCCGCCCGCGAGAGCCCCTTCCCCATCCGCTGGAAGTACATCTCGTCCGACGAGTACACGACCGTGGCGCTGGACGAGCCGGTGAAGCTGCGGGCCGGGGACCCGAAGGACCTGGACGAGACGGGTCCGAGCCCGGACCGCGCGCACTAGAAGGTCGCGGGAGGCAGGTGCCGTCGCGACGTCTGGCGGAATTCGGCCGGGGTCATGCCGAACGAGCGCCGGAAGCTCGCTGAGAAGTGGCTGTGGCTCGAGAACCCGACGTCGAGCGCCAGCGTGGTGAGATCGTTCGCGTGAGGCAGCTCGGCGAGCGCACGCGCGAGGCGGAGCTGCGTCAGGTACCGATGCAGCGGCACGCCCTCGACCCGGCGAAACAGGGAGGTGAGGTACGCAGGCGACGCGCCCACCGCCTCGCTCACTTCGGCGAGCCGGATCGGCTGCGCCATCTGCGCTTCCAGGTACGCCTTGGTTCGTACCAGGAGCCGCCGCGAGGAGCGGGCGGGCCGGTCCGGGAGGGCGTCGTGCTCGAGCGCCGACCGGAACATCCAGGAGACGAGCTCCTCCGCCTCCAGCGAGTCGACCGGCGCTCCGTCCGCCCAGAAGAGAAAGCGGGCGCGAAAGCTCTGGAGGCGCAGGTCGAGCCGGCGGCTCCGGCGCCGGAACGACTCATGGGCGGCCAGGCCTCCGCGAATCGCCTCCGCCAGCTCCGACAACAGGCAGTCGGCCGGCGTGAAGATCAGCTCTGCATAGCCGCCCTTCACCGGATGGCTCATCCGGTACTCCTCTCCGCCGGTGATGAACAGCGCCTGGTTCGCGTCGCCGGCCACGTCGTCGCCGCCGACCTGCCAGACGAAGAAGCCGCGATACGGCAGCGCGAGCTGGAATCGCGGCGAGAAGCTCCCCGCGCCCCAGGCCGTCCACCCCTGGTCGCGCACGTCCTCGACGAGACCGACGGAGAGATCGAAGAGGCGGATCCGCGAGGACGAGCCTCCTCCTTCCAACTCGCCCGGCGTCTCGCGCGCGGTGAACTGCCTCATGGCTGCAGTCTTCCAGCTCGGGCTCCGGAGATCCAGCCCAGCGAAAGAATCTGACAGCGGGTGGATTGCCGTTGCTCCTAGCGTCTAGCGCGGACCCTGACCTCGACCAAGGAGGCGTCGATGAACGGCGTGACTGCGCGATACTGGATTGCTGCCCTGGCGCTGACCGGCTTCGTCTCGGGAGCGACGACGCGAGCCTCGGAGGAGGAGCCGACGGTCTATGCCGTCGCGAATCTGCCTTCGCTGGGCGGAACGGTCAGCTCGGGCAACAGCCTGAACGACCTGGGCTGGGCAGCCGGCACTTCCAACCTTCCGGGCGACACCACCCAGCACGCGACCCTCTGGGTCGGCACCGTGATGGCGCGCGGCATCGATCTCGGCACGCTGGGCGGTCCGAACAGCGGCGTGATCTGGCCGGTGCACGACGAGGTCGGTCTGATCTCCGGAATCGCCGAGACCAACGAGCCGGATCCGCTGGGCGAGAGGTGGAGTTGCAGCGCGTTCTTCCCGGCGCGCACCGGCAAGATCTGCCGCGGCGTGGTCTGGCAGGGCAAGGCCATCCGCGCGCTGCCGACGCTGGGCGGCAACAACGGATTCGCCACCGGCTCGAACAACCGGCGCGAGGTGGCCGGCTGGACGGAGACCTCCCTGCGCGATCCAACCTGCGTTCCGCCGCAGGTCCTCCAGTTCCTGCCGGTGGTGTGGGGACCCGGACGCGACCAGATCGAGCCGCTGCCGCTGCTGGCCGGCGACACGTCCGGGGCCGCCACCGCCATCAACGACCGCGGCCAGGTCGCCGGCATCTCGGGCATCTGCGACCGGGCGGTGGGCAGGTTCAGCGCCGCTCACGCGGTGCTCTGGGATGACGGCGGCGTGCTGGACATCGGCAACCTCGGCGGCGTCGCCTGGAACACCCCGATGGCCATCAACGAATGGGGCGACGTGGCGGGATTCTCCAACCTGTCGGCCGCCGACGGCGGCGCATTCAACGCCCACGCGTTCCTCTGGACGCGGCGGGACGGGATCCGCGATCTGGGCGCGCTGCCGGGCGACGCGATCAGCCAGGCGCTGGGGATCAACAACTGGCGGCAGATCGTCGGGATCTCCTGCACCGCCGGGTTCGCCAGCTGCCGCGGCTTCCTCTGGCAGGACGGCGTGATGACCGATCTGAACGAGCTGGTCGCGCCCGGGTACGGCGATCACATCTTCTCCGCCGGAGACATCAACGACCGCGGCCGGATCACGGGACAGGCGTTCACTCCGGCAACCGGAGTCTTCTCGGCGTTCCTGGCGGTGCCGCAGCCTGGGCTGGGCCGCGACGACCGCGGCACGAGCGACACCGGACCGCGCGGCCCGCCTGTCGCGATGCCCGAGCACCTGCGCCTCATGCTGCGAACGCGGCTCGGGCTCTCCCCCGGCGACCGGTAGGGCCGCCGGTCCTTTCCGGCGCCGCGATCGATGGGCCCACGTGCTCGGCATCAAGGTCGATGGCAGCAAGGAGGGCGAACCGCCCGCTTGGATCAGGCATACGGCCGCAATCAGACGAGTCGCTAGCGGGCCATCCTCGCGTTCTCTCAAGAGTTGTTCACAGGGAACTCGCCCCGGGGCGAGTTCAGAAACCAACATCTGGCTGAACCGGTTGAACTGCGCGCGCAGATCTCACGCGGAAGCGCATCAGCGCACCTGCGCCACCTTGCCGCCGAAGAGGCGATCCACCGCAGCGAGCAGATCGTCGCTGGGGGCAACCCGGGTTCCCTTCAGCGCGATCTTCGTCTCCGCCGACCCGGGCACGACGATGCTCAGCGAAGCGCTGCAGGAGCCAGGGTACTTGCCGAAGAGGCTCTTCAGCTCCGTCAGCTTGTCGGACGTCGCCTGTTCGGCGGAGAGCTTCAACTCTACGCGCGTCGCCTTTGCCGCGCGCACATCTGCGAGCCCCGACACCTCGTCGACCTTGATCTCCGGCGACGGCTCCGAGTTGTCCTGCTGCTGCGCCTCGGCGCCAAACTTCTCCGCCATTCGCACCATGCCGCGCACCAGCACGGGCTCGTCGCCCTTGAGCAGCGACTCGTACCGCTGGATCACGTCCTCGTAGATCACCAGGTCCCGCGCGCCGGTCAGGTCCTCGAGCACGGCGAAGCCGATCTTCTTGCCGGTCTTGGTGAGCCGCTCGCGCCAGCCCTGGACGATGCCGGCTACCGCCACCTTCTCGAAGCCGCGCGCGGTGGCCAAGGACGCACAGGTGTGCGTGGCGAATCGCTTCACGTCCTCCGCGTATCGTGCGAGAGGGTGGCCGGTGATGTAGAACCCGAGCGCCTGCTTCTCCAGCGCGAGGCGCTCGCGCTCGCCCCACTCCTCCTTGCCGGGCACGCGCTCCTCGGAGGCCTGCTCCGCCGCCTTTGCGCCCCCGCCGAAAAGGCCGTACTGGCCCGACTCGCGGTCCTTCTGGGCAGCGGCGCCCTGCTGCGTGGCCGCTTCGATGCACTCGAAGAGCGCCCGGCGCGGCTTGCCGGTGAAGTCGAAGGCACCCGCGGCCACGAGCGCCTCGACCACCTTCTTGTTGATCCTGCGGCTGTCGGTGCGCGAGCAGAAGTCGAACAGCCCGGCGAAGGGCTTGCTGCGTGCGGCGAGGACGGCTTCGATGGCGTTCTCGCCGACGCCCTTGATGGCGCCGAGCCCGAAGCGGATCAGCTGCGTGCCCGGCTTCTTCGGGTTGGGAGCGACGCCGAACGCGAGATCGGATTCGTTCACGTCGGGCTGCAGCACCGTGATGCCGTCGGCGCGCGCCTCGGCGATGTGAGCCACCACCTTGTCCGTGTTGTCCTTCTCGGAGGTGAGCAGCGCGGCCATGAACTCGACCGGGTGGTGCGCCTTCAGCCATGCCGTCTGATAGGTGATCAGCCCGTATGCGGCGGAATGGCTCTTGTTAAACGAATAGGCGGCGAACTGCTCCATCGTGTCGAAGAGCTCGGTCGCGAGCTTCAGGTCCACGCCGTTCTTCGCACAGCCCTCGACGAACCCGTTGCGCTCCTGCGCCATCAGGTCCGCCTTCTTCTTGCCCATCGCGCGGCGGAGCAAATCCGCGCGGCCGAGCGAGTAGCCGCCCAGCACCTGCGCGATCTGCATCACCTGCTCCTGGTAGACGATGACGCCGTAGGTGTCCTTCAGGATGGGTTCGAGCTTCGGGTGCTGACAGACGACGCGCTCGCGGCCGTGCTTGCGATTGATGAAGATCTCCACCATGCCGGAATCGAGCGGACCGGGACGGTAGAGCGCGCCGGCGGCGATGATGTCCTCGAAGACGCTCGGCTTGAGCTTCTTCACCATCTCGGTGAAGCCGCTCGATTCCATCTGGAAGATCCCGGCCGTGTCGCCGCTGGAGATCAGCTGGTAGGTCCTCTTGTCGTCCAGCGGGAGCAGGCTGATGTCGAGCTGCTCCTCCGGCTTCCGGTTCCGGTTGATCAGCTTCACCGCATTGCTGATCACGGTGAGGGTGGTGAGTCCGAGGAAGTCGAACTTGACCAGCCCCGCCAGCTCCACCTCGTCCTTCGCGAACTGCGTGACCAGCTCGCCGTTCTGCCCGCGGCAGAGCGGGACGTACTCCCAGAGCGGCTTCTCGCCGATCACCACGCCGGCGGCGTGCATGCCGGTCGAGCGCGTCAGCCCCTCCAGAGCCCGCGCGTACTCGATGATCGACTTGAAGATCGGCTTCTGCTCCTGGATCTGCGTGAGCTTGGGCTCGACCTCCAGCGCCTTCTCGATGGTCGCCGGATGCCCCTCGATCAGGTTCGGGATGTTGCGCGTCAGCTCGTTCACCTCGGCGAACGGAACGCCCATCACCCGCGCCACGTCCTTGATCGCGCTCTTCGCCGACAAGGCGCCGTAGGTGATGATCTGCGCGACGTTGTCCTTGCCGTACTTCCCGGTGACGTAGTTGATCACCTCGGCCCGGCGGTCCTGGCAGAAATCGATGTCGAAGTCGGGCATCGACACGCGCTCGGGATTCAGGAACCGCTCGAACAGCAGGTTGTACGGGATCGGATCGATGTCGGTGATGCGCAGCGAGTACGCCACCAGCGAGCCGGCGCCCGACCCGCGGCCCGGCCCCACCGGGATGCCGTTGCGCTTCGCCCAGTTGATGAAGTCCTGGACGATGAGGAAGTAGCCCGAGAACCCCATCTTCACGATCACGCCCAGCTCCCGCTCGAGCCGCTCGCGGTAGCCGTCCGCGTCGATCCGGCGCCCGGTGAGCGCGATCTCCGAGAATCGCTGATCGAGCCCCTCCCGAGCCCGCCTCGTCAGATAGCTGTCCAAGGTCTCACCGTCCGGGACCTGGAACTTGGGCAGGTACTTGTCCTTGAGGTTCAGGTTGACGTTGCACGCCTCCGCGATGCGCCAGGAGTTGTGCACCGCCTCCTTCCACTCCGCGCCGACGCCGGTGACCGCCTCCTGCGCCGCGTACATCTCCTCCGGCGACTTGATGTACAGCTCCTCGGTCTCGTGCCGCAGCCGCTTGGGATCGTCGAAGGTGCGGCCCGAGGCGATGGCCATCAGCACCTCGTGCGCCTTCGCGTCCTCACGCCTGACGTAATGGCTGTCGGCCGTGGCGACCAGCGGCACGCCTTCCCCGCGCGCCAGCTCGCAGATGCCGTGGTTGACCGGAAGCTGCTCCTTCAGCGCGTTGCTCTGCACTTCGAGATAGAGCCGGCCCCCGAAGATGGCCTTGAGGTCGCGGACCTCGCGGCGCGCCTCGTCCATGTCGCCGCGGCGGACGGCGCGCGGCACCGCGCCCGCCATGCAGGCGGTGAGCGCGATCAGGCCTTCGCTGTGCGCCTTCAAGAGCGGCTTGTCGACGCGCGGGTCGTAGTAGAAGCCGTCGGTGAAGGCCTTGCTGCTCAGATACCGAAGGTTGCGGTACCCGACGTCGTCCTGCGCCAGCAGCACCAGGTGGTTGCCGACCCGCTGGGTCTTGTCGCCCATCCCCCTCTCGCCGGCGACGTACGCCTCGAAGCCGATCACCGGCTTGATGCCGTGCTTCTTGGCCTCCTGGTAGAAGTTGACGACCCCGAACATGTTGCCGTGGTCGGTGACGGCGACGGATTTCATCCCCGTCCGGGCGCAGGACTCCATCAGATCCGGGAGCCGGATGGCGCCGTCGAGCAAGCTGTAGAGGGTATGCAGGTGCAGGTGAGCGAAGTCCGCGGGCATCGCGGTCACCATAGCGCGGCCCCCCGACACCGCGGCGGAAAAACGGGTGCTGGCGCTTACTTCGGGCCGAACAAGTCGCGCAACGCAGCGTCCACGTCGCTGAACCGGAACCGGAACCCTGAATCCACGAGCTTCTTCGGCACGGCTCGCTGCCCTTCCAGCAGCGAGGCGGCAAACTCGCCGAGCAGGATCTTCAGCGGCGCTCCCGGCACCGGCGCCCACGAAGGACGGTGCAACGCGCGGCCGAGCGCCTTGGCGAACTCCTTCATGGTCACGATCCCCGGCGAGACCAGGTTGAGCGGCCCGGTCAGATCGCGATCGATGGCCCAGAGGATGGCGGCGACCTCGTCCGCGATGTGGATCCACGGAAACCACTGCCTGCCGCTGCCAATCGGCCCGCCCACGAACGCCTTGAAAGGCGGCACCATCTTCTCCAGCGCCCCGCCCCTGGCGCTGAGCACGACTCCAGTGCGGATCTGGACCGAGCGGATGGGCGCGCGCTGCGCCTCCGCTTCCCACTTCTGCGTGACCGAGGCGAGAAAGTCTCCGCCCGGACGGGCGCTCTCCTCCAGCACTTCGTCGCCGCGCCCGCCGTAGTGCCCGACGGCGCTGGCGTTGACGAGCACACGCGGCTTGTGGCTCGCCGCGCCGATCGCCTCCACCAGCGCCCGCGTGGTGCGCAAGCGGCTGTCCTCGATCTCGTGCTTGTAGGCCGGAGTCCACCGCTTGCCGGCCACGCTGGCGCCCGCCAGGTTGACCACCGCGCCGGCGCCTTCCACCGTCCACGGCGCCGTCCGGAAGCGGGGCAACCCGAAGGCCTCGTCTCCCCGGTCGCGCAGCGCGCGCAGCAGATGCGTGCCGATCAGGCCGCTGGCTCCCGCCACCAATACGCGCATGCCCCACCGATGTCCGAAGCGATCTGGGCGATTCGCATTCTAGGCTATAAGTCCGCGCCGTGAACGACCTCTGCTGGGTCAGCCTTCAAGTCCCAGACTTGGAGAAGGCGCGCGTGTTCTGGCGCGACGTGATCGGGCTGCCAGAGAAATCCTATACGCCGGCCTGGGTGGAGCTCGAGCTGCGGCCGGGCCTGCTGCTCGCGCTGCACCCGGTCTTCTACCCGAATGCCCTGATCAAGAAGGGATACGACCGCGGCGGGCCCGTGCTCGCCATCCGGGTCACGAACCTGGAGGAGATGGGTGCCCTGGTCCTGCGCCACGGCGCGCGGGCGCTCGGCAACCAGCAGGAGATCCCGGGGGGCATCTCCCGCGATTTCGAAGACCCGGACGGATATGTGTTCGAGCTGGTGGAGCTAGCCCCGGCCGCCAAAGGCGGCTCAGGGGCTACGCTTTAGAGCACGAACCTGCCGCCATGCCGGAGCTGCCCGACCTGACCGTCTACGTGGAGTCGATCGCGGCGCGGGTCGCGGGACAGCCGCTGCGCGCGTTCCGCGTGGCCAGCCCGTTCGTGGTGCGCACGTTCGATCCGCCGCTGAGCGCCGCGGCCGGACAGCGCGTCCTGGACGTCCGCCGGCTAGGCAAGCGCATCGTCTTCGCGCTCGAGAACGGCCTCTTCCTGGTGATTCATCTGATGATCGCGGGCCGATTCCGCTGGGCGGAGGCCGGCGCGAAGATCCCCGGCAAGGTCGGCCTCGCCGCCCTCGACTTCCCCTCCGGCACGCTGCTGCTCACCGAGGCTGCGACCCGGAAGCGGGCTTCCATCCACCTCGCCCGCGCGCTGGACGAGTTCCGCCGGGGAGGGATCGAGCCGCTGGAGTGCGCGGCGGAGGAGTTCGAGGCGGCGCTTCGCCGGGAGAACCACACGCTCAAGCGCGCCCTGACCGATCCGCGCCTCTTCTCCGGCATCGGCAACGCGTACTCCGACGAGATCCTGCACCGCGCGAAGCTCTCCCCAGCGCTGCTCACGCAGCGGATGTCCTCGGACGAAGCGCGCGCGCTCTTCGACGCCACGCGCGCGATCTTGACGGAATGGACCGGGCGGCTCCGGGAGGAGGCCAGGGAACGCTTTCCGGAGAAGGTCACTGCGTTCCGCGACGACTTCGCGGTGCACGGCAAGTACAAGAAGCCGTGTCCGGTTTGCGGCACATCGGTTCAACGCATTGCGTATGCAGACAACGAGACCAACTACTGCCCGCGCTGCCAGACCGGCGGAAAACTACTGTCAGACCGGTCGCTTGCGCGGCTGCTCCACGACGACTGGCCGCGCACCATCGAAGAGCTCGAGGAGCGATTCCCGGCCCCGCGGAAGGCCGGCCAGAAGGCTGGCCGGCGAAGCTGACGCAACCTCCGCTTGGCGAATTCGTCGCGGCGAGCGATGCTGCGTGCGGCACGGAGGCGCGCAAATGCACGAGGAGCGAAAGAACGGCGGCAACGGCAACGGCCCGGAGGACGGCGGCCCGGAAGGCAGCGACTACGGCGAACCCGGATTCGCAACGCCGGGGATGGGCGGCGGCCAGGCCACGCCGATGCCGGGACAGTCGATGCCCGAGCGTGCGGAAGCCGAGGGTGGCGACGAGATGCCCGCGATGGAGCGGCCTGCGGCGCAGCCCCGGCGCAAGGCCGCGCGCAAGAGCGCTCCGCGAAAGAAGGGCGGCGCCAAGAAGAAGCCCGCCGCGAAGCGCGGAGGCGCGCGCAAGGCGGCAAAGCCCTCCCGCGGAGCGGCGAAGAAGGCGAAGGGGAAGAAGAAGAAGAAGGGCGCGTCGCGCGGGAAGAAGAAGCGCAGGTAACTGCAGCGACCGTTGTAGCAGCTAAGAACGGTAGCCCCTGAGCAGCCGCCTGCGGCGGCCGGGGCTAGTCTAATCTAAGGCCTTGGGGCGCGGCCGCGCGGGACCTTCCGCCGTGGCCGCGGAAACGCGCCCGCCTTCTCACGAGCGCTCAGCGCCAACTCCCGGTAGCGGGGCAGGTGCGGCTGGAGCAGCGCGCGCTGCATCGCCTTCTCGTCCGCGTCCTTGGGGACGTGGACGGGCTTGCCCGTGTTCGGGTGGTAGCCCGAGTAGTACATGTCGGTCGCCAGCGTCATCGGAGT
>DASQAS010000247.1:0-23784 GCA_035635635.1 Myxococcales bacterium | reverse complement strand
GGGACCAGCGTGGCCGGCCCGCCGCAAGTTCACAAACCGCCGGGTCGACATTGAGGGGCACCCATGGCGCCGCGTTCGCGGTTTGTGCATGTCCGAAGCGGCGGCCGGCCATGCTGGTCTCGCCGCCGTCACGGCGGACCTGATCGAGAGGCTCCGCGGCAGGAAACTTCGGCGTTCCGGGCCTTCCTGACGCTCCGGGATTTTCTAGAAGTGGCAGGCGCGGCAGCGGCCGTCGCTCTGGGCCTCCGAGAGGCTGTGGTGCGAGAGGAAGCCCGAGGGATGCGGATTGCCGCCGATCCCGCCCACCTTGTGGCAGCTCACGCAGTTCGAGGCGTCGCCCTGGTCGTGGCAGGCCGCGCAGCTCTGGATGTTGCGCCGCGCGGCGTCGCCGTGGAAGGCGCCCGAGCCCGGCAGGCCCCAGCCCGGCGGATGTGGATTGAGCGAGCTGGTTCCCGCTGAGACGCGCTCGCGCTCGTGGCAGGTCTCGCACGAGCTGATCGAGTGGCAGCGCTGGCAGGACGCAGGATCGGCCCGCGCGTCCACCGAATGCCGCCCGACGAAGTCCACTTGGTGGATGAATCGGCGATCCGGCCGATCGACCAGCTTGGTCTCGACCGGCACCATGGTGGTCTTCGCGTGGCAGTCCATGCAGAAGTTCTGATCGTGGCAGGACCCGCAGGCCTGCTGGGAGGACCGCGCCAGGCTGGCATGGCGCCGCAGGAAGTCGCCCTGGTGCGACACCTGCGTCACCGGGACCAGAGGATAGGCGACCAGGTCGACGTGGCAGGTGTTGCATTGCGCGTCGGCGTACTGCTGCGCGTGCTCGTGGCACTTCATGCAGGCGGCGTGGCCGTCGGTGATCGGCGCGTGCTGCCGCGGTTCCGAGAGCCGCGAGTGGCACACCGAGCAGTCCTCCTTCACCCGCTCGATGTGCGCCGAGTGGTCCATCTTCAGGCGCGGCTCGCGCTTCGGCCAGGCGGCAGCGTGCTGGACGTCCAGGTGGCAGAAGTTGCACTGCCCGTCGGCCTTCTTCTGCTTGTGGCACTCCAGGCACTTCGCCTCTTTGGGTATGAAATTCCCGGCCAGCGTCTTCGCGTCGTACACGTCCTCGTGGCAGGCGAGGCAGTCGACGTCCGCCTTCTTGTGGCGGGCATGCGGGAAGAGGATCTCGTCGCCGGTGGGACTGGTTCCCAAAATCGTGGCCGCCGTAGCGCAGGCCAGCACCGCTCCCGCGATCAGGAGCGCGCGCTTCATCGGAAGCCTCCCGGAATGCTGCCGGGGATTCCGAAGCGGTAGACCACCCGGGCGATCAACTCCGCGCGCCGCTCGAAGTACGGGGTGGTCCCCAGCGAGCCCGCGAGCATCGCCTCCCAGGCCGGCAAGAAAGCCCATCCGCCGGTGACCGTGCCCACGAAGGAATGCCCGGTGGCGTTGATGTCTTGCTTCAGCCAGTAGGCGTCGAGATCGACCGTGACGGTGATGTCGTGCCGCAGCTTGCGGATGCCGAAGACCCGCGCCAGCGTGTACCCGTTGTCCGGCTCGTCGAGCAACCGGAGCTCAGCGCCGTAGGAGCCGCCGTACGGCGTCCGGTAGGTGGCCCGCGCGCCCATGCGGTACCCGTGGCCGGCCTCCACGTTCAACCAGTGGTAGTCCGCCTCCAGCGAGAGCGGCTGCAACGGACGGTACACGATCTCGGCGCCAGCTTCGTTGCGGAACTCCTCCGAGAAGACCGCGAAGATGGAACTGCGGTCGATGAAGAGGTCCGGCGCGGTCCGCTGGATGTCGCCCACCAGCTGCACCTGCTTGTTGACCTGCCAGAGGGCCTGGACCTTCGCCTCCTGGAGACGGGACTCTTCCAGGCTCCACTGGGCGAGCCCGCTCACGGTCACCGGCCGGATCGGCGTCCAGCTCCCATCCAGCGCAAAGTCGTTGCGCGCCACGTATCCCTTCCTCAGCGCGTACACGTAGGAGGCGCCCACCTCGGAATCGAACGCCTGCCGCCAGAACAGCCGCGCGCCGCCGATGAAGTCCCCGTCCGCCTGCGCGAAGCGCGGCTGGACCGGAACTCCGGCCCAGCCCTGGAGCCCGATCCCAGAGGTGATCAGCGCGTCCGCGGTGATCCCGTCGAACTGCGTGGCGCGCATCGCGCCGCCGGTCGCGAGCTGGCGGCCCACCCGGAGCAGCAGATGCCGCTGCAAGACGCGTCCCTCGACGAACAGCGAGTCCACGTCGCCCGCGACGTTGTGATAGTCGAAGGCCGTCCCGAACGTGAGCCGGCCCCAGCCGCGCGCGACGATGCGCACGTCCTTGAGCCAGTCGCTGCCGTCGGAGCGGGCGCTCAGCGCGAAGCTCTCGTAGAGGGAGTTGTCCTGGTGTCCGCCGTCGCGTGAATAGGGTCGGGAATCGAAGAGCGTGGTTGCGTCACCGCCAGCGCGTGCCGCGAACGGTGCCAGCAGCGCGAGGACCAACGCCTTACGGACCGACATCGATCGCTCCGTTGATGTGGAAGCTGGTTCGGGCTTCCGGCGGACCGGAGACGATGATGGCGCCGCCGGGCGTCACGGTTCGGGGGTGGCACCGGGCGCAGTCGGGGAAGACGACCCCGTTGTGCGGACCGATGCTGGGCGGCGTCCCGTGGCACGACCCGCAGAACGCCTGCGTCGTATTGCCGGTCCAGACCGGCTTGCGAAGTTGGGCGGCAGTATCCCCGGCCAGCTTCGCTCCGCCGCCGTGGCAGTACGAGTTGGAGCAGGTCGCGGCGTTCCGGTCCCAGCCCGGCGTGGCGCCGTCGGCGACCGCGAGCCCCGTGAAGGTGACGATGGCGGGCCGCAGGTGATCGAGGTGTCCGGGGCTCGCCACTTGCTGCGGCACCGTATGGCAGGTACTGCAGGGGATGGGCGAGGAGATCAGCGTCTTGCCCACGAGATGCGCCTGGTGCGCGCCGACGCCGAGCGCGGAGGGGCTGGTGTTGCCGGCCAGGTCGCGCGGCGGCGCCACGGACTGCGCGCTGCCGTGGCAGGAAGAGCAGGTCGGCGTCCCGCCCGCGGGCACGACGAAGGCGTGGCACTCCTGGCAGGAAACGCCCGCCTTCCCTCCCGCGAGATCGTCGCCGTGGCAATGCTGGCAACTAGCGAAGTTCCAGCCGTCGGCCGCCACCAGGTTCTTGTGGAACTCGGCATCGTTCGGATTGAGGATTCCACCCTCGTGGATGCCGGAGCGGAACAACGAGAGCCGCCCGTCCACCACCCACGCGCTGGTCTGGTCGAACGCGGAGCCGACCGGCTTGTGCGTGGCGTCGCTCAGCTGCGGGTCGATCGTGCGCAGGAGCAGCGAGTCCGACTTTCCCGCGACCGCCACCGGCGCGCTCGTCGGCCCCAGCGCGTCGAGGTAGGACGTCGTCCTGTATCCCCCTGCTGGCGTCGCGCCGGAATGGCAGGAGGTGCAGTTCGCTGCAAAGAGCGACGCGACCTCCTCGTCCCAGCTGACCGGATTGGCCAGCGTTCCCTCACGCGACCGCGCCTCCGAGCACGAGGACGCGGCCAGCGCGACGGCGAGGGCTCCCTGGAGTGCGTGCATGGAACCTCAGGGGGTCTTGTCGGTGTGCACCAGGTTGATGTCGGCGACCCGACCCGGTCCGTGGCAGATCAGGCACTGCTCGCCTTGCCCCGTCGCGGTCGGCGTACTGCGCGCCTGCCAGAACAGACCGCCGTTCGTCTGCATGTGATCGATCGCCTCCCTGCCGTCGTGGCAGGCCGAGCAGGCCGCCATGATCGGAGACACGACCAACGTGGTGCCGTCGGCCGGGGTGACGCCGCCGTCGCCGGCGGTGAACTGGAACCCCGAGCCGTACGGCGCGCCGGCATCGACGTAGGGCGAGAGGCCGGGGCCAGCGGTGTACGTGCCCACGCCGACCGTGCTGGGCAGCATGTTCGGGAGCGCGTCCGTCGTCGCCGTCAGGCTGAAGTCGAACGTGCCGTCGAGGTGGCACATCGTGCAGCGGTTGAGGACGGCCGGATAGGTCGTCTGCCAGTAGCCCGCATCGGCCGACTGCTCGTGCCAGGTGAAGTTCACGTTGCGCTTCTCGGCGCCGTGGATGCTGTGGACGAAGTCCTTCTGGTTCCCGGACCATCCGCTGCTCGTCTGGTTCGGGTTGTGGCAGAAGTTGCAGGTCGCCGCGTCGTTGCGCTGGCCGGCGTGGAAGTCGGGCCCGACGCCGAGCGTAACGTGGCAGCCGGCGCACTTGGAGGTCGCCACGATCGAGCGCCTGGCCGTGTAGCCCGTCGCGGCCATCGAGACGTCCAGGGCGGGAACGATCAGTCCGCCGGTGCCGCCGTAGGTGGCGTTGGGGACGTATTTGTAGCGCTGGGGATCCCGCGGAGGGCCGGGAACGTTGGTCTGCGTGAGCGGCAGGTTGTTGTCGATGAACTCGATCCCGGGGCCGGCATCCGACTTGCCGAGGCTGTAAGTGTAGCCGATGCCGCCCGTCAGCATCGTGCCGCCGGCCGGGATGGTGATGCACTTGGCGCGCAGCTGGTAGATGCCGTCGGTCGAGGCGGTGAATGGGCCGCCATCGGGCAACTCGAGGAACGCGTCGCCGGTCGGCACGGTGGTCGCTGTGATCGGGGTGCCCGAGCATGCGCCGGTGCCGTTCCACACGTTCTTGATGTACACGCTGCCCGAGGCGTTGAAATCCGCGGGCGCCGCCTTGTTGTCCTGCGGCACGGCGAAGGCGAAGAACGCGCTGGGAGAGCCGACGAAGTTGGGGATCAGCTCGCCCGCGTCGGCGTTGGGGACGACCCCTGGACCGGGGAAGATCACGTTTCCGCCGTCGACCTGGATGCTGAAGGTGATCTGGGGCCGCTTGTTGCCCGAATCGTCCCAGGTGCCGACGCCGTAGATCTTGTAGTTCACCACGCCCGCGTCCGGAGGAACGACGCCCGCGGCGGCCACCCAGGCGGCGTTGGTGTTCGAACTGCCGCTGACCGGGTTGAGGTAGATGTTGCTCGGATTGGGCCGCGACACCGAGACGTGCGACACCGGAGTGCCCGCGGACGCTCCGTCGGCGTGGCAGAGGACGCAGCCGTCGTCGTTCGACTGCGGGCCGCCCGTGTGGCCCTTGCGGCCCGGTGGCGCCGGGCTGACGAAGCTCCTGTCGTCGTGGCACGCGCCGCAGGCGCGCCGGCTGGGCGCGGTCTTCCAGTTGTCCTTCATCGCCGCCGGGGGGCGGTGGCACTTCACGCAATTGCGGACGTCCTGCGGGTACCTGGTCTCGTACGGCTTGTCGACGCCCTGGTACGTGCCTCCGGTCTGCGTGAGCTCCTCGCCCATGTGGATCTTGTGGATGAAGACCGGGAAGTTCAGGACCGCCTCGTTGTTCTGGACGATCAGAGCGCCGGTCCAGGTCCCGCCGTCGGGGGTGGCGGTGACCGTCGGGGCGTCCACGTTGGTCGCCCCGCTGCCCGCCCCGAACCTCTTCTGGTCGTTGTGGCACGCCGAGCAGGTGTGGATGTCGAACCGCGCGCCGCCGTGGAACTGCCCGCCGAACTCGCCGGTGCCACCCGCGATCGCGCGGAAGGTGGTGTGGCATTCGAGGCAGGCCGCGGGGTCCACCTTGTCGTTCTGCCCGGTCTTGTCCTCGTTGGTCGACGGGACGAAGTCTTTGATGATGTTCACCGGCGTGAACGGGTTGCCGCTCGCGGAGAGCAACACCACCAGGCGATGCGTCTTGCTCGGCTCGTAGGTCGTTCCCGCCCCGGTGGGGCCGGCAGTGACGACCTTGATGAACCGGTAGACGTAGGTGCCGTCGCCGTTGTCGGTGAGCCCGCTGGTGCTCGCCGTCTCGGTGCTGGAAGTGCTGTGATCGTTCGCGGCCATGTAGCTGACCCAGTTGTCATTCGCGTAGGTGGCCGCAGTGCCGGTTCCGGCCGGGTCGAGCTTGAGCAGCGCGAAGCGCCAGCTCACCACCGCAGCAGACATGCCTTTCACGCCGCTGCCGTGGCGCTCGGTGACCTTGAGATTTGCCACCGGCCTGCCGTCGGCCGGGATGGTGAAGCCGGTGACCTGCGCGGCCATCTTCGAGTCCTGCAGCTCCTGGGGAGTCATGACGGCGTAGTCGACGATGCCCGTATTCCCCGGGGGACCCGGGGGGCCGGGAGGTCCCGGGACGCCGGCATCACCGGCAGGGCCCTCCTTCCCTGCGGGTCCCGCGCAGGCCACCGCCAAGAGGAGCGCGAAGGCCAGGAGAACCCTGCGGGATCTGGATTCGCTGCCACGAACGGTCGAGGCCAGATGCATGGAGAGACCCCCAGGGACGCACGTAACCTGGCGCAAGGAGCGTGCCTATTGGTCCTTGAGCCGATGCCGTCGCGTTCGCGTTCGCAGGATGGTGCGGAACCGCAGATTTTTCGTGTGCGGGACTTGGTTACGCAAACCTAGCGCGCGTCTTCAGCGCGGCCGGCGGGGCGCGCGGCGCCCCATGGGCTGGGCGCGGATATCTTTCTGCCGGTCCGCGAAGAAATCACCCGGACCGAAGAGGTGCAGGCTGCTGCCGCCGCCGTCCAGGTCCAGGGCGATGGAGATCCCGTGCGCGGTGAGCAGGGCCGCGCCGCGGCGGCCGGCGTCGTCCTCCCGCAGGGTTGCGCGCACCGACGCGTTGTCCCCCTCCGCGGTGATCTCGGGGACCGAAAACCATCCCCGTCCCGCGTGCGCGGAGCCGTAGACGATCAGGCCGTCCATTCCGAACAGGCTGTTGAGGAAGTCGGGCAGGCCTGCTGCGCGGGCGTACACCCCGACGATGGGCCGTGCGTCGCGGCAGCGCGCGTCGAGATCGGCGTCGAGGCGCAGCGGGTGGAAGCGGATCCGCGCTTTCCGCAGGCGCGCGCGACCCCACCAGCCCGGGCCGATCTCCAGGTCCGGCACCAACCGGCCGTGCTCGATCGCGACTTGCGTCCCGGTGAGATCGGCGCCGGAACCGAGGTCGAGGGCCCGGATCCGGGCGGCGATCCGTGCGTCGCCCCGGACCTTGACGCCCTTCGCGGCGACCCGCACGCCGCGCAGCGAGACGCGCGCCCAACCGCCGAGACGGTGCAGTGGACCCTCGAGGTGCGCCGTGAACGCGCCACGGCCGGTCTCGACGCGGCGGTCGCGGAACAGCTTGGCGCCGAGGTGCCGGAGGTCCGCGATCGCGCCGCCTTTGACGTCGAGCTCCGCGTGATCCGGCAGCCGCGGGCGGCCGAAATCGAACGGCCCGCCCGTGAGCACGGCGCGGATGCTCTCCGCGCGGGACGCCGTCCGGGGCATGCGCGCGCCGGAGATGGTCGCTCCGACTCGCACGAGCGGAGCGGCATCGCCCCGGACCTGCGCGTGATCCGCAAGCACGCCCCGCCAGGACAGACGATCCAGATCGGCCGTGAGGCCGCCACTCTCCAGCCGTCCCCGCCGCACCCGGGCGCGCACTTCTGCCGGCCCCGCCCCGCCCCGCGCGCCGAGCGCCTCCAGGCCGGCGATGCGCCCGCGCAGCTCCGCGTCGACGTCCACGGTGCCGAAGAACCGCTGCAGGGTGATGCCGCGCGGATCGAAGTGGCCGATGGAGACGCGGAGCGTCCCCTGGACGCCGTCGGCCACGGGTTGCGAGAGGCCGTTCACCGATGCGCGCTCGACGTACAGCTCGCCCGGCGCCACCAGCACGTCGCGGACCGGCTTCAGGTAGAACGCCCCGGCCACCTCGGCCGTGCCATCCATCCGCCAGCCGTCGATCCAGATCTGCCGGACCTGATCCGCCGTCACGTCTTCGAGCCAGACCGTGAACAGCCGGTACCGGAAGTCGGGCAGGTTGTCGTCGGGACCTTCCTCGCGCCGCGGCAGATCGGGCAGGCCCGGGATCAGCGGCAGGCCGCGCACGCGCTCCGGCGCGACCTCGTCCGGGGGGAGCCTGCGCCGCAGCGCAAAGGCGACGCCGTGCGCGCGGACGTGCTGCGCGTGGAAGATCCGCGACGCAAGCTGCCCGACCGGGATGAACGTCCTCGCCTGGTCGAGGGCCAGCCGCCATTCGACCGATCGGTCCTGACCTGTGAGCACGAAGCCCCGCACGTGGACCACGCCCGGAACGATCGACCAGGCGTACTGGTACTCCAGGCGGATCTTCGGTGCGTGCGCGTTGATCAGGCTGCGCAAGAGCGGCGTCCAGAGGAGTGTCTGCGCGGCGACGAGCCAAAGTGCCCAGACCGAGGTCGCCGCCAGGAGGACGCTCTGGAGGGCCAGAAGAGCGGGCGAGCGCGCGTTTCGGTACGGTCTGGGGGACAACACCGACGTTTGAAATGCGAACCGGACGGGGTCGCGGCAAGCGCCACCCGGCGCCGACTTCGTCGCCGGTCGAACGCTCGGCTCACGAGCGAGCACGGTTGCAGCACCGAACGCGCCGCGACTTTTGTAGGGTCGGCCGACATGGGCACCGAACGCGTGGTCCTCATCGTCGAGCGCGACTGCCGCGCCCGCGAGCTCGAAGGGCAGTTTCTCGGCGAGACGGGGCTGTTGGTCGAGATGGTGGCCGAGGGAATCACGGCCTGGGAAAAGACGCGGCTGAGGCGGTAGGATCCCCGGAAGCCCAGGGAAGGTCCGGAAATGAAGACGAGGGTGCACCTGCTCGCGGCCGCGCTCGCATTGGCGGGTGCTGGTCCCGGGTTTGCGCAGGATCGGAACATCCCGGTGCCGGCGGCGGAGCTGGAGCGCATGCTCCGGTCCGAGCCGCTGCGCATCGTAAGCGGCCGGATCAGCCGTCCCAAGGCCGAAGGAGACATCACGCTCAAGGCCGAGGTGGCGTTCGGCGACCGCGCGCCGCTGACCATCAAGGTCCGGCGGGCCGAACCGGGGGCAGAAGTCTTCAACAACGTGCCCCGCTACGACCTGGCGGCGTACGAGCTGCAGAAGCTGCTCATGGACGGTCCGGAGTACGTGGTGCCACCGACCGCGTGGCGGATGCTGCCGCTCGCGCAACTGCGTGCCTTCGCGCCTTCCGCCCGGGCCACCTTCAAGGGCGCGGACGAGGTGCTCTGCGTCCTGCAGTACTGGCTGCAGGACGTGGTCAATCCCGACGACGTGCTGGATCCGGCGTTGCTCAAGTCGGACGCGGTCTACGAGAGACACGTCGGTCAGCTCAACGTGCTCACCTATCTCATCCGGCACAGGGACTCGAACGTGGGCAACTTCCTCGTCTCGGCGGAGCCGCGAGGCGCGCGCGTGTTCGCCGTCGACAACGGCGTCGCGTTCGATTCGGAGGACAGCGATCGCGGCGAGGCGTGGAAGGCGATGCGCGTCAAGCGATTGCCGGCCGACGTGGTGGAGCGCTTGCGGGGCCTGACAGAGGACGGCCTCCGATCGCGGCTTGGGGTGCTCGGGCAATGGCAGCTCTCCGAGGGCCACTACCTGCCCGTTCCACCGGGCGCGAATCTGGCATCCCGCTCCGGCGTCCGCCGAAAGGGCGACAGCCTGCAGATGGGCCTGACCGAGCGCGAGATCGCCGGGGTCCGGGATCGGGCGAAGCGGCTCCTCGAGATGATCGACGGGCGAGAGATCGTTGCGTTCTGAGGCTCGGCTCGCGGCGCACGCGATCTGCGCGTGCCTTCTGTCGTGCGCGCTGTCGGGCCGGGGACCTCAGGAAAGGGTCTCCTGGGCCCCGGTCGAGCGCGTGATCGCCTTTGCGGACGTACACGGGGCCTACGACGAGCTCACCGGGGTGCTTCGATCCGCCCGCGTGGTCGACGCGGACCTGCGCTGGTCGGCCGGCACGGCCCACGTGGTGAGCCTCGGCGATCTCCTCGATCGCGGCGCGGGGTCGCGCAAGACCATGGATCTGCTCATGCGCCTGCAGGACGAAGCCCTCGCCGCGGGCGGCGCGCTGCACGTCCTGCTCGGCAACCACGAAGCGATGAACCTGATGGGCGACCTCCGCGACACGAGCGCCGCGGACCTCGCGGCGTACGCCGCCGACGAGCCCCCCGGACTGTGGGAGGGCAGGCGCGCCGAATGGATCGCCCGGCACGGGAATGATCCGGCCGCCCGATTCGACGAATCCTTCCCGCCCGGATACTTCGGGCAGCGTGCCGCATTCGCGAGTGAGGGCAGGTACGGGCGCTGGCTGCTGGGGCTGCCGGTCGCGATCGTGATCGGGGACACGCTCTTCATGCACGGGGGCCCCTCGCGCCTCTTGTCCGGTCAGTCGGTCGAGGAGATCAACCGGCGCTATCGGACAGCGCTGTCGGAGTACCTGACCGCATTCCGCGCGCTGCTGTCGTCCGGTCTGTTGAACGACGACGATCCCTTTGCGGACCGGGCGGCGCTAGCGCAGAAGCGTCTTGCTGGATCGTCCATCGGGAGCTTCAACATCCAGGGCGCCCCCGAGGAGTCCGTCCGCCGGTTCACCGCCGCGGATGCGGATCCGATTCTCGACGCGGACGGCCCCAACTGGTACCGGGGGGCCGCGCTCTGCAACGAGGCCTCCGAAAGCGACGTCCTCAAGCCGCTGCTCGAAGGGCTCGGCGTCAAGCGCCTCGTCGTCGGCCACACCGTGACGCCCAGCCGGCGTGTGAGCTCGCGTTTCGGCGGCGCCGTGATCAAGCTCGACACGGGGATGAATCGCGCAGTGTTCCAGGGACATCCCGCCGCGTTGCTGCTCGAGGGCGGCGCGGCGCACGCGGTCTATGCGGGGGAGGACCGTACGCCAGCCGCGATCCCCGAAGAGCCGCTCTACGTCGGTGCGACGGTCCCGGACGACACGGCCGCCTCGGTACTCGCTGGCGGCCGCGTCACCGTGGGCGCAACGCGCGCGCCCGGGGTCCTGGACGTCGTGGTCGACCTCGAGGGACAGCGCGTCCCAGCCGTGTTCGTCGAGGGCGGAGACGCGGTCGGCAAGGAGCTGGCGGCCTACCGGCTGGACCGGGCACTGCGTCTCGGCCTCGTGCCGGCGACGGTGAAGCGCGAGATCGCGGGGCGACTGGGCTTCTTGCAGGCTCGCCCTGCGCGGTGGATGAGCCAGGCGGACTTGCGAGGGAGTGCGCCGCGCGCCGGCGGGTGGTGCGAGCTGCCTCCCCAGCTCGAGCTGATGGACGCGTTCGACGCGCTGATCGGCAACGAAGGTCGGACTCCGGAGCGGGTCCTCTACGATGCCGAGTGGATGCTCTTCCTGACCGGGCACGATCGGGCCTTTGGCCCGGCCTCGTCATTGCCGCGCCACCCATTGCCCGGTCCCGAGATGCGCCGCCGTCTTGCGACACTGGAAGCGGAGTCGGTTGCGCGGCTCCTCGGTGACCTGCTGGGCGAACGCGAGCGGGTCGCGCTTTTCGCCCGGCGCGACGCCCTGTTGAAAGCGGGGCGATGAACCTCAGGCGCCGAACCGCGTGAGGCGCCGGATCGTGAAGCAGCTCGAGGCCTCCATCCCGTCCACGTCGCTGGCGACCACCATGACGGTGAGCTCCTCCGATACGTGCGCGGGGACGACGCCGTTGAAGGCCCGATGGCGCACGTCGAACCGCAACCACTGGGGAAGCGGATTTCCGTCCGCCAGCTTCGCCTGCAGGCGCAGGACGTCGCCAGGGTCTTCGTCGACGAAGCACTCGGTCCCGACCACGTGATGGAACGGCAGGCCGGGCTCGTACATGAGATCGCCGATGGGCCTCGCCGGTTCCGGCGCCCTGTTGGCCATGTTCTCCCGGGCCAGTTGCTTGAACTTCCGGCCGATGGCGACCGCGAGCCCGAGCCAGACGAGCGCCAGCGCCAGGTTCAGCATGGCGAACTGCGACGCAGACCAGCGCAGCCAGTTGAGACCCGCGTAGACGACACCGGCCTGCAAGAGATCGCCGAAGCGCCAGAAGAACGTGTCGATCGCGGTCTTCCCCTCGTACTTCGCTTCGCGGCTGACCGGCAGGAACAGCGCCTGCCGGGTCGTATTCATCAGGGAATAGTCGACGCTGTTCTCGGCGATCTTGACCAGCCGGATCATCGAGAAGATCGGGACGAACACCACCAGGCCGTAGCCGAGCGCGGCCAGAAGCGGCAGCACCAGGAGGGCGCCGGACAGTCCCACCCAGCGGTAGATGCGCGACACCAGGAGGAGCTGAATCAGCAGGCCCGCCAGCGTGACCCAGAAATGGAAGTCCCCGTAGAACCCGGCGATCAACGCGCTCGTCTCCAACGGGACGGCGCTGGAGGCGACCTGTGCCTGGGCGTGGCGGCTGACCACGTCGGCGAGGATGAATTCGCCGGTGGAATTGATCCAGTTGAGCAGCACCACCAGGGCCGCGACCAGCAGCAGGTATCGGTCGCGCAGCACCAGACCGATGCCGCCGAGCAGCCTGGGCTGCGGCCGCCGCTCCTGCTTCTCGCTCGGGGCACGCGAGCCTTCGGGCGCCGCAGCCGCGGCTGGTCCGGAGAGAGGGACGGTGAGGAGGAGAGCGGCGGTGGCGACCAGCATCACGCCTTGGGGCTTGAGCGCTGCGGCCAGCAACTGTGCGGATTTGGCGCCCGCGAGAGCTCCGAGGTTGCCGCCGAGCATCAGCAAGGGAAAGAGCCGCTGTCCGGACTTGAGGTTGAAGGTGTCGGCGGCAAAGGCCCAGAACTGCGCTGGGACCATCACCCCGAAGATGCTCACCCAGATGAAGAAGACGATGCCGATGCGGACGCCGGCCCAGGCCGCGATGGTGAACATCACGGTGGTGGCGGCGAAGAACAGGATCACCGCGCGCAGCAGGCGCGCGCCGTCCAGGCGCCTGCGAACGACGCCGTAGGCGGGGACGACGAAGATCAAGAGGAGCGCGATGGCGGCCAGCACATAGGCGCGCACCTGGGCGGAGAACTGCGAGAGGAGGAAGGCTTCGCGCAGGGCCTTGGCGACGTAGTAGGCGAAGAGAAGCAGGAAGGAGTTGGCGGAGAAGAGAAGGACGCTGCGACCCTCGCCGGGCCGCACGCGCGTGAACAGCCGCATCACGCGCTCTGCTGGACTGAGGTCGCGATAGTCCGTCAGCACGAGGTGCACGGTATTCCGGAGATGCAGCGGCTGTCACGAAGGGCCGAGGGGGACGCCGGCACCGCACGTGTGGCGAAAATCCGCTGGCGCAACGTGAGGTTGGCTTGAGCGAAGCGGCTCCATCGGAGGCGCGACCTTCATCGGATCGGAGGAGCGGTAAGGTTGAAATAATCTGAAACACTCGTGCCACGCGCCCTCTACGGAATCTTCGTCGCTTCCGGCGCGGCGGGTCTCGTCTACGAAGTGATCTGGTCCCGCTTGTTCAAGGAGATGTTCGGCGTCACCGCGCACGCCGTCGCTACAGTCCTTGCCAGCTACCTGCTCGGCCTCGCTTTGGGCAGCTGGCTTCTGGGGCCGGTAGCAGATCGAAGGAGCGATCCGCTCCGCCTCTACGCCCTGCTCGAGATCGGCGTGGGTGTCTCCGCGCTGGCGACTGCATTGGTGCTGCCGCGCCTGGAACCGGTGCACGCGTGGGCCGCTGGGCGGCTGGCGGCGGATTCCCCCGCTCTCGCGGCCGTCCGCCTGGTCCTCGCCGCAACGGTCGTCGTTCCGCCCACGCTGCTGATGGGAGCGACGCTCCCGGCGATGACGCGCGCGGTCGTGAAGAGCGTCGCCCGCGTCGGTCGCGAGCTCAGCCTGCTCTATGCGCTGAACACTGCGGGGGCGGTTGCAGGCTGTGCCCTGGCCGGGTTCGCGCTGATCGGCGCTCTCGGAGTCCATCGCACCCTCTGGCTTGCGGTCGTCGCCAATGTCGCCGCTGGTGCCATCGCGCTCGCGCTTCGCCTCGAGCCATCCGAGCCGCTGCGCGCTGGACCCGCCGGGAATGCCGGAACCTCCTGGGTGCTGGGCGCCATGGCGCTGTCGGGGATCGCCTCGCTCGCGCTGGAGGTGATCTGGACGCGCGTGCTGATCCTGATCGTCGGCACCTCCACCTATGCGTTCGTGACCATGCTGACCGCTTTTCTGGCCGGCATCGCGCTGGGAAGCGCGCTCGTCCGGCTGCTCGACGGACGGATCGAGGACCCGCGGCGCGCGTTTGGTCTGGTCCAGCTGGGCATCGCAATCGCCACGCTGCTCAGCATTCCCCTCCTGGCGGGGCTGGTGCGATGGGGACAGTCCTGGCTGCTTGCGCTGGAGGAACAGTGGTTGGCCCTCTTCGCCGCGCGCTTCGGTCTTGCGTGCGCGGTGATGCTGCTGCCGGCCGTGCTGATGGGGATGAGCTTTCCGCTGGCGGGGCGAATCGCGGTGCGCCAGATCGACGGACTGGGCCGCGCTCTGGGCCGCGTCTACGGCGCGAACACCGCCGGCAACATCGTGGGTGCCCTCCTGGGCGGCTTCCTGTTGATCCCGGTCTTCGGACTCCAGCGTTCCGTCGCTCTGCTCGCGATCCTGAATCTCGGGGCGGCGGCCTGGGCGCTGCTTCCCGCGGCGCGCGGCCCGGCTCGCTCGATGCCGCTCCTGGCTGCGCTGCTCGCCTCGGTGCTCCTGGTGGTGAGCTGGAAGCCGCGCCCCTTCTCCTCAATGGAAGAAGGGGACGACGACGCGGTCCTCTATTACCGCGAGGGCCTGGAGAACACGGTCAAGGTGATCCAGCGTGCTTCCGACGCTCGCCAGCGGATCATGCTGGTCGACGGGGTGCGGATCGGGCAGAGCAGCGCGGGCATCGATCACAAGCAGCAGGTCCTTGCGCACCTCCCCTTCCTGCTGCATCCGCGAAATCCTCCGCGCACCGTCCTCTCCATCGGGCTGGGCACCGGGATCCTGATGGGCGAGGTGACGCGCCACGGGATCGAGTCCGGCGTCTGCGTAGAGCTGAGCCCCGAGGTGTTGGAAGGAGCCCGCCAGTTCGACGCGTTCAACGGCCGCGTGCTCGACGACGCGCGCGTGCGCGTGGTGGTGGACGACGGGATCAACTTCCTCGCCCGCAGCCCGGAGCGCTGGGACGCCATCATCTCCGACGGGAAGTCGCGCCATGGACACGTGGGAAACGCGCGCTTCTACTCCGAGGATTTCTACCGCAGCGGCCGCCAGCACCTGACTCCCGGCGGCGTGATGGTCCAGTGGGTTCCGCTCGACGAGACTCCGGACGAGCTGCGCACCATCGCGCGCAGCTTCTCGCGCGCCTTCCCGCACTTCTACCTGTGGATCGCGCACAATTCGGTCTTCATGGCCGGCCAGGCCGAGCGGCTCTCGGTGGATCTGGCCGCGGCGCAACAGGTGCTGGATGCGCCGGAGACGGCGGATCTGCGCAGGCACGGATGGCGCAGCGCCTCCGAGCTCGCCTCGCTGCTGATCCTCGACGGGGAAGCCGCCAGGGCCTGGCTGGCCCAGGAAGACACGGTGAACTCGGTGGAGCGGCCGACGCTGGAGTTCTATTCGCCGCGCGCCCAGGCGGTTCCTGTCAGGGCGCGGATCGCCCGGAACATCGAGTCCCTTCTGGCCGCGCGGCGGGAGCCCCTGCTCGACGTGCGATTCGAGGGCGCCCCGTTCGAGCTCGGGGCGCGCAACGACCTCTTGTCCGGCATCGCCTCGCAGGAACCCCTCCTGTTGGTCAAGGCCGCCCTGAAAGCCCCGCCCGGCATCGTTCGCAGCTGGGCTTCGTCCTCGTTGACGGACGTGGCCTTGAAGAAAGAAGCCGAGGGCAGCCGCGCCGAGGCGCTCGCGCTCTACCGGGCTGCCGAGGCGGCCTGGCCGGACAGCGTCGCGGCTCAGGTGAACCTGTCGGCCGTCCTGCAGGGCGGAGGCGCCACGCTGGAAGCCATCCAGCACGCGTTCTTGGCCGTCCAGCTGAACCCCGACTCGGCCCTCGCGCGGCATCTCTATGGGAACCTGCTCGCGAGCGTGGGGAATCACGGCGAGGCCGTCCGCCAGCTTCACGAGGCGGTCCGAATCGGCCCCAACGCTTCCGCCGCCCACAACGATCTGGCCCAGCAGCTTGCGCTGAGCGGGCGCCACGACGAGGCGCTGGCGCACTTCCGCGAGGCGATGCGCCTGCGCGACGACTGGACGCCGCCGATGAGTGGCGCGGCGCTGGTGCTCGCGACGCACCCCAACCCCCAGGTGCGGGATCCGATCGAGGCGGTGAGGCTGGCGCGGCGGGCCGCGGATCTGACGTCGCGCCAGGAACCGGGGACGCTCGGTATCCTCGCGAGCTGCTACCTGGCCGCGGGCCAGCGCGAGGAAGCGGAGGCAACACGGAAGGAAGCGGCGCAAGTCGCGGCGGCGTCGGGAGGTCCGGCGCGCGCCGCGCCGGCTGCGGAGCTGGTCCGGAACCCGCGTCGTCTGGACCGCTGAATCCCGGCGCCCGGAAGACGGCGGATGTAACGAGCGGGCCTGCCGGCGGACTCGTAGAGCGTCAGCAAGCCCAAACCGACCACCTGCCGGGATTTCCGGCAATGAAGGAGATCGCATGCTCTCGAAGCTCAACCTCCCGATCGCAATTGCACTCGCCCTCGCCGCCTCCGCCGGAATCGCGCGGGCGGCCCCCCGGCCGACCGATGCGGATCGCTCAGCCGCCGAGTCGGGGATCCCGGACAGCATCCAAAACCGCGACCGGATGTTCGGCCGCCACTCGCCCTCGAACGACGAGATCAATGCCGCCGAGATCGGCAACCCGGAAAGCGTCGACAACCGGCGCCAGATGCGCCTTTCGACCGGAGGAGGCTGGCAGGAGGCGTGGCAAGCCCTGGAGTTCGGGAATCCGGACTTCCGCTGAAGCCGCGAGAAGGCCCTCGCGGCCTTCTCATCCATCTCGCGCCGGATAAAGCAGCCGGCCGCCTTCGACGCGCAGAAAATCCGTCGGCTTGTGTCGCTCGCTCTTCTGCGCGTCGAGGATGTGGAGGACTTCGATCTCGCGCACCGTCAGCGCGTCGGAGATCAGGCGCCGATGGCACTGCCACCAGAGTCGCTCGGCGCACATGTACGCGGTGGGAGCCTCGCGCGCCATTCGCTGGAGCTCGTCGAGCGCCGTCGCGAACGGCGGCGTGTCCATGTAGTCCGCGTACGCGCGAAACCCTTCGACTCGCCAGCCCGTGTGAGGCGAATCTGGCCGGGCCTTTCGCCGGCCGCCCAGCTCCTTCATCCAGAGATAAGCGATTCCGTTCGAGGGCAGGCTGCGCTCGAGCTGCTCCCGACCGAATTGCGGGTTTCGGCGCGACCCCGGAAAGGACCGGACGTCGGCGAGCTGCGTGACTCCATGCGCGCGGAGCGCTTCGACGAGCTCCTCGAGCGTGCGGTTGCCGTGACCGACGGTGTAGACCCTTCCGGTCAGTGCCCCTCCTTCCGGTAATGCTCGAACAGATCGCGCAGCGTGCGCCCGGGCACATCCTGGAATCTCTCCTCCAGCAGCTCCAGCGCGCTGACCCGCTCGGCCAGGAAGTTGCGGAAGTCCTGGCGCAGCTCGCAGTAGCCGCCGACCGACCAGGCCTTGCCCCAGAAGAAGAGGCCCAACGGCCAGATGGTGCGCAGGCTCTCCGCCCCGCCCTTGTCGACATAGCGGAAGCGGATCTTGCGTTTTTCTCGCAGAGCGGTGCGCAGGCGGCCCAGCTCGGCAGCCACCGCGCGCGGCACCCGCACTCCCGGGGAGAAGAGCTGCGCTTCCGAGAGGCGCTCGCGCAGCGCGGCGGGCAGCACGGCCTCGACCTTGGCCAGGACATCGCCGGCCGCGGCGCGGAGCTGGGGATCGGCCCAGCTCTGCACCACGCGCGCGCCCAGCACCAGCGCCTCGATCTCCTCCTCGTTGAACATGAGCGGCGGCAAGTCGTAGCCGCGCGGCAAGGCGTAACCCACTCCCGCCTCGCCCAGGACAGGCACGCCGGAGAGGACTAGATCGCGGACGTCGCGATACACGGTCCTCTCCGAGATGCCCAGGTCCTCCGCCAGCGCGCGGGCGGTGGTCACCCCGCGCCGGCGGAGGCGCTGGACGATGCGGAACAGGCGGTCGGCGCGGCGCACGCCCCGGAGAGCTTACCGCTTCCGCGGCTGGAAGATGCCGACCTGCGCGCCGGCCGGGTCGCGCAGGACGCTGAAGATGCCGTCGGGGATCTCGACGCACTCGCGCAGCACCTGGGCGCCCAATTCGCGCGCCTTGCGGGTGCTCTTGGCGCAATCGTCGACGCGCACGTAGGTGAGCCACCCCGAGACTCCCTCGAACATCTCGCTGGTGAGCCCGCCCGGGAAACCCTCCCCGGCGTCCACCTCGTGGTATTCGCGCCCGGGAACTTCGAGCGGCTTCAACTTCCAGTCGAACAGCGCGGAGTAGAAGGAGCGGGCCTTCTTCGCATCCTTCGAGTGCAGCTCGCAGTACGTGAACGGATTCGCCATGTTTGCCTCCCGGGTCCTTCGAGGACCACGGCAAGCAAGGTGCTCCTGGGCTCCTGACATCGTCCTGTCAGGATGGTGGGGCCGGTGGGGTCCCGGGGCTACTCGGCGCGCAGCGATGCCGACGGATCGAGCCGGGTCGCGCGTAGCGCCGGAACCGAGCTTGCCAATGCCGCGGCAGCCACCAGCAGCGCGGCGGTCGCGACCAGCGTCATCGGATCTGACGTGCTCACCCGGTAGACCAGGGACGCGAGAGCGCGCGTCGCGACCAGGGCGCCGAGGACGCCGATGGCGACGCCCACGATCGAGAGCCGCAGCCCCTGCGCGACGACCATCCGCACGACTTTCCCGGGATCTGCCCCGAGCGCCATCCGGATGCCGATCTCGCGCGTCCGCTGCGTGACGGAGTACGCGGTCACTCCGTAGATTCCCAGGGCCGCGAGCGCGAGAGCGACCAGCGCGAAGATGCTGAGCAGGGTCATCTGGAACCGGCGCGCGCCCACCGAATCGCTGATGATCTGCGGCAGCGTCCGGGGCGACGAGAGCGGCACGTCCTTGTCGAGGGCCGCCAGCTCGGAACGCAGCCCGGGCAAGAGCTTCATCGGGTCGCCCCGCGCCGCCCGCGCGGCGAGCCGCAGCGTCGCGACCGGAAATTGCGGCAGAGGCACCACGATCTGCGGCATCGGCGCGCGGTCTAGCCCTTGGGTATGCACGTCGCCGATCACGCCCGCGATCTCCCAGGGGTCGTCCGGCCCGACCAGATTGCTGATGCGCCGGCCCAGTGGCTCGCCCCCGGGGAAGAAGCGGCGCACGAACGCTTCGTTCACCAGCACCACATGGGGCGCGGTCTTGACGTCGGACCAGCGGAAATCGCGCCCGCGCAGCAAAGGGATGCCCATGGTCTCCAGATATCCCGGCGTGGTGAACACCATTTCGGCCTTCGGCGACTGCCCCGGCAGGTCCGGCACACCCTCGACAGAGAAGCCAAACTCGGCGCGGGCACGCGGATCGAGCGGCACGTTGGTGAGCAGCACGGCGCTCTGCGTTCCCGGCGCGGTCGAGATCCGCTGCAGCAGGTCGCGGGCGAACGTCGGGATGCGATCCCACGGATATCGGGACCGCGGCAGATCCATGTCTGCCACCACCACCCGCTCCGGCGAGGCCAGGCCCGTCGGCTCCTCCAGCAGCCCGGACAGCGTCCGGATCATCAGGCCCGCGCCCGCGGCGAGCACGAACGCGAGCGCCGTCTCGACGACGACCAGGGCCGATCGGGCCCGCGACCGTTTCGCCGTGCCTCCCGAGCCGTTGGTGAGGACCTCCATCAGGTGCGGCTGCGTCACCTGCAGCGCCGGCACCAGGCCTGCGAGCAGGCCCGCGGCCATCGTCGCGCCCAGCGAGAACACGAGCACTGCGCCATCGAGGTTGACCTCGTCGAGGCGCGGAGTGTCCGCCGGCGCGAGCGACAGGAGCGCGGAGAGGCACCAGGGGGCGGAGATCAGGCCGATCCCTCCCCCGATCAGGGCGAGCAGCATCGCCTCGGTCATGAGCTGCCGCACCAGCTCGCGGCGCTGGCCCCCGAGAGCAGCGCGAATCGCGAGCTCGCGCTGCCGGGCCAGGCCCCGCGCGAGAACCAGACTCGCGAGATCGGCGCAAGCGATCAGAAGCGCGAGCAGCACCGCGCCGAGCAGCGCGGTCAGCGCAGGCTTCACCGGACCGACCAGATCCTCGAGCAGCGGCTGCGCTTCGAGACGCCATCCGGCGTGCTCTTCGATCCGGTCGTGGATGCGTGGAGCGAGCACGTCGAGGTCGGCTTGCGCCTCGCGGACGCCGAGGCCCGGCTTGAGGCGCGCGACCACCGTCACCCAGTTTGTCCCGCGAAACTCCTTCTCCCTGCCTTCCAGGGCGAGGGGGATCAGGATCTCGGCCTGCCGGAGCAACGCGAATCGGAAGTCGGGCGGCATGACGCCCACGACGGTGTAGGCGCGCCCGTCGAGCGTGAGCGTCCGCCCCAGGGCGGCAGGATCGCCTCCGAACTGGCGGCGCCAGAATCCGTCGGTGAGCACGGCGACCCGTGCCCCTCCCTCCGCGTCCTCCTCGGGCGCCGGGGCGCGGCCGATGGCCGGCGACGCGCGCAGGGTGGCGAAGAAGCTGACGCTCACGCGCGCGATGCGCACCTCCACCGGCGGGCCGGAGCCGGTGAGCGTCTGCCGATCGGGCCGGATCCCCGCGGTCGATTCGAACGCGCTGCTCTCGGCGGCCAGGTCGACGAAGTCGGGGCCGGAGAACGACCAGCGCGCGTCGATTCCGGCGGGACGCTCGTAGACGCGGACGAGCTGCTCGGGAACCCGAAAGCCCAGCGGCCGGAGAACGACCCCCCTGAGCACGCTGAAGACGGCGGTGCTGCCGCCGATCCCGATGGCGAGGACCAGCACGCCGGCGGCGGTGAAACCCGGTGCGCGCAGGAGCGATCGAAACGCCAGACGCAGCCTGTCCATGGTCGTCGCCGAAGCGAAACCAATGCCACGTCGGGTGCTCGAAATCCGCCTCCTCCGGCTAGTGCGCGCTTCGGGCATGTCCGGATCCGGGAAGACGCGTCCCCCGGCCGGTCACTGCCCGATCCGCCCTTCGTCGGAATTTCGGGGACACAATAAGCAGCCCGTGCCAATCAGGACACGAGAGATCTCACCGGAGCTACTCGTCGAGGTCTTCGGCGACCACCAGGTTGTAGGGGTCGATGCCGACGCCGGTGACCGTTGCGACCTGCTTCTTGGCGCGCAGGTCGATCACGAACACCGTTCCGGTCGGAGTGGGGGCCGGCAGCGTGTTCGCGCCTCCGGTGACCACGGCGAAGCGGCCGTCGGAAGTCACGAACGTCCCCTTGGGTCGGGCCGGGGCACCATCGGCGCGCGTGAGCGCGATGCGCGCGACTTCCGCTCCCGGGTCCTTCGCAAGCGCCTTCCGAACGTCGACCAGCGAGACGTTGTTGGTGCGGAAGTTGGCCACGACGATTTGCCTGCCGTCCGGAGTCCAGGACACCGTAAAGGGCCGGGCCTGCCCGTTCGGGTCGTCGGTGCCGACGCGGACGCGCGCGGCTTCCGCACCCGGCTTGCCCTGACGCGCGAGATCCACGTCGATGATCGAGATGGTGTTTCCTTCGTTCCCGGTGATGTTGCTTTCCCGCGCCGTCACCGCGACCAGCTTTCCATCCGGGCTCGCGCGGATCCCGAACGGTCCCGTCTGCACCGGGATGCGCTTGCCGACCTCCACGACGCGAGCGCCGGCGAGCGCGGCGCCGAGATCCATGATGGAGACGTCCTCCGTGCCGGCGTTGCCGGAGACCAGATAGGTCTTGCCATCGCTGCCCTTCCCCAGCGCCAGCCCTTCGGGATCCGGCCAGCAGCCGAAATCCTGAGGATCGATGTCGGAGAGGAACGCTTCGCCGGCCGGAATCTGCGGAGGCTCCGTGGGCGAAACGAAGGGGACCGGGAAGAACGCGCACCCCGATCGCAGCTGCCGGGTGTTCAGCTTCGGGTCCACCAGTGGCATCTCGATCTGTCCCCGGATTCCTCCGGTACGTCGGTCGATCAATCCGATCCGGTTGGACCCGTCCTCGGTCAGCCAGCCTTCCGAGTAACCGGCGATGATGAGGTCCGGAATGACCAGGAGCCCGACCCCGCCGAACCACCCGGCGTCGAAGTTGTGCTCCAGCGCCGCCGCGCTGTCGTCGAGATCATGCCGGACCATCTTGCGCACGTCCATCACCGCGATGTTTGCCCGCCCGCCGTGCTGCACGAACTCCGCGTTCACCACGCCGCCGTGGTGGTTCATCACGAACGCGGTCTTTTGATCCTCGCTGAGCACGATGTTCGCGGGGTCGCCGAGCAGCGTCCCATCGAGCCGCCTGGGATTGACCCAGGAGCGACTGACGATCGCGTTCGGGGTGTTGTCGTTCGCCGGCTTGAGGGCCGCGTCCAGATCGATCGCGTAGATGCGCGGATCCCTCCGGCCGGTGGCCAGAACGAACCTGTCCTTCGCCTCAGCGGCCTCGGCGCATAGCAGCATTGCGCCGAGCACGGCAGCTTGCCAGCCCGGGTGGACCATGGGGACCTCCTTCTCGAACGGGGTCGCGACCTTAGCGACGGCGGACCAGCGCCTTCAAGGGTCGTTGGTCGGACGCTCAGTCGTCCTTCGACCCAGCGCTGGAGGGGCCAGGACGGCGTCCTGCTCCGGATTGAGCGCGACCGGCGTGACGCCCGACTGCCCGAAATTCACCGCCCCCGCCCTTACTTCTGGTGCTCTTGCAATTTCGCGAGCACCTCCTCGAGGTTGAAGCTCGCCGCCTTCTGTCGCTGCGGATACTCCTTGAACGACACGAGGAAATTACCGACGTAGCCCTGGGCGGGCACGAGCAGGAAGACGTGACGCTGCATGAAATCCACCGCGCGAGCCACGATGTCGTCGTCGATGGTCTCCATCCGCTTCTTCGTGAGCGGCCCGGTGTCCTTGCACACCTGCCTCCCGACCTTGCCGAAGCGCGCATCCACGGTCCCGTCGTCCCTGTCGGACGCCTTGCAGTCCATCACCCCGCGCGGGCCGAACTTGAAGCGGAACTCCGGGCTCTTGGGATAGTCCGGCAGCTCCGGCTCCTCCTCCGCGTTCAGGTGGTAGAGGTTGCCGTAGAACTCGTCGAATCCGTGCACGGTGGGCAAGAACTCGTTCCGGTCGCCGAGGTGGTTCTTGCCGAACTGCCCTGTAGCGTACCCGAGCGGCTTGAGCATTTCGGCGATGGTCGGATCTTCCTTCCTCAGTCCGAGGGTCGCCCCCGGCAACCCGACCTTGGTGAGACCCGTGCGCAAGCCGGACTGGCCGGTGATGAATGAGGCCCGGCCCGCGGTGCAGCTCTGCTCGGCGTAGTAGTCCGTGAACATCATGCCTTCGCGCGCGATGCGGTCGATGTTGGGTGTCCGGTAACCCATCAACCCGTGCGAGTAGGCGCTGATGTTCGACTGGCCGACGTCGTCGCCCCAGAGGATGACGATGTTGGACCTCTTGCCGCTGGCGTCCGATTTCTGCGCCTGAGCGCCGCTGGTCCCGACGAGACCGAGCGCGGCGATCGACACAGCGAGCATTCGGTTCATGTCACGGCCCTTCCTTTCGAGCTCCCCCGAAAAGTCGGGGCATTTGAGCCGGGTCGAATCGCTGAATGAATTGGACCTTGGACCAAGGTCAGAATCGTGCGCGGAGTGTTGCGGCACTACTCCAGATGTGTTGCTGTATGTTGCCGCCGCGGGCGCCGGCTCGGGCCCATCCAATCACCGGGGAGGGCTCATGCAACGACGGATGCGGAATGGAAGCGCGGAAAGCAGAGCCGGACGATGCGCGGTCCTCGCGCTTGCGCTCGGGGTGGCGACTGCGCCCGGAGCAGCTCGCGCAGCCATGGACTGCGCGAG
>DASQAS010000246.1:0-1624 GCA_035635635.1 Myxococcales bacterium | reverse complement strand
GGCCAGACCCGCGTCGCGCTCTCCCAGGACAACAACGCCACCGAGGAGGCGCGCGAGCACTCGCAGCAGAACTGGAAGGGAATGCTCGAGGGGCTGAAGAAGCTGCTGGAGAAGTAGCCCGGGCGGGCCCGTCGGCCATCTTTCACACCTTCGTCAACGACGGGGATCGCGAAGCCACATGCTGGGCGGTCCGCTCCAACGCCTCTAGTGCTCTGACCGGGGCGCTGTGATCCTCCGCGCCGCTTGCAAGGTGGATCGGTTTCTGATCTACAGCTTGAGATGCTGACTCGACTTCGGTTCACGGGACTCAAGCTGGACGAGAGCGCCCGCGTCCGGCTCAAGCAGATGGAGACCGGCGGCGCGCGCATGAGCGTGCGGGCCTGGCGCCGCGTGCGCACGCTGCTGCTGCTGGATCTTGGTTATACGGTGACAGCGACGGCCGAGGCTCTGGGCACGTACCGACGGGAGACAGCGCGGATCGGCAAGCGCTATCTGACGGGCGGGATCGAGCACGCGTTGGGAGACGACCCGCGTCCCAAACCGCCGCCGATGCTCGACAGCACGCAGCAGGCGGCGATGGTCGCGATGGTCTGCGGCCCGCCGCCGGAGGGGCGCGCCCGCTGGTCAGTACGGCTGGTGGCGATGGAGGCCGTCAAGCGCGGCATCGCGCCAAGACTGGGACGGGAGACGGCGCGGGTTGCGCTGGCGGACCATGGCCTCAAGCCGTGGCGGGAAAAAAATGTGGTGCGTGCCGGAAATCAGCAGCGAGTTCATCGACCGCATGGAGGACGTGCTCCGCCTCTACGCTCGTAAGCTCGATCCCGAGGAGCCGGTCGTTTGCCTGGATGAGCGGCCTGTCGTGCTCCGCGAGGACGCGCGGCGCGGCGAGCCAATGGCACCAGGGAAGCTGACTCGCACCGACTACGAGTACGTTCGCTGCGGGACCGCCAACATCTTCTGCATCGTCGAGCCGCTGACCGGGCGCCGACTGACCTTCGCGACCGCAAACCGCAAGGCTCCCGCCTTCGTGCGTGCGCTCCGAAAGGTCGCACGGCGCTATCGCACGGCGCGGCGAATTCACCTCGTCATGGACAATCTCAACATCCACTCCCGAGCCTCCGTTGAGACCGTGCTCGGAGAGCTTGCTGGGCATCGGCTGTGGCGCCGCTTCGTCGTGCACTACACGCCCAAGCACGCGAGTTGGCTCGACGCTGCCGAACTCGAAGCGAGCCTCGTCTCCCGAGAGTGTCTCGGGCGGCGCCGCATTTCCTCTCTCGCCGATCTCATCTCGCTGGTCGCCGCGTGGCGCCGCCACGCAGAGGAGCAGCATCGCGTGATCGACTGGCGCTTCCGCGTAGACGACGCTCGCCGGGTCTTCCGCTATGAAGGACTCACCGCGCGGCGGTCAGAGCACTAGCACGGCGCGGGGTCGCGCCGGCTGTCCCGCAGCGCCGCGGTGGTCTGCGCGCTGCCGTGGGACGGAGCCGCTGCTACTTCTTCTCCGCCGCCGGCCGCTTCTCGGGCGTCGCCGCCGCCTGCGCCTTCTCCTGGGGCAGCGCTTCCTTCTTGGGCGTGACGTCGATCTCGTCGTTCCCGCTGACCGACCGCTTGAAGTTCTTGATGC
>DASQAS010000245.1:0-5917 GCA_035635635.1 Myxococcales bacterium | reverse complement strand
CACCTCCCAGCGCGTGCTCCGTGCACGCGTGCACCACGCCAAGAGCAAGGTTCGTTCCACCCGTAAGCGAGGCGCCTCACCGAGGGGGGCGCAGACTTCGGGAGCCGATCGAGACTGAGCGCTTTCGCACCAATGCAACGTCAGCCGGCTCGCCACGCCTTGGAGACGATGTGATTTGCAGAAATGCAGCGTCGCATTCGTGCAACGTCGTGCGAATGGTCCCTGCGGCGTCCCGGGCTGGAAGTTCGTCCGCGGCGGCTCAGCGCTGCTGCCCCGCGCGTGAGAGATTGAGCGCGGTGTTGATGAGAGACACGTGCGAGAAGGCCTGGGGGAAGTTTCCCAAAAACCGCCGCCCGGCCGGATCGTACTCCTCCGAGAGTAGCCCGACGTCATTGGTCAGCCCGCAGAGCCGCTCGAACAGCGAGCGCGCCTCCTCGATGCGTCCCTGCAGGACGTAGTTGTCCGCCAACCAGAAGGAGCAGGCCAGGAAGACGCCTTCACCGGGGGGAAGCCCGTCCACGCCGGAGCGCGTCCGGTATCGCATGACGAATCCATCGCGGAGCAGCTCGCGCTCGATGGCGCGGACGGTACCGACCATGCGCGGATCGTCCGCCGGAAGAAAGCCGATCAATGGCAGCGACAGAAGGGAGGCGTCCAGCTCCCTCGAGCCGTAGGACTGCACGAAAGAGCCCAGCTCCGGGTCGTAGCCCCGGTGCGTGACCGAATCGTGGATCCGTTGGCGCGCGGCGCGCCAGCGCTCGACGGGTCCCTCGAGACCGAACTCCTCGACCCCTTTCACCGCGCGGTCGAACGCCACCCACGCCATCACCTTGGAATGCGTGAAGTGCTGGGGCGGGCCGCGCACCTCCCAGATGCCTTCGTCGGGCCCTTCCCAGATGGTCTCCAGATGGTCCATCAGCGCCTTCTGCAGCGCCCAGCCCGCCTCGTACCCGCCCAGACCGACGCGCCGCGAAAGGTGCAGCGCATCCATCACTTCGCCGTAGACGTCGAGCTGGAGCTGGAGCGAGGCCGCGTTGCCGATGCGCACGGGACGCGAGCCCTCGTATCCGGACAGCCAGTCCAGCTCCAGCTCGGGCAAGCGGCGCTCCCCGCCGAGGCCATACATGATCTGGAGCTGCGGCGGCGACCCGGCGACGGCGCGCAGGAGCCAGTCGCGCCAGGCGCGAGCCTCGTCCTGGTACCCGGCGGTCAAGAGCGCGTGGAGCGTGAACGCCGCGTCGCGCAGCCAGCAGTAGCGGTAGTCCCAATTGCGTTCGCCGCCCGATTTCTCCGGCAGCGAAGTCGTCGCCGCCGCCGCGATGCCGCCGGTTGGCTCGTAGGTGAGGGCCTTGAGCGTCATCAGGGAGCGCTGGACGATCTCGCGGTACGGCCCCTCGAGGCAGCAGCGTTGCGACCATTTCCGCCAGCCTGCCTCGGTCTCCTTCAGCGCCGGGCCGGGCTCGACAGGAGCCGGCGCTGGCAGGTGCGAAGGCCACCAGGTGAGCACGAACGGCACCTGCTCGCCTTCGCCTACGGTGAAGTCAGCGACCGTCTTGAGGTCCTCACCGCGCGTCTCGACCGGCGTGTACAGCCGGAGGCAGTCGGGGCCTGCGATCGCCGAGATGCCGCCGTCGATGCGCTGGACCCACGGGACGATCGCGCCGTACCCGAAGCGCATGACCAGCTCCATCCGCATCGGCACCCGGCCGCGATTCCCGACCACGACGCGAAGCACGTCCGTGCCCTCGCCGTAGATGGGCATCAAGTCGACGACGGTGACGCTGCCCTCCTCGGTCTCGAACTCGGTCTCGAGAATGAGCGTGCCGTCGCGATAGCGGCGGCGCACCCGCTTCACTCCTCCGGCCGGCGCCAGCAACCAGCGGCCGTTGTCCGGGCTCCCGAGGAGCGCGGCGAAGGAGGCGTCCGAGTCGAAGCGTGGGAGGCAGAGCCAGTCGATGGAACCGTCCTTGGCGACGAGCGCGAGGCTGCGGAGGTCAGCGATGATGGCGTAGTCTTCGATGCGCGACGGCACCCCATCAACCTAAGCGCCCGCCTGCTCGCGCGCACCCGTGTCGCGGCAGTTTTCCGACCCGCCTCAGATGGCGCCCGACAGGTCTGATGGGCAGCTTCGCGGCATGATCCGGAAGCTCAAGTCGGGCCAGTTCCGTCTCTACTCGCGCAAGAAGGACCCTCGCACGGGCAAGCGCAGGAATCTCGGTACCTTCAAGACGCTCGCCGGCGCAAAGCGCCACGAGCGTGCCGTGCAGTTCTTCAAGCGGCACTGAGGCGACCGCGGTGCAGGTTCACATCCGCTGTTGACGGCGGCCCGCGCCGTACGGCACGCGTTCTCACCGGCCGCGGCGGCGCGGACTGCGATCCAGCTCGATTCCGAAGATCCCCTCCAGCGACTCCGTCGCGAGAGCCTCCTTCGCCGATGGTGCGCGACGGACCGCGGTCCGGGTGACGAAATCGTCCAGGGCCACCCTGCGCAGCATGAAGAACAGCTCGGGCTTCTGGTCGAGCCGCGCGCCGACTCCGTAGAGCACTGCCGCGACGTGCTTGCAGAGGATCGCGGAGTCGGGGCAGGAGCAGGTGAAGTCGATCTCCTTCGGCTCGGGAAAGAGCCCGGCGCGCCGGTCGACCAGCGCCTCCATCACCTTGTCGGACAGCTTTCCCTGCAGCAGACCGACCACGGATTCGATGTGCCCGGCGCAGCGCTTGATCACCGCTCCCCAGCGCTTGCGGGCGAGCTTGTCGATCCGCACCGAGACTTCGTACAGCGAGGTTCCCGCGACGAGCGCATCGACCTGCCCGGCACCGATGCGCAGATCGACCACCGCCCCGCTGCGCAGGTACGTGCGGCCGCGGGGAAGGCGGTTGCTGAAGTCCATGTACGACTCGAGGTTCTTGCACCAGGCCTTGCCCCAGAACGAGCTGGCGATGCGCTGCCCGGTCAGGCTCACCGGCTGAAGCACGCGGCCGCGCTTCTCCAGCTTGCGGGCCTGCTTGAGCGCGGTAGCGCGGCGCTCCGCGACCGGGACGTACCGGGGAAACTTGCCGTAGCCGAAGAAGTCGTAGAAGGCCATCCTCGTCTCAGGCCACCTCGTCCAGCGCGCGATCGAGATCGATCGAGACCGTCCGCAATAGATCAGCGTCACTCATCTCCGTCAAGTGCGCCTCGGCGCCGCCTTCCAGCAACTCACCCGCCACGGCCCGCTTGTCGGCCAGCATGGCGTCGATCTTCTCCTCCACCGTGCCCCGGCAGACGAACTTGTGCACCAGGACGTTCCGCTTCTGGCCGATGCGGAAGGCGCGATCGGTGGCCTGCTCCTCGACGGCGGGGTTCCACCAACGGTCGAAGTGGATGACGTGGGAGGCGGCAGTGAGATTGAGCCCCGTGCCGCCTGCCTTGAGCGAAAGCACGAAGAAGGGCGCGTCGCCGGACTGGAAGCTCTCGACCAGCTCTGCCCGCTCGCGCACCTTGGTCTCGCCGTGCAGCACGAGGCCCGGCGCGCCGAAGACCTGCTGCAGATGGGCCGCCAACGGCTCGGTCAGCTCGCGGAACTGCGTGAAGACCAGCAGCTTCTCCTGGCGCGCGGCGATTTCCTCGCAGAGCGCCGAGAGCCGCGCGAACTTGCCGCTCGCTTCGGCGAGGTACTCTCCGTCTCCGAGCCACTGCGATGGGTGGTTGCAGATCTGCTTGAGCCTCGTGAGCGAGGCGAGCACCAGGCCGCGCCGCTTGATCCCGTCGGCGCCCTTCAGCGCTCTCGTCAGATCCTCCACCGTCTTCTGATAGAGGGCAACCTGCTTCTTCGTCAGGCCGCAGAACGCGGTCACCTCCGTCTTGTCGGGCAGATCCCGGATGACGTTCTTGTCCGTCTTGAGCCGCCGCAAGAGATACGGCCGCGTCAGCTCGCGCAGCGGGCCGTATCCTCGCTTCTCCAGCTTCCTGACGAACTTCCCGAACGCTTGGGCCGACCCGAGCAAGCCAGGATTGAGGAAGTCGAAGATGGACCAGAGATCGAGGGGCCGGTTCTCGACCGGGGTGCCGGTCAGGGCGATCCGCACGCGCGCCTTCAGCTCCTTCACGGCGCGGGTCTGGCGCGCGCCGGGATTCTTGATGGCCTGCGCCTCGTCGAGGACGGCCACGTCCCAGGTTTTCGAAGCGAGCTCGTCTTTGCGCAGGAGCATGCCGTAGGTGGTGATGACCAGGTCGGCGTCCTCGGGCTGCTCCTCGGGCGCCGAGGGATGCTCCAGGCGCGTGCGCAGCGCCGGCGCGAAGCGCTCGATCTCCGCCAGCCAGTTGCCGAGGAGCGACGCCGGCGCGACCAGCAGGCTCGGACCGGTTGCTTGCGGCGTTCTGTTGCGCTTGCGCGCCAGGAGGAACGCGAGCACCTGAACCGTCTTGCCCAGGCCCATGTCGTCGGCAAGGCAGGTCCCGAGGCCCAGGCTGGCGGCGAAGGAGAGCCAGCGGACGCCGATCTGCTGATAAGGCCGCAGCTCGGCGCGCAGCTCGGGACCGGGGAGCAGCTTCGTGCCGGCATCCGGGCTGCGAAGGCTCTTCAGGGTTTCCGCGAGCCAAGGACCGGCACTGACCAGCGACCAGTCCGCCAGGTCCGGTTCGAGCGGCGCGGCTGAATCGGGATTGACCCCGGCCAGGAGCCGCATCGCCTCGAGCAGAGAGAGCCCATCGCGAGCCGCGCGCTGCGCGTTCTTCCAATGCGCGAGGACCTGCTCGAGCTTCTCGCGATCGATCTCTACCCAGCGCCCGCGAACCAGCCCCAGCCCATTGTCTTGCGCGGCGAGAGCCGCGAGATCCTTCTCGGTCAGCGGCTCGCCATCGAGCGCAACGCGGACGTCGAAATCGACGAGCGCCTCGAGTCCCAGCCCCGCCGGCTTGCTCCCGCCGAGCTGCACTTCGACGCCGACGCGCGAGCGCTTCTTCCACCAATCGGGGACACGGACGACGATTCCCGCCGTCTCGAACGCGGGCACCTCCCGCAGGAACCGGAGCGCCTCGTCGGATGTCCAGGCCAGCGTGCGGAACAGCTCGTCGCTGTCGACCAACTCCTTGGCCAGCGCGCTCTTCTCGGACGCGCGCTGCACGGGAAGCAGGAGGGAGAGGAGCGCGCGCTTGTCGGAAGCGAAGTCGCGCAGGGCCTGGCCGAGCGGCCGGTGTTGCGGCTGTGCCCGGCTCGAGAGGCGCGTCGTGTAGGTGGCGAGGAACGCGAAGGGGCGGTCTTCGTCGTTCTTGTTCTCGGCGAGATGGAAGCAGACGCGACCCACCACATTCCAAGCGGCGTGACGATCCTTGAACCACTGCTCGAGCGAGGTATCGCGGAGCTCGCTGCGCAGGGCGGCATCCAGATCGGCCCAGAGCGCTTCCAAGGTGGCCGGGCGGAGGTATTCGCCGCCGGCCATGGGCGGTGCCTGCGAGGCCAGCCGGGACAGCTCGTCGGCCGGGAGCTCGTGGCTGGCGGCCTCTGGAGCCGCGCAAGCTCTTGCGAGAAAGAGCGCGCCCAGGTCGCGGAAGAACGCCACGCTCGGCGGCAACGTCTCGCCCGGGTGGCGGGCAGCGAGCTGAAGGATGGCGAATCCGGGACCGCGGGCAAGCTCGGACGTGAGCTCGCGCGCCACCGCGGCCGTGGCCGTGGATTCGGGCGGTGGCCTCGCATCGAGGTGCACCGCGCCTTGCGGCGAGATCGCGAGCGCGAGCGGGATCAGCTCTTCGGTCACCCGAATCGCTTATCACCGCCCCCCGACATGAAGGAACTGGGCGCCGGATTGTCGAATCCTGGGCTGTGGCAGGGAATCTCCTCACCCAGGAACATGCTGGGTTTGACGACGCTCGGAACCTTTCACACCGCGGCTGGCCTCGTCGCCATGGCCGCTGGGTTCGTCGCGCTGGTGCGCGACA
>DASQAS010000244.1:0-114209 GCA_035635635.1 Myxococcales bacterium | reverse complement strand
GAAGTTAAGCCCTTCAGAGCCGATGGTACTGCACGGTCTCCGTGTGGGAGAGTAGGTCGCTGCCGGAATTTTTCCCTGACGCCCCGCCGCGCGATCACACGCGCCGCGGGGCGTCGCTTTTTCTGCTCCTCGCTGGGCGATTCGCCGGTCGTCCCGCCTCCATGCCGCACAGGGAAGGTGACTCCGGACGGCGTCGCGAAACCCGCGAAGGGATGACGACGGCCTCGAAAAGCGGCAGGATCCAGCGTTGCTGCGCCGGATCCTGCCGGCGCGGCGTCTCGACTGGCGTCCGACGCTCGCGCACTGGCAGAGTTAGGGATCATCCAGCCTCGCTGGTATTGGGGATATCCCCTCGGTGCCGCGCGCACTTCGTGCTGCGTACCGTTCCCGCACGAATTCCTGCGGGAAAGACGGCACCCGCGGCCTCAGAATTTCACGAACGGCGCGAGTGCGTTCCGCAGCTCGAGCGCATGGACGGTGAACAGGTCGTTGTGCTCTCCGCCCTCGACGGGAACGAGGCTCGCCTGGGGAAATGCCGCCGCCAGCCGCCGGCCCATCTCGAACGGCACCACGCCGTCCTCGGTTCCGTGGATGATCAGCACGGGAATTCCAATGGACCCCGCCTTCGACGCCGTGTCGAACCGATCGCGGATGATGCTCGCGGGCAAGAACGGAATCATCCTGCGGGACATGTCCACGACCGAAGTGAAGGGCGCGACCAGCACCAGCCGGGCGCCGAGCTGCCGCTTCGCCATCTCCGCCGCCACGCCGCTGCCGAGCGACCAACCGAGCAGGACCACGCGCGCCGGCTCGACGCCCTGCTCGGACCTCAGCCAGCGCAGGGCGGTCTCGGCCGCCGCATAGACCGCATCCTCCGAAGGCCTCCCGCCGGCGAGCCCGTAGCCGGGATACTCGAGGGCCAGCACGCCCATCCCGAGCGTGCGCAGCAGCGAGACCACCGGGATCGAGTCGGCGAGGTCCTCGCCGTTGCCGTGGAAGTACGCCACCACGGTCTTGCCGCCGAAGTAGAGGAAGGCGGCGTCGCCGGATCGGATCAGCCGGTCTGGATATGCCGGCGGGCGGCCCGGGGATGGGGCCGGGAACACGAGCAGCTTCTCTCCGAACCCGAAGCCCACGGCGAGGCAGAGCGCGGCCAGGAAGAGGACGAGGGCCACGACCGCCCTCCTGCGCCACTTCACGCTACTTCACCGTGACCCGGGTGAACTTGCGCTTCCCCACCTTCAAGAGGTGCACGCCCGCCGGAAGCCTGAAGTTCGGATCCGAGACCCGCTCGCCCTCGACGCTCACTCCGCCCTGGGCGATCAGCCGCCTGGCCTCCGTCCCCGACGAGGCCAGGCCGAGCTGCGCGAGCGTCTTCGCCAGCGGCACCGCATCCACGCCCGCCTCGCGCAAGACCTCCCGCTCCTCCACCTCCTCCGGAACCTCGCGCCGCTTGTGCACGAGCTCGAACTGCTCTTCGGCAGCTCGCGCCGCCTCCGGGCCGTGATAGCGGGCCACGATCTCCTTCGCCAGCTCGCTCTTCGCGGTCTTCGGGTGCTCCCGCCTCAGAGCGTCGATCTCCGCCAGGGACCGGCGCGAGAGCAGCTCGTAGTAGCGCCACATCAGCCCGTCCGAGATGCTCATCAGCTTGCCGTACTGCTCCTGGGCTGGCTCGTCGATGCCGACGTAGTTGCCGGCCGACTTGCTCATCTTGTCGCCGACGATCTTCCCGTCCACCTCGCGCGCGTCCAGGCCTTCGAGCAGCGGCCCGGTCAGGCAGACTTGAGGTGGCTGTCCGTATTCCTTCTGCAGCTGCCGCCCGACCAGCAGGTTGAAGAGCTGGTCGGAGGATCCCAGCTCGACGTCGGCCTTCAAGGCCACCGAATCGTACCCCTGGGCCAGCGGATACAGCAGCTCGTGCAGGGCGATCGGAACCTCGTTCTCCCACCGCTTCTTGAAGTCGTCGCGCTCCAGCATTCGCGCCAGCGTGTACCGCGCCGCCAGCTTGATCATCCCGGGCGACCCCAGCGGCCGCAGCCACTCGGAGTTGAAGCGCACCTCGGTGCGGTCCTGGTCCAGGATCTTGAAGACCTGCTTCTTGTACGTCTCCGCGTTCGCCGCGATCTGCTCGTCGCTCAAGGGCGGCCGCGTGGTGTTCCGCCCGGTGGGATCCCCGATCGACGCGGTGAAGTCGCCGATCAGGAAGATCACCGTATGTCCCAGGTCCTGGAACCTCCGCATCCGCTCGAGCGGCACGGTATGGCCGAGGTGCAGGTCGGGCGCGGTCGGGTCGAACCCCATCTTCACCCGCAGCGGCGAGCGCTTCTCGTACGACGCCTGCAGCTTCTTCAAGAGATCTTCGCGCGTGTGCACGTCCACCGCGCCGCGCGTGACCTCCGCGAGCTGCTCTTCCGGCGTCGCCTTGCGCAAGAGCTCGCTCATTCGGGGAGCCTCTCCTGCACCCGCAAGATGCTCCGCGCCCGCCCGGTCTCCTCGTCGATGCCGACGATGGCCCCTTGTAGATAAACGTCACCCTGCCCGAGATCGAACGGCGCGTGCCGCTGCGTCAGGAACCGCTCGATCGCGTTCTCCTTCCGCAGCCCGATCACGCTGTCCCACGGCCCGCACATCCCCGCGTCGGTGATGTACGCCGTCCCCCCGCCCAGCACGCGCTCGTCGGCGGTCTGGATGTGCGTGTGCGAGCCGAGCACGGCGCTGACCCGCCCGTCGAGATAATGGCCCATCGCGTTCTTCTCGCTGGTCGCCTCGCAATGCATGTCCACCAGGATGCAGCGCACCCCCTGCGCCCCCATCTGCTCGATCAGCCGATCCGCCGTGCGGAAGGGGCACTCCAGCGGCTTCATGAAGACGCGTCCCTCCAGGTTGATCACGCCGAGCCGCGTCCCGGACCGCGTCTCGATCACCGCATGCCCGCGCCCCGGCGCACCGTCCGGATAGTTGGCCGGCCGGAGCTGCCGGGACCCGGACCGCTCGAGGTAGGAGGCGATCTCGCGCTTCGAGAAGGTATGATTGCCGCTGGTCAGCAGATCGAGCCCCGCCTCCAGCAGCTCGTCGGCGCTGTCGGGCGTGATCCCCGCGCCGCCCGCCGAGTTCTCCGAGTTGCCCACGCACAGGTCCAGCCCGTGCTGCTCGCGAAGCCGCGGGACGAGCTTCTGCACCGCGCTGCGGCCCGGCTTCCCCACGATGTCGCCGACGAAGAGGATCTTCATGGAACCGCAATCCAGCGCTGCTCGGTGCACACCGCTCCGACGCGGCGGTCATGCTCGCCGACCGGGACCTCCGGCACAAGCTGCGAATCGAAGACCAGCGCCACGCTCGGCCCTTTGTACGCCAGAAGCGTGGCGTCGTAGTGGCCCTTTCCGCGCCCCAGGCGCCTGCCCGCCGCGTCGGCCGCGATCGCCGGAACCACCAGGAGCCCGATCTGGTCCAGCGCGATCGGCGCCCCCGTCGGCTCCTCCACCCCCAGCGCTCCGGCGACGAAGACGCCGGCTGCCTTGCGGAACTGCAGCGCGCGTTCCCCGGGGACGACCACCGGGTAACAAACCTCCCGGCCCGCCGCCTGCAACGCCGCGGCCGCCGAAGCGGTCCCGCACTCCGACGGCAGCGCGCGGTAGAGCGCGATCACCCGTGCGCCGCCGCGCAGCGCCGCCTCCGCGAGGCGCTCCTGCGCCCGCACCGAAGCCGCGACGAAGCCCTGCGAGCCAGGCTTCGGAAGCCGCGCGCGCACTTCCGTCCGAAGCGCGCGCTTCTGATCGTCGAGAGAGCTCATGCAAAAAAGCGGGAGCCGGCGGCAAAGCCGGCTCCCTCAGAAAAACCCCCGCCTTGGCCGTGTGGGCAGCATCGGTGGTGCCCTGCGCTATGGCAGGTGGGATCCCTGTCGTCCGCTTCAGGCTTCCCCGGTGGCCGCGCGGAGCGCGGCGGGGGCATGCACACCACGGAGATGTCGGGACCCCTGGATACAGCTATCGGGCACGAGGTCAGCCACCCATCACGCAAGTCCAGGCAGGGGAAGCGTCGAGGCCCTGCGCAAATTCCTCCTCTCAGTCGAAGTCTGAGGCGGCTGCCGGGCCGTGTCAACGCAACATTGCGCGTACCCCGGCGCACCCGTAGAGTGATCGACATGCCTGCCCCCCTGGTCGTGGTCCCGGTAGCCGCCACGAGAACGTGAGCAATCCCCGCTTCGGCAAGTACGAGATTCTCCAGCTGCTCGGCAGGGGCGGCATGGCCGAGGTGTACAAGGCCCGCGCCGTGGAGGGCCCGCGCGCAAACCGGGTGGTGGCCCTCAAGCGCCTCACGCCGCGCCTCGCCAAGGACCCCGAAGCGGTGGATCTATTCTGCGTCGAGGCCGACGTCTCCGCCATGCTCAAGCATCCGAACATCGTGGAGGTGTTCGAGGCGGGCGTGGTCGACGATGTCTACTACCTGGCGATGGAGTTCGTGGACGGCCGCGACCTGGCGCTGATCCTCGCCCGCTGCCGGGAGCGGAAGATCTTCCTCCCCGTCAACTTCGCCGTGCACATCGCGTTGGCCACCTTGGACGCCCTCGCCTACGCCCACGAGGCCCGCGGGCCCAGCGGGATGCACCTCAACATCGTGCACTGTGACGTCTCCCCCTCGAACCTCTTCATCTCGCGCCTGGGGGAGATCAAGCTGGGCGACTTCGGGATCGCCAAGGTGCGATCGCTCGGCGACGGCGACCAGGCCGGGACGCTGTGGGGAAAGCTCGCCTATCTCGCTCCCGAGCAGCTCGAGCGCAGGCCGCTCTCGCCGCAGGTCGATCTCTGGGGCGCGGCCACCATCCTCTACGAGGCCGTCACCAACCGCCGCGCGATCGAGGGCTCCAGCAACGAAGAGCTGCACGAGGCGCTGAGCGAAGGGCGGATCGCGGGGATCGAATCGCTGCGGCCCGACGTCCCCACCGGGCTGGGAGACGTCGTGCACCGCGCGCTGCTGATCGATCCCTCCGCCCGCTTCACCACCGCGCAGGAGTTCATGGCAGCGCTCCAGCCGTTCCACGACGAGATCACCGGCGGAAACCTGGGGATCGCGTCGGTGGTGCGCGGCCTCTTCAAGACGTAGTCGAAGGAGAACGCTGGCGCCGAGCCGCGCCTGCGGCGCGTCAGCGCCTGGCTCGCGCCACCACTGCGGGCAGCACGGCACAGACGCGATCGATCTGCTCCTCGGTGTTCCCGCTCCAGAGCGAGAACCGGACCGCGCCGCGCGCCAGCGCCGGCGGGTAGCCCATCGCCAGCAGGACGGGGGACGGCTCCAGGGAACCGGAGCTGCAGGCGCTCCCGGTGCTGACGGCGATCCCTTCCAGGTCCAGGGCGGCGAGCAACGTCTCTCCGTCGCATCCCTCGAAGGCGACGTTGAGCGTATTGCACACCCTCGGCGCCTCCACGCCGGCGAACCGCGCGCCCGGAATCTCCCGCGCCGCATTCTCCAGCCGATCCCGCAGCGACCGCAGCCGCGGCTCGAGCGCGGACTGCTGCGAGACCGCCCGCTCCAGCGCGGCGCCCATCCCGACGATCCCGGCCACGTTCTCCGTTCCGGCGCGGCGCCCCTTCTCCTGGTGGCCGCCCGACTGGACTGCGCTCACCTTCGCCCGCGACGCGAGCACTCCCGCCCCTTTGGGGCCGGCGATCTTGTGCGCGGAAAGGCTCAGGAGGTCCCAGGGGAAATCGAGCGGCATCTTGCCTGCGGCCTGCACCGCGTCGACGTGCAGCGGCACTCCCTGCTCGCGGCAGAGCGCCGCGATCTCCCGGATGGGAAAGACGACGCCGGTCTCGTTGTTCGCCGCCATCACCGAGCAGAGCGACGCGCCGGGCAAGACGCGGCGCAGGACGTCGAGGTCGAGCTCGCCGCTGCCCAGGACCGGCACCTTCACGCACTCGGGCACCGACGCACAGGCGCCCAGAACGGCCGGATGCTCGACGGCGGTGGTGACCACCCGGCGCGGCCGGGTTCCCAGGACGCCGAGCGCATCCGACTCGGTTCCTCCCGAGGTGAAGACGATCTCCCGCGGAGAGCACCCGAGAGAGCGCGCGCTGCGCTCGCGGGCGGAATCGACCAGCGAGCGCGCGTCCTGTCCGGGCTTGTGGACCGACGACGGGTTGGCGAAGAAGTCGGCGAGCGCCGGCATCATCTCCGCCATGACCTCGCGCGCCAGCGGCGTGGTGGCGTTCGCGTCGAGGTAGATGACGGACTGGTTCACGGCTCCAGCGGAACCATCGGCACGCCCGGTCCCTGGCGCACGTGCAGCGCCTTGAGGAACGCGGTGAACAGATCGGACGCGATCAGCTCCGGCGACCGTCCCCGCAGCGGCACCCGGGCGCCGGCCATCGCTCCGTGCCCTCCGGCGCTGCCTCCGAGCGGGGCGCAGAGCTCGCGCACCAGCTTTCCGGCGTTCACCCGGCGGTCGTTGAGGCGCAAGGACAGGTACAGCTCGCCTTTGTACGACCCGGTGGCCAAAGACCAGCGGGACCCATCGAGGCTGACCAGCCTCTCGGCGACTTCCGGCACGATCTCCGGCACATAGACCTCGCCCATGTCGACCAGCACCGCCTCGCCGCCGCCGTAGAGGCGCGCGCGCTCGTAAGCCCGGTGATACGCGGCGAAATAACGGGCCGGAACGGAGGGATGCTCGATGCGGGACAGCGAAGGCTTGTCGACGAGCGGGAAGAGCCAGTTGTAGCAGTCGATGTCGGAGGGCGAGTACTCCCGCCCCAGGTCCCGCGTATCGCTCTTGATCCCGTAGAAGAGCGCAGTGGCGAGCGCCGGGCCGGGCACCAGCTTGGCGGCGCGCAAGTACGACGTGACCATGGTGGAGGTCGCGCCGGCCGGGCCGCCCACGTCGTGGAATGCCGCCAGCAACGAGGCCGGGCGGGCGGGGTGATGGTCGATCACGAGCTGCGGCAGGTCCGTAGACGCAAGCGAGTAGTTGCCGACCTCGGGCTGGGTGTCGACCAGGCAGATGAGGTCGCGAGCCTGGTGCTCGATCCGGGAGACGGGCTGGATGGGCAGGTGCAGCACCTTGACCATCGCCTTGTTCTCGGCCCGGCCGATGATCCCGCCGTAGGCCGGGGTCGCGGCGACGCCGGCGCAGCGGGTGAGCAGATGTGCGAGGCCGCAGGCGCTGGCGACAGCATCGGGGTCGGGATTGTCGTGCGTCAGGACCACCGCGCGCTGGTGTCCCTTGGCCACCTGGAGCAGCTGGCGCAGCCGCTCGCGCAGCACGAACGGAGAAGAAGGCTCGGGGGGCCTGTCGGTTTCGCGCACCGAAGGGGCATTGCCCATGGACGTGGGCCGGAACCTTAGCGGTCCCGGGTCGGGGTGGCAACGCGCGGGCGGGGGGCCTGTCGGATACGCCCACCCCTCAGCCGCTTGAGCCGCCGCAGGCTCGCCCGGTTGCCTTCGGGCGGGATCTCCAGGAACCCGGGCACGTCCGCAAATCGCGGATCATTCACGAGTTTCCGGAACGGCAGCGGCCCGATTTCGCCCTTGCAGGCCTGCTCGTGCCGGTCCACGCGGCAACCGAGCGGTTTCATCGAATCGTTCAGGTGAAAGGCCTTCAGCCGTTGGATGCCCAACAATTCGTCGAACTTCCGGAACGTTTCGTCGAACCCCCGATCCGTCGAGATGTCGTATCCGGCAGCGAACACATGGCAGGTATCGAGGCAGAAGGCGACGCGCTCGGGGCTGCGGACGCGGTCGCGGATCTCGCGCAGCTCCTCGAAGGTGCTCCCGAGCGCGCTTCCCTGGCCCGCCGCCGTCTCGAGCAACACGAGGCACTGGCCCTTGTGCGCCGCGAACGTCCGATCCAGGGCGTCGGCGACTGCCTTCAGGCCGGCGGCCTTGTCCGGACAGGAGCCCGGATGGACGACCAGGTACGGCGCGCCGATCGAGTCGCATCGCTCTAGCTCTTCGATGAACGCGGCGATCGACTTCTCTCGCAGGTCGCCCGGCCCGCAGCCGAGGTTGATCAGGTAGGCCGCGTGGACGGTCGCCGTGAAGCCCGCGCGCTTTGACGCTTCGCGAAACAGGGCCGCGTCGGAAGCCGCGATCTCCTTCGCCCGCCACATGCGGCTGGACTTGGTGAAGATCTGAACCGTCTCGGCGCCGTCGGCGTGGGCGCGGACGAAGGCTTCGTGCAGGCCACCGCTGGTCGATTCGTGCGCGCCGATGAGCATGGGCGGGCGGTCTATAGACCCCGCCCGCCTGCCTCGACAAGCTCAAAAGGGAAAGATCAAAGACGCAGCGGCCAGGCCGCCGCTGTCGGCCTAGCCACTGGCGGCGCGCCGCCGGGACGTCTCGTTCCAGTGCGGCAGGAAGAACTTGAAGGCGTTGTCCAGCGCGTTGTCCATGCTCTCCATCATCACGCGGCCGAACTGCGAAGCGTTCAGCCGGAGCGCGTCGTAGTACGTCTCGCGGTCCATGCTGTGGATGACGAGCGGCATGTAGCCCGCCCGGATGAGGATCAGGTTCATCATCATCCGGCCGACCTTCCCGGAGAGGTCCGAGAAGGGGAAGATCTCCATGAACCGGTGGTGCGAGTGCGTCGCCTGCTTGAAGGGATGCATGCGCAGGAACTCTTCGCTCTCCATGAACTGGAAGAGCTGCTCCAACCCGGGCTGGATCTGCACCGGCTGCACGATGTCGTGGAAGTACGTCCGGTGCAGCGGCATGTCGCGGCGGAACTGGACCGGCATGCGGTTGTGCAGGTTGCTGTAGAGCACCTCATAGAGGCGCTTCACCAGCACGAGGCTGTAGCTGACTTGCTTTGCCTTGGCCTCCTGCTTGATGAACTCCATCGCGTTCAGCTGGTTCCGTACCTCGGTGAAGGCGTGGACCATGCTGGAGTCCACCACGCCGGGCGTGGGGTCGAGCGCCTGCCGCAGCTCCGCGTGCGTGAGCACCATGCCCTCGAGCGCACACTCGTGATAAATCCACGACAGCTCGTACTTCTCGAGAAAATCCTGGGACTCCCTGGGACGTTCTCTCATCAGCTCACGAACGTCTTCGGTACGATCGTCGAGATCCAGGTACTGGGTGCGGCTCACCGGCAGCTCCTTTGTCCAGCGAACTCAGTGTTTTACGATTGGTCGCCCGGCGGCCAAGTTACCAAGTTCGCAGTATGGTCGTCAACGTAAAATTCGGCTGTGGTGGTAGGTTCCTCTGCCACCCGGAGGCGACCCGCCCGCCCACCGGACGGCCACGCCCCCGAAAGCTCCTGCTTTTGGGCGAACAGGGGCCTGAAGCGCGACATTCCGACGCGCCTGGCCGCAATGCTGCTCAGTCAAGCGCACCGAGACGAACAGGTCTGCGTCGACGTGGTCGTGAGCGTGGACGGCGACGGCGACGGCGACGTGGCCGTGGGCGGATCAGATCACCGACACAATCGCGTGAGCATCTGTACGTGCGGCATCTGCCTGCCCGGTACGGCCAGCCGCTTCAGCAATGTTGAGGGGTATCGAACTTGCTGCGCGGCGCAACTGATCAAGCAACGCGGCGTTCCCTCTTGGAACCTCTTCGGCAGCAGCAGCGGCCAATCCAAGGAACTCGATCGCACGGCGGTACACGTCGAGCTTCTGAAAGCTGAGCATGGGGATTCATGTAGCAGCTGCATCGGACATGCCGAGCAGTCGTCCACGGCCACGTCGCCGTCGCCGTCGCCGTCCACGATCACGACAACGTCCAACGACAACGTCAACGTCAACGTCTGTCGCCTAACACTGGCATTGGGACTAGCCTCGGCGCGGGGTTGCGCCGGCTGTCCCGCAACGCCGCGGTGGTCCGCACGTGGTCGGGGCTCAGGGGTGCGCGCCGTCCGGTCCGGCGTGCTCGCGCGCGTCGGGTTCGGCCTCGAGCTGCTCCACGATCGCCTCCGAGAACTGCTGGAGGTCGTCCGGCTTGCGGCTGGTGATCCAGTTGCGGTCGCGGACCACCGGCTCGTCCTTCACGTTCGCGCCCATCTGGACCAGGTCGTCCTGCACGGTCGCCCAGGCGGTCAGCGTGCGCCCCTTGACCAGGTGGGCGGCCATCAGGAGCTGGGGACCGTGGCAGACGGCGGCGATCAGCTTGCCCGCCTGCTCGAACTGGCGCACGAAGTCGACCATGCGCTTGTCGATGCGGAGGTGGTCGGGCGACTGGCCGCCCGGGATGAGCAGGGCGTCATAGTCGTCGGCGCGGACGTCGCCCACGGCCTTGTCAGCCTTCACCGTCTCCCTTCCTTTGTAGCCCTTGAGCTCCTCGCCCGCCTTCAAGCCGATCACGTCGACCTGGTAGCCCTCCTGCTTCAGCCGGTCATATGGAACGCGGAACTCGGAGTCCTCGAAGCCCTGGCCCAGCACGCATGCGATCTTCATCGGAGACGCCCTCAATGCGTAGGGGACATGATGAGCGGCGGAGCCGCGAATCATGTCCACATGGAGTTCTTGAAGATGAGAGCCTCCTGTTCGTTGGGGAAGCGGTGCCTCTCCTTGATTGATGTCAGACCCGCGTGGTACTCGCGCCTCATCACGGCGGATGAGGTGACATGGCGCTCGTTCTCGCGGTCGTGAACCAGAAGGGCGGGGTGGGGAAGACCACCACGGCGGTGAACCTTGCCGCCTCCCTCGCCGCCCAGGAGCGCCAGGCGCTGCTGGTCGATCTCGATCCGCAGGGCAACGCCACGAGCGGGCTGGGGATCGCCCGGGACCAGAGCGACCGGCCCACCGTCTATCACGCGCTGCTCGGCGAGGCGGACGCCCGCTCTGCCGTGCTGCCCACCGAAGTGCCGCACCTGTTCGTGCTGCCCTCCAGCACGGACCTGGTGGGCGCCGAGCTCGAGCTGGTCTCGATGGAGGCGCGCGAGTCGCGGCTTCGGGCGGCCATCGACCCGCTGCGCGAGGGCTACGACTACATCCTGATCGACTGCCCCCCTTCGCTCGGGCTTTTGACCATCAACGCCCTGGTGGCCGCGGATCGCGTGCTGGTTCCGCTGCAGTGCGAGTACTACGCGCTCGAAGGCCTGGGCTCGCTGCTCCGCACCATCGATCTGGTGAAGAAGTCGCTCAAGCCCGAGCTGGAGATGGAGGGCGTGGTCCTGACCATGTTCGACGTCCGCAACAACCTGGCCCGCCAGGTGATGAAGGACGTGCAGGGGAACCTGCCCGGTCAGGTCTACGAGACCGTCATCCCGCGCAACGTCCGGCTGAGCGAGGCCCCCAGCCACGGCCGGCCGGCAATCCTCTACGACATCGAGTCCAAGGGCGCCCAGAGCTACCTGCAGCTGGCGGAGGAGATGCTCAACCGCCACCGCGACCGCACCGCGCCGATCGAGCGCAAGAGAGCGTAATTGCCGGAGAATCCTTGATCGATCCCAAACCGCAAGGGAGCCGGCGGCCGGCCTTGGGGCGGGGACTCGGGGCGCTGATCCCCGGCGTCTCGCCCGCCGAGCGCAGGGGCGTGATGAGCCTCGGCATCGAGGAGATCAGGCCCGATCGCGGCCAGCCCCGGCGCCACTTCGACGAGGCCGACCTCGAGGAGCTGGCCGACTCGATCCGCAGCAAGGGCGTCCTCCTCCCGCTGATCGTTCGGCGCGCCGAGGACGGCTACATCCTGGTCGCCGGCGAGCGCCGCTGGCGCGCGGCGCAGAAGGCGGGCCTGCGCGAGCTGCCGGTGATGGTCCGCGAGGTCACCGACAAGGAGGCGTTCGAGATCGCCCTGATCGAGAACATCCAGCGGGAGGACCTCAACCCGGTGGAGGAGGCCGAGGCGTTCAAGCGCCTGATCGAGGAGCACGGCCTCACCCAGGAAGAGCTGGCGACGCGCGTCGGCAAGGACCGCTCAACGGTGGCGAACGCGCTGCGTCTCTTGCGGCTGCCCGAGGGGATCAAGCAGGCCATCGTCGACGGCCGCCTGAGCATGGGTCACGCCCGGGCGTTGCTCGCCATCGGCGACGAGGGCGATCTGCGCAAGGCGGCGGAGAAGGTGATGGCGGAGGACCTCTCCGTGCGCGCGGTCGAGGCGCTGGTGCATCGGCTCAAGTCGCGGCGCGTCTCCGGGCGCAAGCGCGAGGGGCACTCGAGCGCGAACGTGCGCCACCTGGTGGACAAGCTGCAGCGGAAGCTCGGTGCCAAGGTCGCGTTGAAGGACAAGGGCGGCAGCGGCACGCTCGAGATCCGGTACGCCAGCCATCAGGAACTGGACCGGGTGCTGGCCGCCATCCTCGGAGACTGATCATGACCGAATCGGCGGAGAGCAAGAGCGGCGCGGCGCCCGGCCTGCCGAAGCCGAGATTCGGCGTCCCGCGCGCGGAGGGAGCGGCCGCGATGGGGCCGGGTCTCGAGCCGCGCCGGGAGATGACGGTGCGTGCCGTCTGCGTCGCGGTGGTGGTGGCGGGTCTGATGGGAGCGGCCGAGCCGGTGGTGGTGCTGAAGATCGGCTACGGCCCGAACATGTCCGTGGTCAGCGCCTTTCTCGGCTTCATCTTGATCTCGCTGATCGGCCTGGTGACCCGCAAGCGCGGGACGCGCTGGGAGACCAATCTCGTCCAGACCGCGGGCACCGCCGCGGGTTCGGGCGTCGGCTTCATGGCCGTGGTGCTGGCCGCGATGGACATGCTCAACCAGCGTGGGCTCCTCGACCTGCACCTCACCGGCCTGCAGATCTTCGCCTGGCTCGCCCCCAGCGGGCTGCTCGGCGTCCTGCTGGCGGTGCCGCTGCGCAAGCACTACATCGACCAGGAGGACCTCACCTTCGCGGACGGCACCGCGGCGGGCGAGACGCTGCTGATCCTCGACGAGGGACCGCGCCAGGCGAAGCCTCGGGTGGCGGCCTTGGGGATCGGCGGGGCGCTCTCGGCGTTCTTCACGGTGGCGCGGCAGGTGCTCGGGTGGATCCCCGAGACCCTCAACTTCACGTTCCTCACCCGGCACGCCGAGGCGCTGCGGTTGGGCACCGAGATCGGCGTGCTCTCGGTCGGCGCGGGCCTGCTGATCGGGCTGCGCGTCTCGCTCTCCATGCTGCTCGGCACGATCATCGGCTGGGTCCTGTTGCCCGAGCCGCTCTTGCGCGCCGGCCTGGTGCCCGCGCTCACCTTCAACACGGTCCTGCAACGTTGGGTCATGTGGCCCGCAACCGGCCTGATGGTGGCCGGCGGCGTAGCCGCGCTGGCGCTGAAGTGGAAGGTGATCGCGAAGACGTTCAAAGGCCTGGGCGCCAAGGACGTGGACGCTGGCGGCGACTTCCCCATCCGCTGGGTGCTGTGGGGAGCCATCGCTTGCACCGTCGCGCTCGCGCTGGTGCAGAAGATCTCGCTCGGGTTCCCGATCTGGCTGACGCTGGTCTCGGTGGTCCTCTCGATCCTGCTGATGCTGGTGGGCATCCGCGTGCTGGGCGAGACCAACTGGGCGCCGATCAGCGCGATGGCCAACGTGATGCAGGCGGTGTTCGCGGTACTCGCGCCCGGCCACGTTCCCATCAACATGATCGGCTCCGGCATGAGCGGATCGGTAGCGGCGAACGGCGAACACCTCATGCAAGACTACCGGGCCGGAAAGATCGTCGGCTCCACCAACCGCAACCTCACCATCCTCCAACTCATCGGCGTGCCCGTAGGCGCGCTGGCCGTCGCCATCGCGTATCCGCTGGTGCGCGCGAAGTACGGCGTGGGCGGAGAGGGCGGGCTCTCCTCGCCCATCAGCGTGAAGTGGGCGGGCTTCGCCGAGCTCCTCTCCAAGGGATTCGGCGCGCTGCCGGCGAGCGCGCTGCAGGCGCTCCTGCTCGCGCTGGTGGTCGGCGTGATCCTCACGCTGCTCGAGGCCAATCCGCGGTTCGGCCGCTACATCCCCTCTCCGACGGCGATCGGGCTCGGGATGCTGATCCCCGGATTCGCCGTGGTCCCCATCGCCATCGGCGCCGTGGCGGGCGCGGTGTGGCAGAAGGTGAGCGCAAGGACGGAAGAGGTCTACAACACCCCACTCGCCTCGGGGTTCATCACCGGAGAAGCGCTGGTGCTCCTGGTCCTGGCGGTGATCGCGTCCTTCAAATAAACCTGCATGCCTGCTTGTTGGATGCGCTAGAACCCTCCCTCCAACAGAGGATCCAAAGCCAATGGTACAGAACACCGCTTCCGCCCAGACGCCCAGCTCCGCCGCTCCCTCCAACGTGGCTCCGCTGCCCACCGCCGCCTCGCGCACCCCCGAGCTGAACGCGCTGCTCGGCAAGGGCAGCCAGTTCGAGGGCAAGCTGATCTTCGAGGGCACCGTCCGCATCGACGGCAAGTTCTCCGGCGAGATCATCTCCACCGACCAGCTCATCATCGGCGAGGGCGCCGAGGTGAAGGCCACCGTCAAGGTCGGCACGCTGGTGTGCCTCGGCGACTACCAGGGTGACGCGACGGCGTCGAAGGGCATCGAGCTCAAGGCGCCGGCCAAGGTGCGCGGGAACCTGACCACCGCGGCGATCGTTGTCGAGCGCGGAGTGTTCTTCGACGGGACCTGCAAGATGGATACGGGCGGGTCCTCCTCCCCCGGAGCCGCGAAGAAGGTCTAGCCTGCTTCGTCCAGCTTGAAGCGTGCTCGCGCCCGTGCTCGTTTTCGTGCCCGGGACTCGTGCTGGTGGTGGACAAGAAAAGAGCCGCAGGGCGCGTTGGCGCTCCTGCGGCTCGAATTGCTCCGGATCTCTTCGTTACTGCTTGTTGCCCGGTGCGGCCTGCGTGTGCGGGGCCGCGACGCCCACCTTGATCTGGCGGGGCTTGGTCTCCGCCTTCTTGGGCAGGAAGACGCGCAGGACGCCGTCGTTCGACTCGGCCGTGATGTGCTCCACGTCCACCGTGTTGGGGAGCGTGAAGGTGCGGCTGAACGTGCCATAGGTGCGCTCGATCCGGTGGTAGCCGTCGCGCTTGTCGTCGCGCTCCAGCTTGCGCTCGCCCTTGAGCATCAGGGTGTTGCCCTCGACCTGGATGTCGACATCCTTGGCGTCCACCTCCGGCAGCTCCGCCTTCAGCGTGATGCCTTCGGCGTCCTCGAAGACGTCCACCAGCGGCGACCAGGTGGCGACCATGGACTGCTCGTCCTCGCGCGAGCCGCGGTAGGCGGCGTCGAAGGTGCGGAAGAGCTGATCCTGCAGCGCGACAAGGTCGCGGAACGGGTCATTGCGGCGAATGATGGCCATACGTTTTTCTCCTCTCCAAGAAGGCAAAAGCGTGCGGGAGTCCAAGGGGTTCGCCCTCGTCCCGACTGCGACCGCAACGTAAAACAGGGTCGGGGCGCGTCAAGGGCGCCGTGCCCCGAGAGGCTCGAACCAAGTGAGCGAGCAAGGCAAGTAGCGAACCAAGTAAGCGAGTAGGGGACACCCTGTTGGGTATCCCCAATGATTGTCTCGAGACCTGGAGCCCTGATGTTCTGGACTACTTCCGCCTACGGCGGCCCGACAGCTGCCGCTCCACGCCGCGGAGCGCGCGCCCGTTGGGCAGGTCCTCGACCAGGCCGCCCGGCACCCCGCCCTCGGCGACCACGGTGGCAAGCGGGTGGTGCTTGTGGCGGCCCTTCGGCCGCCGCTGCTTGCTCAGCTCCTTCTTCGCCACGCGGACCAGCCGGTCGGCTGCCAGATCGAGGCAGGCGTAGACGTCAGGGGTGCTCTCCTCGATCTGGATGGTGCGTGTGCCGGGCATGCGGAGGGTGAGGTGGCACTCCTTCGACTCGCCGCGGTTCCCGTTGTCGCGGCCCACCTCCACGCGCAGCTCGGCTGCTTCGTTGTCGTAGAACCTCCGCAGCGGCCGGACCACGTGCTCTTCCGCGAAACGCCGCAGTGCCGCGCTCACCCGCATCTGCTTGCCCTGGACGATGAGCTTCATGCGGCAAAACTACGCACCGAAGCCTTGCGCCGCACCGCATTGACCCTTCCTGTGTCGCATGTTAGGTAGCCGCGCCTTCACGGTTTTTGCAGGGAGCCCACGACTTGATCGCCTCGAGCGTCGCCCGACGTTACGCCCGCGCCCTGCTCTCGCTCGGCCTGGAGGAGGGCCGGTTCGAACAGTATGGCGAGGAGCTCGAGGCCGTGCTGCAGGCGATGAAGGCCAGCCGCGAGCTCGGCTTCCTCCTGTCCAATCCGGGGTACTCGGCAGAGCAGCGGCATGGCGCGATCGCCGCCGTCGCCGGGGCGCTCGAGCTCTCGCCGCTCACCGTCAACTTCCTGCGGCTGCTCGTCGACCGCCAGCGGATCGCCGATCTCGCCGCCGTCGTCCGCGCCTACCGCGCGATGGTCGATCAGCAGGCCGGCCGGGTGCGCGCCACCGTCACCTCCGCCCGCCCGCTCAGCGAGGACGAGCTGGGCCGGGTGCGCGAGGCGATCGGGCGCATGACCGGGCGGTCCATCGTGCTCGAGTCCAGGACCGATCCGTCGCTGATCGGCGGAGCGATCACGCAGGTCGGCCCGACGATGCTGGACGGCAGCCTGCGCACGCAGCTCGAGCGCATGCGCAAAGAGCTGAAGAACGCTCCCCTCTGAGTCGAATCGCAAAGCACGGAGCAGAACAACATGACGGAAATCCGAGCAGACGAGATCAGCCGCATCCTGCGCGAGCAGATCAAGGGATACGGCAAGCAGGTCGAGGTGGCGGAGACGGGGACCGTGCTCTCCACCGGCGACGGCATCGCGCGCGTCTACGGACTCGAAGGGGTGATGGCCGGTGAATTGGTCGAGTTCCCCAAGGGCGTGATGGGCCTGGTTCTCAACCTGGAGGAGGATTCGGTCGGCGTCGCGCTGATGGGCGAGCAGGAACACCTGCGCGAAGGCGACCTGGTCAAGCGCACCGGCCGCATCGCCGACGTGCCCGTCGGGCCCGAGGTGGTCGGCCGGGTGCTCGACGCGCTCGGCGAGCCCATCGACGGCAGGGGGCCGGTCGGCGGGAAGGAGCGGCGCAAGATCGAGGTGAAGGCGCCCGGCATCGTCGCCCGCGAGTCGGTGAAGGAGCCGATGCAGACCGGCATCAAGGCCATCGACTCGATGATCCCGATCGGCCGCGGCCAGCGCGAGCTGATCATCGGCGACCGCCAGACCGGCAAGACCGCGGTGGCGGTGGACGCGATCATCAACCAGAAGGGCCAGAACATGTTCTGCTTCTACGTCGCGATCGGCCAGAAGCAGTCGACGGTCGCCCGCGTCGTGGACAAGCTGAACCAGTTCGGCGCCATGGACTACACCACCGTCGTCGCCGCCAACGCCTCGGATCCGGCGCCGCTGCAGTTCCTCGCCCCCTACACCGGCGTGACCATGGGCGAGTACTTCCGCGACAACGGCCAGCACGCGCTGATCATCTACGACGACCTCTCCAAGCAGGCCGTGGCCTACCGCCAGCTCTCGCTGCTGTTGCGCCGCCCGCCGGGGCGCGAGGCGTACCCGGGCGACGTGTTCTACTTGCACAGCCGTCTCCTGGAGCGCGCCGCCAAGCTGTCGAAGGAGCGCGGCGGCGGCTCGCTCACCGCGTTGCCGATCATCGAGACGCAGGCGGGCGACGTGTCCGCCTACATCCCCACCAACGTCATCTCCATCACCGACGGGCAGATCTTCCTCGAGACGGACCTGTTCAACGCCGGGCAGCGCCCCGCGATCAACGCCGGCATCTCCGTCTCCCGGGTGGGAGGCAACGCGCAGATCAAGGGGATGAAGAAGATCGCCGGCAGCCTGCGCCTGGAGCTCGCGCAGTATCGCGAGCTGGCTGCCTTCTCGCAGTTCGGCTCCGACCTGGACAAGGCGACGCAGGAGACGCTCGCCCGCGGCGCCCGCCTCACCGAGATCCTCAAGCAGGGCCAGTACGTCCCCATGCCGGTGGAGAAGCAGATCGTCCAGATCTACGCGGGCACGCAGAAAGACAAGAACGGCGTGGTCTGGATCCGCAACATCGAGGTCAGCGACATCCAGCGCTACATGCAGGAGCTGATCGAGTTCATGGACACGCGGCATCCGGAGGCCCTCAAGCGCCTGCGCGAGAAGAAGGACCTGACCGACGACGTGCGCACCGCCCTCGACCAGGCGCTCGATGAGTTCAAGAGCGTGTTCAAGCCGAGCCAGGCAAAGGCATAGATGGCCTCCCTCCGCGCCATCCGCACCCGCATCAAGTCGGTGCGGAACACGCAGAAGATCACCAAGGCGATGAAACTGGTCGCCGCGGCCAAGCTGCGCCGCGCGCAGGACGCGGTGGTGCGGACCCGACCGTACGCGCAGGCGCTGGACGAGCTGCTCGCGTCGCTTTCGGCGTCGCGCGCCGCCGCTGAGATCCCGCCGCATCCACTGATGGAGGTCCGCGAGAACCCGCAGCGCATCGAGGTGGTGCTGCTCACCAGCGACCGGGGGCTCTGCGGCGGGTTCAACTCGAACATCATCCGCCGCGCCCAGCGCTTCTTGGTGGAAGAAGGCGACAAGTACGAGGCGATCCAGTTCTCCACCATCGGGCGCCGCGGCCGCGACTTCGCCCGCAAGCGCGGGATCGACACCCGCAAGGATTACGTCGGGTTCTTCGGCCGCCTCCGCTACGCGATGGCCAAGCAGGTGGCCGACGACCTGATCGTCGAGTTCCGCGAGTGCAAGCTGGACGCCGTCTACCTGCTCTACAACCAGTTCCGGAGCGCCATGTCGCAGACCATCACCTTGACCCGCCTGCTCCCCATCGCCGCGCCTGCCGAGGCCGCGAAGGCCCAGGAGAAGGGCGGGTTCATCACGCCCGAGCACCTCTACGAGCCGTCCCGGCCCAAGCTGCTCGAGCACCTGATCCCGCGGCAGCTCGCCATGTCGATCTGGCGCGCCCTGCTCGAGTCCGAGGCCTCCGAGCACGGCGCCCGGATGACCGCGATGGACTCCGCCACCAAGAACGCGAACGATATGATCGGGCGGCTTTCGCTCGAGTACAACCGCGCCCGCCAGGCGTCGATCACCAAGGAGCTGATGGAGATCGTCTCCGGAGCGGAAGCGCTGAAATCCTGAGACAAGGAAACCAGCACATGGCTGCAGTCGCGATGACCGAAGTCGGCAAGATCGGAAGAGTCACGCAGGTGATCGGCCCGGTGGTGGACGTGGAGTTCCCGCCCGGCGCGCTGCCGGAGATCTATACGGCGCTCACCTTGTCGAACCAGGGCATCTCGGACAAGCCGGACAACCTGACCGTCGAGGTCGCGCAGCACCTGGGCGAGAACACCGCCCGGTGCATCGCGATGGACTCCACGGAAGGCCTGGTGCGTGGACAGCCGGTGAAGAACACCGGCGCTCCCATCTCGGTCCCGGTGGGCAAGGCGGTCCTGGGGCGCATCCTCAACGTGGTGGGCGATCCGGTCGACGAGAAGGGACCCATCCACGCCACCCGCCGCATGCCGATCCACCGCGAGCCGCCCGAATTCGAGGAGCAGGACGTCCGGATGGTGCCCTTCGAGACGGGCATCAAGGTCATCGATCTGCTCGCGCCCTACCTGCGCGGCGGCAAGATCGGCCTGTTCGGCGGCGCCGGCGTGGGCAAGACGGTGCTGCTCCAGGAGCTGATCAACAACGTGGCCAAGGAGCGCGGCGGTTTCTCCGTCTTCGGCGGCGTGGGCGAGCGGACCCGCGAGGGCAACGACCTGTACGCCGAGTTCATCGAGTCGAAGATCATCAACCTCGAGAATCTGGAGAAGAGCCAGTGCGTGCTGGTGTACGGGCAGATGAACGAGCCGCCCGGGGCCCGCGCGCGCGTCGGTCTCTCCGCGCTGACCATCGCGGAGTACTTCCGCGACGAGGAGGGGCGCGACGTGCTCCTCTTCATCGACAACATCTTCCGCTTCACGCAGGCGGGCTCGGAAGTCTCGGCGCTCCTCGGCCGTATCCCCAGCGCGGTGGGCTACCAGCCCACGCTGGCCACGGACATGGGCGAGCTTCAAGAAAGGATCACCTCCACCAAGAAAGGCGCGGTCACCTCGGTGCAGGCGATCTACGTCCCCGCCGACGACCTCACCGACCCGGCCCCCGCCACGACGTTCGCGCACCTCGACGCGACCACCGTGCTCTCGCGCGGCCTGACGGAGATCGGCATCTACCCGGCGGTGGACCCGCTCGACTCGACCAGCCGCATCCTCGACCCGCAGATCGTGGGCGAGCAGCACTACCGGGTTGCCCGCCGGGTGCAGGCGGTGCTGCAGCGCTACAAGGAGCTGCAGGACATCATCGCCATCCTTGGCATGGACGAGCTCTCCGACGAGGACAAGCTCACGGTGGCCCGCGCGCGCAAGGTACAGCGCTTCCTCAGCCAGCCCTTTTCGGTGGCCGAGCAGTTCACCGGCATGAAGGGCAAGTACGTGAAGCTGGAGGACACCATCCGCTCCTTCGAGGAGCTCCTGGACGGCAAGCACGACAACCTGCCCGAGCAGGCGTTCTACATGGTGGGCAATATCGACGAGGCGGTGGAGAAGGGGAAGACGCTGGCGCGCTGACCATGGCCCTCTCCCTCGAGATCGTCACGCCCGAGCAGCGCGTCCTCACCACCGAGTGCGACGAGGTGCGGCTGCCCGGAGTGGAAGGCGGGTTCGGCATCCGGCCCGGGCACACGCCGCTGGTCGCCGCGCTGGCGCCGGGCGAGCTGGTGATCGTGAGCGGCGGCAGCGAGCAGCGCTACGCGGTCGGCGAGGGGTTCTCCGAGGTCAGCAACGACAAGGTGCGCGTCCTGGTGGAGGAGGCGGTGCGGGCGGAGCAGATCGACCCCACCCGCGCGGCCGCAGAGCTGAAGCAGGCGCAGTCGAAGCTCGCCTCCATGAACCCCGACGATCCGAGCTACGAGATCGAACGCGCGCAGGTCGAACGCGCCGCGGCCCGGGCTTTGGTGGCGGGCGCCGGGCACTGAGGCCGCTCTAGGGCACTGCCTCTATGGGCGCGCCACCGTGACGCGGCGGACGCCGCGCGCGAGCACCTTGACGTTGAAGTTGATCAAGAGGCCGGCGGGGCAGCCCGACAGGCGCACGTGCGTGTGGAGCTGCGCGCGGCGCCATTCGGTGACGCGCTCGACGCTCACCACCTCGACGATCAGCTCGCCGCCCACCACCAGTTCGAGCTGCAGCCCGGTGACCAGAACGAGATCCCGGTAGCGGATCGGGACCGTCTTGTCCTGCTCGAACGGGATCTTCCTTCGGCGCAGCTCTTCGGGCAGCGCGAGCTTGTAGACGCTCTCGGGCAGCCCCGGCCCGAGGATGCGATGCACTTCCGCCGCGGCCTCGATCACCGGCCGCGACCATCGGTCGCGTTCCATGTCCCCCCGCGCCGGTCCCGATTCGAGACAGCGGACCGGCGCGGCCGGGGACTACGCAAGGCTCAGGCCACGCGATCTATTCGGCGGGAGGCACGGCGTCGTCGGCCAGCTCGTCCGTGCCTCCCAGCGTGTCGCGCACTAGCTGGGCGACCTGCGCGTCGGGCAGCTCCTCGCTCTGCGGCGAGCGGGGAAGCTCGATGCTGAGGGCCGCGCGGCAGGCGAGCTCTTCGAAGAGGAAGACGGCGCCGTTGCGCAGCTCGGCCTTGTCGCGCGCCAGGTCCGGCTTTGCTCCGCAGGTGCAGACGGGCTGATCAAGGTCGAGAAGGACTCCCTCTCCGAATCGGGGGAGCTCGATCTCCACCCGCCGCCCGCAGTGCGCGCAGAGCCGGGCTACCGGGGGGATCGGCAGGAGGACGCGGCCGGGGACGTCGATGGCGTAGAGCGTGTAGTCGCGGAACCCCTCGGGGTCGGGTTCGCCCTCCAGCGCGTAGGGGTCCAGGCGGTCCTCCTCGTCCGTCCAGACCACTTGCGTGACCAGGTTGGCCAGGCCGCCCCCCGCGAGGAGCGCTCCGGGGCTGGCCGCCGCCGGCAGGTCCAGCGTCTCGCCGTTGGCGCGGGAGAGCTGTACTTCGGAGCCCGGATCCAGCACCCGGAGCTCGATCAGCCCCCGCCAGAGGCGCGAGAGGTTCGGCAGCGGCATCGGCCGCTGCACGTCGTCCGGGACGATCCAGCGGCGGTGGACCAGGCCGAGATCGCTCTGGTCGCGCTGCGGATCGACGCGCTCTCGGGTGACCGGCATGGGGCGCGGAGCCTATACTACCCGCCGGAGGTCCGCGAGATGGCCGAGGCCAAGAGCCGGCGCAGGAAGGTGACCCGCAAGGTGCGGCAAGAGCGGCCGCGCGAGGAGCCGGGCGCCGGAGCGCCCAGGGGCGCCCAGCCGCCCGTCAACGGCGGAACCGACTGGAGCGAGCTCGCAGACCGGGCGGCGAAGAAGGTGCGCGAGTTCGCCGACAAGGCGAAGCCAGCAGCCGAGAAGATGGCCGTGGACGTGACCGAAGGGCTGGACGGCGCCTTCGGCAAGGTCTCCGAGCAGGCGCGGGATCTCATGTCCAAGGGCCAGCACACGCGCGTCCGCATCAAGTTCCGCGGCAAGCAGATCGCCGAGCTGCCCATCGCGGTGGTCGCGGCGGCGGAGGTGGCGAGCTTCTGGTGGTTCGGCCCGCTCCGGGTCGTGCTCGGGCACGTGGTGGGCAAGGCGATCCTCGACGTGGAGTTCGTCTCCAACGCCGATCACCACGTGTCCGAAGGCCGCAAGCTGCTGGGCGACGGCGAGTTGGAGAAGGCGATCGCGGAGTTCGACAAGGCCATCGCCATGGACCGCCGCCACGCCGGCGCGCTGCTCGGCAAAGGCATCGCGCTCAAGCTGAAGGGCGACAAGGCTGCGGCCCGCGACTACTTCCAGAAGGCGGAGGACGCCGACCCGCGCAGCGACGCGGGGAGAGAGGCGCGGCGGCACCTCGACAATCTATAGACCTGGGGATCAGGACTTGCGCCTTTCGGCGAGCCTGGACCTGGACCGCGAAGCCGCGAAAGCGGCGAGTCCTGATCCCTGGCTCCGGGCCAGGATTCACTCCGCTTTTCCGCCCTAGTTTCCGATGGCCGGAACCCCCCAGAACGGGTACAACACCCCTTCCATTTCAGAGGAAAAAGAATGGCTGAAGCAACCGGTCCCCAGCTCGTCCCCGTCGCGATCGAAGACGAGATGCGACAGGCGTATCTCGACTACTCGATGTCCGTCATCGTCGGGCGCGCCTTGCCCGACGTGCGCGACGGGCTCAAGCCCGTCCATCGCCGGATCCTCTACGCGATGTTCGACCAGGGGATGCTGCACAACAAGCGATACAGCAAGTGCGCCGGAACCGTCGGCGAGGTCCTGAAGAAGTACCACCCGCACGGCGACGCGGCGGTCTACGACGCCCTGGTCCGGCTCGCGCAGGACTGGAACCTGCGCCACCCGCTGATCGACGGGCAGGGCAACTTCGGCAGCATCGACGGCGACTCGGCGGCCGCGTACCGGTACACCGAGGCGCGGCTCACCAGGCTGGCGGAGATGATGCTGGCCGACATCGACAAGGAGACCGTCGACTTCGGCCCGAACTTCGACGACTCCACCACCGAGCCGCTGGTGCTCCCCACGCGCTTTCCCAACCTGCTCGTCAACGGCAGCGCGGGCATCGCCGTGGGCATGGCGACCAACATCCCGCCGCACAACCTGGGCGAGGTGATCGAGAGCACCATCCATCTGATCGATCATCCCGAGGCGCCGCTGGGCCAGCTGCTCGACCCGAAGCTGGGCGGGACGCTTCCGGGCGGCATCCAGGGTCCGGACTTCCCCACCGGCGGCATCCTGATGGGCGTCGCGCCCATCCGCGCGCTCTACGAGACGGGCCGCGGCATCTTGAAGATGCGCGCCAAGGCGGAGATCGAGACCGACAAGAAGGGCGACCGCGAACGCATCGTGGTGACCGAGGTGCCCTACCAGGTCAACAAGGCCCGCGCGATCCAGTCAATCGGCGAGATGCACAACGAGAAGAAGATCGAGGGCATCTCGGACCTGCGCGACGAGTCCTCGCGCGAAGGCATCCGCGCGGTGGTGGAGATCAAGCGCGGCGCGATCACCGCCGTCGTGCTCAACAACCTCTACCAGCACAGCTCCCTCTTCCAGGACACCTTCGGCGCCACCATGCTGTCGATCGACCATGGCCAGCCGCGCACGCTGGGGGTGAAGGCGATCCTCGAGCGCTTCATCGCCCACCGCCGCGACGTGGTCACGCGCCGGACGCGGTACGAGCTGCGCAAGGCGAAGGAGCGCGAGCACATCCTGCTCGGCTTGAAGACGGCGCTCGACCACATCGACGAGATCATCGCGCTGATCAAGGCCAGCAAGAGCCGCGACGAGGCCTCGCTAAAGTTGCAGAGCTTCTACTCGCTCAGCGAGATCCAGGCCAAGGCCATCCTCGAGATGCAGCTGCAGCGGCTGACCAGCCTGGAGAAGGAGAAGATCATCGCCGAGCTGACCGAGGTGCAGGCGCTGATCACGAAGCTGTCGGCGATCCTCAGCTCGGAGAAGCTGCTGCTCGACGTGATCAAGGACGAGCTGCGCGAGGTGAAGTCGCTCTTCGCCGACCCGCGCCGGACCGACATCCAGGGCGAGGCCAGCGACCTCTCCGACGAGGACCTGATCGCCGAGGAGGACATGGTGGTGACCTTCAGCCACCAGGGCTACGTGAAGCGGAACCCGGTCTCGCTCTACCGCGCCCAGCGCCGCGGAGGCCGCGGCAAGGCGGGTGCTGGCACCACCGACGAGGATTTCATCGAGCAGATCTTCGTCGCCTCCACGCATGCCTACGTGCTGATCTTCACCAGCAAGGGCCGTATCTTCTGGCTCAAGGTGCACGAGCTGCCGCAGGCGGGCCGGGCGGCGCGCGGCAAGGCGATCGTCAACCTGGTCCCGCTCGGCGAAGGCGAGAAGATCGCCGCGCTGTTGCCGGTGAAGGAGCTGCAAGGGGCGAAGAAGGAGGACGAGGAGGGCGCCGAGGTCGCCGAGGAGCCCGCCGCCGTGGAGGAGGCGTCCGCCGGCGAGGGCGACGAGGTGGAGGAGAGCGAGGCGTCGCGCGTCGCCGCCAAGGCGGTGCAGGTCGCGGCCGGCCCGTACATCATCTTCGTGACGCAGAACGGGCTGATCAAGCGGACCAAGCTTGAGGCGTTCGCGCGGCCGCGCCCCAGCGGGCTCAAGGCCCTCTCCATCGAGGACGACGACGAGCTGGTGGCGGTGATGCACGCCAAGGGCGACGAGGACGTGATCATCGGCACCTCCCAGGGCATGGCCATCCGCTTCGATCAGAAGGAGACCCGCCCGATGGGCCGCACCGCCTTCGGCGTGAAGGGAATCACGCTGGAGCCGGGCGACCACGTCGTCGGCGCCGAGTTGGCCCGCTCGGGCGCGACGCTGTTCACCATGACCGAGAACGGCTACGGCAAGCGCACGGCCATCGAGGAGTACCGGCTCACGCACCGGGGCGGGAAGGGCGTGATCGACATCAAGACCGGCGAGCGCAACGGCAACGTGGTGGCGATGCTCCAGGTGACCGACGCGGATCAGGTGATGATCATCACCAACAAGGGCACGCTGATCCGCAGCCGCGTCGCCGACGTCTCGATCATCGGCCGCAACACGCAAGGGGTGCGGGTGATGGCGCTCTCCCAGGAGGGCGAGAAGGTAGTGGGCGCGACGCGGGCGCCCGAAGAGCGGGAGGCGGACGTGGCCGCGGCGGCCGCCGCCGACCAGGCCGGCGGCGAGGACGACGACGGATCGCCACCGGACGGCGAGCAGCAGTGAGGCGACGGAATACCTGCGCTTGAACACCCACCCCGCTCCACCCCGCGGCACGATTCAGGCGTTGCGGTGGTCCGGGCTGGGTGATACCGCATTGTGTCGTGCGGACGATCCTCCTCGGGGCAATCGCTGTGCTGCTCGCGGCTTGCGGGCGGCCCCAAGCACGCCTCCAGCACGCGAGAGATCTGGCGCTGGCTGGTCACCACAAGACCGCGCTGCTGGAAGCCAGGGCCATCCTGCTCACGCTGCGTGACGAGCAGGGCGACAAGGTGCACGCGGTCCGGCGCGGCACGCTCAAGCTCGCGGGCGATCTCTGCGCCGTCTACCTCGACGATCCCCGCTGTGCCGCCGCCGAGTACCGCGAGCTGGTCAAGCGGTACCCGACCTCCGCGGAGGCTTTCGAAGCGCGCGAGCGGCTCGGCGACCTCGACATGCGCATCGGCAACGTCAAGGGCGCGATGGAGGCCTGGCGGGATCAAGTCGCAACCGCGCCGGATCGCCCTGGCGCCGACGCAGCGCAGATGAAGGTCGCGCGCGCGCTGCTCGAGCAAGGACAGTTCCACGACGCGCGAGCAGCGGCGTCCGAGCTGCAGAGACGTTGGCCCCGCTCCAAGCTCGCTCCAGCCGCAGCGTTGCTCTCCGCGGCCACCTACCACCTCTCCGGAAGACACCAGGACGCGATCGCGGCGTACGACGCGGTCGAGCGCAAGTACCACGGCACGCAGAAGGGCGCCGACGCGCTGTTCGAGAAGGGCAACTGCCTCGCCGAGCTGGGCAACGACGAGTCCGCCGTCAAGGCCTATACCGCCGCGCTGCCGCGGCACGATTCCCCCGACGCCGTGCAGTACGCTCTCGAGCGCGCCGAGCGCCGCTTGCGGCGCGGGAGCCCGGTGAACCCGCACAACCAGGCCGCCGTCTGGGATCGCGGGTACGCGCAGGGCCGCGCCATCCAGCATTAGCCGCTGCGGCCGAAGGCCGCTTTGGGGCTACGCAGTTGCGCCTGCGCTTTTCCCGCTGCTGAGGCTTTACCGTCGCCCTCCCCGGCGCTAAACCCGCGCCATGTCTCTGAAGACCGAGAAGTCGCGACGCGAGCTCGCGCGCGCAAGGTCGCTCTTTCCGGGCGGGGTCAACTCGCCGGTGCGGGCGTTCAAGGGCGTCGGCGGCGACCCGCTCTTCGTCGCGCGCGGCGAGAAGGCCCGCCTCTACGACGAAGACGGAAACGCGTACGTCGACTACGTGCTCTCCTGGGGGCCGCTTCTGGCCGGCCACGCGCACCCGCGCATCCTCGAGGCAATCCAGGGCGCCGCGGCCCTGGGGACGAGCTTCGGCGCGCCCACCGCGCGCGAGAGCGTCCTGGCCGAGAAGGTGCGCGCGCTGGTGCCCTCGATGAGGAAGATGCGCTTCGTCAGCTCCGGCACCGAAGCCACGCAGGCCGCGCTGCGCGTGGCGCGCGGGTTCACCGGGCGCGAGCGGATCGTCAAGTTCGAGGGTTGCTACCACGGAGCCACCGACGCGCTGCTGGTGCGCGCCGGGTCGGGCGTCGAGACGCTGGGACTGCCCGACTCGCCGGGCGTACCGCAGGCGCTGGCGGCGCTCACCACGGTGCTGCCCTACAACGACGTGGAGGCGCTGCGCGCGCACTTCCGGGGCTCGCTCGGCCGGGAGACGGCGGCCGCGATCGTCGAGCCCGTGGTCGGCAACATGGGCGTGCTCCTGCCGCGCCCCGGCTTCCTCGAGGCGCTGCGCGAGGAGACGCGCAGGGCTGGAGCCCTCTTCGTCTGCGACGAGGTGATGACGGGCTTCCGCGTGGCCCGCGGCGGGGCGCAGGAGCGCTTCGGGGTGGAGCCGGATCTGACCTGCCTGGGCAAGGTGATCGGCGGCGGGCTGCCGGTTGGCGCGTACGGAGGCCGCGAGGACGTGATGGGCCAGGTGGCGCCGGACGGGCCCATCTACCAGGCGGGAACGCTCTCGGGGAACCCGCTGGCGATGGCGGCGGGGATCGCGATGCTCGACCTCGTCGCCCAACCCGGCTTCGTCGAGTCGATCGAGCGGCGCACCGAGGAGCTCTGCGCGCGCATCCGCGAGGAGCTGCGGCGGGCGAGCGTCCAGGGGCAGGTGAACCAGATCGGATCGATGTGGACCTGCTTCTTCGCGGAGGGCGAGGTCTTCGACTATCCCAGCGCGAAGAAGTCCGACGTGGCGCGGTTCGGCCGGGTGCACCGGGCGCTGCTCGAGCACGGCGTGTATTTGCCCCCGTCACAGTTCGAAGCGGCCTTCCTCTCCAGCGAGCACGGGCCACAAGAGATCGAGGAGACCACACGGGCCTTCAGAGCAGCGCTCAAGTAGGAACACCCAATAGGCTCGGGGGACACCCCAATAGGGTGTCCCCTACTTGAGGGCGAGGTCGCCGATGGTGCAGAGCACCGCCGCGACCCACGACAACCCCAGCATCACCTTCGCGAACCTGGGCCGGACGGGCGCGATCGGCGCCGAGTCCCGCAGGGCGCGGCGAATGCCGGCGGCGGCCACGGCCACCGCGGCCGCGAACAAGAGGAAGCCCCACCGGCCGTACGCGCCGCGGTGGGCGAGCCAGCGCGCCGGCAGATCCAGCGCGAAATACGCCGCGGCGAGATAGGCGAATGGCAGCCCGACGAGCAGCGCCAGGTCCACGATCGTGTTGACCAGGTCCTTCACGGCGTTGCGGAGCACCCGGGGCAGGCCGCCCAATGCCTTGAGCCGTTCGGCGCGCAGGTTGGCGCGGTGCGTGGCGCGGGAGCTGCCGAGGAAGCTGTCGGAAGGCCGAAGCACGAGGAACCACAATACAACACGCGGGGTTTGACGGGTACTCCGGGCACATGCTACACGGCGCTGCTTTTTTGAAAGCGCGCGTGGCTGGCAAGAAACAGGACGACCGCCCGGAGGGCCCTGGCGAGGATGTCGCATCCTCGTACCGGAAGGCCGGGCCCTACATCGACGCCAGCTGGCAACTGGCCGGCTCGGTGGGCCTGGGGACCTTTGCCGGGTGGTGGCTGGACAAGAAGCTGTCCACCAGCCCCTGGCTCCTGGTCGGCGGCGCGCTCTTCGGCATCGGCGTGGGCTTCTACCTGCTTTTCAAGATCCTGATGAACCTGGACAAGAAACGAAAGTGAGCCAGACCCGAAGCAAGCCGCGCCTTTACGCCATCGCCAGTGGAATCGCGTGCGCGCTCGGAATCGGCGTCGCGCTGCTCTTGCCGGAGCCGTTGCGCGGTCCCGCCCTTTACGGGGCGGGCGCGGCAGCCCTCGGAGCCCTCTGCGCGTTCGCGGCCCTGGCCCGGGCCGCCGGCAAGGGCTTCAACGGCGTACTCGGCGGATTTACCATCGGATTTCTTTGCCGTGCCGCGCTGGTGGGCGTCGGGCTGGTCGCCTCGGGCGCGCGCGGCAACCTGGCTCTTTCGTATGTGGCAGCCTTCTTTACCCTGTACGCGGTCACCCAGGTGATCGAGGTGTTGTTCGTGCACGCCAGCTCGCGCCCCCAAGGAGTCACGCAATGATCGCCGTCCTCGCGCTGCTTCTTCTCGCCCAGGCGCAGCCGGAGCATCCGCGGGAGCCGGTCCCGGTGCCGGACACCGCGCGGCCCTCCGCCAGCGAGCATGGAGCCACCCTGGGGCACCAGGAGGCGGCGCCGGGGGCGCACAAGCCGGAGCACGAGCAGGGCGGCGAGGAGCACAAGGGCGGGATCGCCGAGCACATCTTCGAACACGTCCTGGACGAGACGGTGGTGCCCCTGGGGTTCTGGGTGGGCAACCGGTACATCCGGCTCGACATCACCAAGCACGTCATCAACATGTGGCTGGCGGCCGGCGTCCTCCTGATCGTGGTCGGGCTGGCGGCGCGCAAGCGCGCCCTGGTTCCCAAGGGCGGCTACAACCTGCTCGAGACGCTCGTGATGTTCGTCCGGGACGAGATCTCGGTGAAGAACATCGGCCACCACGCCGACCAGTACACGCCCTATCTCTGCTCGGCCTTCTTCTTCATCCTGTTCATGAACCTCCTCGGGCTTCTGCCCATCCCGGCCTGGCGGGGATTTCCCGGCATCTCCACCGCGACCGGCAACGTCTCGGTGACGATGGTACTGGCGCTCTTCACCTTCGCGATCACGCAGATCGCCGGCATGCGCGCGCAGGGCGTGGTGGGCTACTGGACGCACCTGGTGCCCTCGGGCGTGCCCGCAGCACTCTGGCCGCTGATGTTCGTGATCGAGTTCTTCGGGCTGTTCACCAAGCCTTTCGCGCTCACCGTCCGCCTCTTCGCGAACATGGTGGCCGGGCACATCGTGATCTTCTTCCTCATCGCCTTGACGCTCTTCATCTCGGTCTACGTCGCGCCGCTGAGCGTCGCGTTCGCGCTGGGCATCTTCATGCTCGAGATCTTCGTCGCGCTCGTGCAGGCGTACGTGTTCACGATGCTCTCGGCGCTCTTCATCGGGATGACGCAGCACGCGCACTGACTCTGGCAGCAACGCGGGCTGGGCTTCTGGCGGCCTCGGGTCCACACCCCGCGACAACATGCCACTCCTCGCCGCCGAGGCTAAGGGCATCCATGCAGTGGGGAGGTTGAACCGATGAACCAGTTCTCGCTTGGGTATCTCGCCGCAGGCCTCGGCGCCGGCCTCGCCGTGCTCGGCGCCGGCTTCGGAATCGGCCGGCTCGCAGCAGCAGCCATGGAGGGGACCGCCCGCCAGCCCGCGGCGACGGGCGACATCCGCACCTCGATGATCATCGCCGCCGCGCTGATCGAGGGCGTGACGCTGTTCGCCGAAGTGGTGTGCATCATCTTGGCCGTCAAGGCTTGACGCAGCTCGGGCGGGGGCCTGTGGTACAAGGCCCCCGCGCTCAGGGAGGACCGCCGATGCTGTTCGCCGCAGGATTCACCGACATCAACTTCGCGCTGAGCTTCTGGACGTTCATCACGTTCCTGCTCCTGATCGTGGTGCTGGGGAAGTTCGCCTGGGGTCCCATCCTCCAGATGATGGAGACGCGCGAGAAGACCATCGCCGACGCGATCGAGTCGGCCAAGCGGGAGCGGGCGGAGGCGGAGAAGGCGCGGGCGGACATGCAGCAAGCGCTGGAGCGCGCGCGAGAGGAGTCCGCCCAACTCGTGCGCAAGAACCAGCAGGAGGTCGCGGCAGCGAAGGCCGAGCTGATCGCCGCGGCGAAGAAGGAGAGCGAGGAGCTGCTCGTTCAGGCGCGCAAGACCATCTCCGAGGAGAAGCGCCAGGCGCTGGCCGAGCTGCGCGCCCAGGCGGTGGACATCGCCATCGAGGCGGCGAAGCGGCTCGTGCAGATGAACATGGACGAGAAGAAGCAGAAGCAGCTGGTCGAGGAGTACTTGTCGCAGCTGCCGAAAGAGAGTCGCGTCTAGGCGCTGCGGCCGGAGGCCGCTTTGCGCCTACGCAGTTGCTGCGTGTTCGCGCGGAGGCGCGAACACGCTTCGAAGCCTACTTCAACTGCTCCGACAAGTAGCGCTCCGCGCCGATCTGCTTGATCGACTCCTGCTGGGTCTCCAGCCAGTCGGCGTGCGCCTCCTCCTCGCGGAGCATGCGCTCGAGCAGATCGCGGGTCCCGTTGTCCCCGGCGGCGCGGCAGGTCTCGATGGCCTGGTTGAGCGTCTTGATGGCCTCGTACTCGACCGCCAGGTCGAGCTGGAACTGCTCCGGCACCGTCTGGCCGACGTTGACCTTCCCGTAGCGCTGCAGGTTGGGAAGGCCCTCGAGGAAGAGGATGCGGTCGATCAGCTCGTCCGCGTGCTTCATCTCCTCGATGCTCTCCTTGCGCAGCTTCTCGTAGAGGCGCTCGTAGCCCCAGTGGTGGCAGAGGCGCCCGTGCAGCCAGTACTGGTTGACGGCCGTCAGCTCCGCCGTCAGCACGTCGTTGAGCAACGTGACGACCTGCTTGTCGACTTTCATGCGCGCCCCCGGAGGGTCAGAGCGCGGCGGACGCTAGCTCAGGCTCGCGGCGGGGGCAATCGGCGCAGTTGCGGCTGCAGGCGAACTCGATGCGCTCGTGGATCGAACGCCGGCAGCTCCCGCAGTCGCCGCCCGCGCCGCAGGCCTTGGAGACGTCGGCGAGCGAGTGCGCGCCGTGGCGGATGGCGGCGTCCACCTCGCGGTCGGTCACGGACTGGCAGATGCAGAGGATCATCGGGTTCGCGGCTGCGTGATATTGAGAATGCTTCTCAATATCAACAGGAGTGTAGCGCCGGGCGCGGGAGAAGACAAGCTTCAACCTCAGGAGGGCTGGTAGAGAACCTCGTATTGCGCGGCGGCGCGGTCCCAGGAGTGGTCTCGTCCCATGGCCCGCTGCTGCGCCGTGCGCCAGCCGGCCTTGTCCCGCCAGAGCGCGAGCGCCCGATCGAGCGCCTCGAGCAGCGCCTCCGGCGTCTCCTGCTCGAAGCGGAATCCCCAGCCCTGCGGGCCCTCGCTGATGCTGTCGGCCAGGCCGCCCACGGCGTGGACCAGGGGCAGCGTCCCGTAGCGCAGCGAATAGAGCTGGTTCAGGCCGCAGGGCTCGAACCGCGAGGGCATGAGGAAGACGTCCGCCCCCGCCTCGATCCGGTGGGCCAGCTTGTCGTCGAAGCGGAGCTGGGCGCTCACCCGCCCGGGATACTTCACGGCCAGGGCCGCGAAAACCTCCTCGAGCGCGGCGTCGCCGGTGCCCAGGAGCGCGAGCTGCACGCCGCGCGAGACCATGCCCGGCACCGCCTGGGCGAGGATGTCGTAGCCCTTCTGGTGCGCGAGCCGGCCGATGGCGGCGCAGAGCATGGTCTCCGGCTGCGGCTCCAGCCCCAATTCCTGTTGCAGCTCCGCCTTGCACTCCGCCTTGCCGGAGAGGTCCTCCGCCGAATAGCGGTGCGGGATGAGGGCGTCCCGCTCCGGGCTCCAGCGGTCGTAGTCGACGCCGTTCATGATGCCGGTCAGGTCCCCCTTGCGGTGGCGCAAGAGGCCCTCGAGGCCCGCGCCGGTCTCGCTGCTCTCCACGATCTCCCGGGCGTAGGTGGGGGAGACGGTGGTCAGCTTGTCGGCGAAGACCAGGCCCGCCTTGATGAGGTTCACCTTCCCGTAGAACTCCAGCGCGTCGGCGTTGAAGAGGTCTCCCGGAAGATCCAGCTCGCCCATCGCCTCCCGCGGGAAGACCCCCTGGTAAGCGACGTTGTGGATGGTGAAGATCGTGCGCGCGCGGATCGGCGACGGGCGGCCGGCCCAGCCGCGCTTCACGATCAGCGGGACCAGCGCGGCCTGCCAGTCGTGCGCATGGATGGCGTCCGGGATGAAGTTCCACTGCCGCGCCGCCTCCAGCGATCCGGCGGCGAGCAGCGCGAAGCGCTTGTGGTTGTCGCGGTAGTCCTTGCCACCCTCCCCGTACAGCTCACGGCGGTCGTACCAGGGGTTCTGCAGGAACAGGTAGCGCAGCCGCTCGGCCGGCGCGTGCACGTGGATGTGCGCGCCCGCGTTCAGGTTGGGAAACTGGACCTCCACCCGCCGCCCGGTGTCGCGCAAACCGAACTGCTGCCCGTCGATGGCGCCGTACCGGGGAACGACCGCGAGGACGTCGTGGCCGCGCCTGGCCAGCGCCCGGGGAAGCGCGCCGATCACGTCGCCCAGCCCGCCCGTCTTCACGTAGGGCGCCGCTTCCGAAGCGACGAACAGGATCTTCACGGGAAGACCTCCGTCTGCCGGAGGAAGCTCGCCGCCTCTTCCGGTGCCGTTGGGTTGATGAAGCAGCCCGTCGCCCACTCGAAGCCGGCCTGCTGGGTGAGGACCGGCTTGAGCTCCAGGTGCCAGTGGTAGAAGTCGTTCCGCGGCTCGCGCAGCGGCATGGTGTGCAAGAAGAGATTCAAGGCTGGCTTCTCCAGCGCCAGGTCGATCTTGCGCAGGACCGTCCGCAGCATCTCGGCGACGGCGCGCAGCTCGTTTCCGGTGGCGGACTCGAACGACGACCGGTGGTCGCGGGGCAAGAGCCAGAGCTCGAATGGGCTGCGCGCCGCCCAGGGAGAGAGCACCAGGGCGGCCTCCGACTCCAGCACCATGCGCTCGCGGTCGCGCGTCTCCTGCGCGACGATGTCGCACCAGATGCAGCGCTCCTTCTCCTGGAAATGCCGGCGCGCGGCATTTTCCTCCACCTGGAGCGCCTCGGGCACCAAGGGGAGCGCGATCAGCTGGGAGTGGGCGTGCGACAAGGTGGCTCCGGCAGGCAGTCCCTGGTTCTTGAATGCGACCACGGTCTTGAGCCGGACGTCCCGCGAGAGATCGATCATCCGCTCCTGCCAGACCTGCAGGACGCTCTCGATCTGCGCCACCGGCAGCTCGGCCAGCGTGGGCGAGTGGTCGTTGGTCTCGATCACCACCTCGTGGGCGCCGACGCCCGCCATGCTGTCGAAGAGGCCCAGTCCGGCGCGGGACATCTGGATCTCGGTGCGCAGCGCCGGGTAGAGGTTCGGCACCACGCGGAGCGACCAGGCGCCATTCTCCCGGCGCGAGAGGATCTCGGGAGGGGTCATGGACTCGTTTCCCGGACAGAACGGACAGGCCCCGGAATCGTGCTCCGGCGCCGGCCGCAAGAAGGCGCTCGGACGGTTCGCCCGCTCCGGCGCGATGATGACCCATCGTCCCACGACTGGATCTCTGCGTAGCTGGGGCACGTGGGGGCAATCTAGCAAAAATCGCCATTCACACGTGCCAATGCGACCGTTCGAAGCTTGGACCGGGGACCTCCAGCGCAAGCTCGCCGTAGCGCGGCAGGCGATCCACCTCCGCGCCCCCGCGCAAGAGCCGCAAGAGCAGCCCGATCCGGTCCGATGCGGCGAGGCCGAGCCCGTCCAGGGACAGCGACAGCTCGACCAGCGAGCCGGAGTACCCGGCGCCGCACTCTTGTCCCCGCTCGTCGAGCACGGGACATTTCACCCCGCCCGGCCGGACTTCCATCTTCAGCGTGCGCTCGGTCTTGTCGCGCAAGAGCAGGATGTGCAGCTGGCCCGCCGAGGTGTCGGCTCCCTGCGCGGCGTCCAGGCGCAGGTACAGATCGGTCAGCGAGAATCCGTACCAGAGTTGCGAGAACGCGCCGCCGCCCTGGTACATCGAGCCGCCGGCGGTGCTGCCGGGGCGGTAGAAGCCGGCGCCGTTCCACTCGAAGTAGCTGCGGGAATAGCCGTCGATCAGCGGCTTGATCAGCCGCCGCGGCGTCACCGAGATGGCGGAGGCCTGCGCCTTGTCCTTCTGCGGCGCGATGATGGGCCGGGCCAGGCGCTCGGGCGGCGCGAGGCCCACCTGCCGGTAGATCTGCTCGACGTTGCGCCGGAACAGGGCGTCGAACTCGGGCGCGTTGTCGGTCGTGAAGTCGTCTCCGTACCACCAGAACCAGTCGCTGCCCTCGGCCGTGAGGGCGGCCATCCAGGCCTTCTCGAAGCGCTCGGGGGGAAGCTCGGGCCGGGCCCGTTCCAGCGCGGCCCGGGCCTGCCCCAAGAGCGTCCACGCCTGGTTGTCCTCGGGATGGCCGATCCAGATCCGGAAGTTGGACTCGATCCAGCTTCCGGAATGCAGCTTCGCGATGCGCCCCCTGGGCGGACGGGCGGAGATCTCGTCGCGGGGCAGCACCGGCACGACCTTGTCGCCGAGGCCGCCGTAGAGCGCGTCGAGGAACGGCTCGCCGGACTGCGGGTAGCGCTCCCAGGGATTCTCGCCGTCGAGGGCCACGGTCACGGTCGCGTCCTCGCCGGCGGCCGCGATGCGGCCGAGCAGGTCCTGGGCGGCCTCGCGCGGGTCGGCGCGGGCGTAGCGGAAGCCGATGCGGTCGCTCAGGTCCCGGTCGCGGAAGAACATGGCGAGCTGCCCGCACGCCCAAGGCGCGAAATGGAGCGTTCCTTCCGCGGAGCGCTCGAGCTCGCTGCGTTCCAGGACGCCCTGATCGGTCGCGCACCAGCGCACGCCTTCCGTTCCGAGAAGCTGCACCACTTCCGGGGACACCGAGCCCTCGCTCGGCCACATCCCGGCAGGGCGTGTCCCGAAATCGTGCTCCGCGCGCGCGAGGCCGCGCCGGACCTGCTCGCGGGCGTCCTGCGGGAACTGGAACCGCGGAGGCAGCGCCGCATCGGGCATCGCCCGGCGGGCCGAGTCGCTGTCCACCAGGAGCGGCAGGATCGGATGGAACAGCGGCGAGCAGGTGATCTCGGCGGCGCCGCGCTGCGAGAGCGACCGCCAGCGCGGGACGATGCCGCGCGCGATCTCCCGGGAGGCGTCCAGCAGCTGAACCCTCTCCTCGTCGGTGAAGCCGTACTCCTTGCGCACCAGCTCCGCGACCAGCGGCACTTCCCTCCGGGCGGCGAAGCCCATCCAGGCCAGCATGAAGTGCACCTGGACGTCGGTCAGCTCCTGGGCGGAGAACGACGCCTGCGCGCGAAGCAGATCGATCTTCGCCAGGTCCGTCCCGCGCTTCGACAGGAGCTCGGCATATCGGGGCACCGGCTTCACCCAGGTGTCCCAGTCGGCGGAGAAGCCCTGCCGCAGGACGTGCGCCCGTTCGGCGGGCGTCAGCGTGTCGATCGGCTTGCGCCCGATCTCCTCGTCCACGTCCACGGCGGTGCCCGAGGCGTACGCCTCGAGCTGCAGCAGGAGCGAAGGCGCCCAGTTCACCACCGCCTTGGCCCGCTCGGGCCGCTCGAGCGCGGCGGCCATGTCGTTGTAGGAGCGCGTGGCGTGCAGCCGGACCCAGGGCAACACCGGCTGGCCGGAGGCGGGATCGCGATAGTCGGGCTGGTGCAGGTGCCAGAGGAAGACGACGCGGGCCAAGAGCGCCTTTCTCAGCCCGAGAGGCGCATTCCCTTCGGGACCACGACGATCCCCTTCGGGCTGACGAAGAACCGCTTGCGGTCCTCCTCCGGATCGTAGCCGATCCGCAAGCCCGCCGGGATGTCGACGTTCTTGTCGATGATGGTCCGGCGGATGCGCGCGTGGCGGCCGACGCGGACGCCCTCGAAGAGGATGCTCTCCTGCACGTCGGCGTACGAGTTGATACGCACGTTCGGCGAGAGCACCGAGCGATCCACCCGGCCGCCGGAGATGATGCAGCCTTCGCTGACCAGGGAGTCGGTGGCGCGGCCAACGCGCTGCTCCTCCTCGTTGGCGAAGACGAACTTGGCGGGCGCGGCGGTGTGGGCGGGGCCCGTGTAGATGGGCCAGCGCGTGTTGTAGAGGGAGAGCTTGGGATCGACGGCCACCAGGTCCATGTTGCATTCATAATAGGTGTCGAGGTCTCCCACGTCGCGCCAGTAACCGGTCTCGGCCGCTCCCTGGCCGGGCACGTTGTTGGTGGCGAAGTCGTAGACGGCGACCCGCGTGCGCTTGTGCATCTCGCTGATGATCGACTTGCCGAAGTCGTGCACGCTCTCCTTGCCGGCGTCGCGGACGATCTCGCGGACCAGCGCCTCGGTGTTGAAGAGGTAGTTGCCCATCGACGCCAGCACCGCCCGCGGGTTGCCGATCATCGGCTTGGGGTTTTTGGGCTTCTCCTGGAAGTCGACCATCCGGCCGTGCTCGTCGGCGGTGATCACGCCGAAGGAGCTCGCCTCCTCGATGGGCATGGGGATCGCCGCCACCGTGCAGTCCGCCTTCTGCTCGATGTGGAAGTCGAGCATCTGCCGGACGTCCATGCGGTAGATGTGGTCGGCGCCGAAGACGAAGACGTAGTCGGGCTCCTCGTCGGTGACCAGGTTGAGGTTCTGGTAGATGGCGTCGGCCGAGCCCTTGTACCACTCGGGCCCGGTCCTTTGCTGCGCCGGCACGCTCTCCACGAACTGCCCGAGCATGGTGCTCATCCGCCAGCCGCGCGAGATGTGCGTGTTCAGCGACTCCGACTTGTACTGCGTCAGCACCTTCATCCGCAGCACGCCCGAGTTGGCGAAGTTGGAGAGGACGAAGTCGATGATCCGGTAGCGGCCGCCGAAGGTCACCGCAGGCTTCGAGCGCTCCTGCGTCAGCGGAGCGAGGCGGCGGCCCTCGCCTCCGGCGAGGATCATGGCGAGCGTTTTTCCGGCAGACATGCAGCGGACGGTAGACCCCGCAGCGCCGCGCTGCAACGGTGCTCCGACCGGTTGTTCAGTGGTCCCGGGTCCTGCCGCCGCTCAAGCCCGCTTGGACGAGGGGGGCTTCGGGTGCGGCGGCTTCGAGCCCGGCGGCCGGGACGGAGGCGGCTTGGAGTCGACCTTGCGCGGCACGCCGTTGCGCTCGGCGAACTCCCCGATCAGCTCGTCCATCTCGCTTTGCACCTTGCGCACCAGCTGTGCGCGGTCGTGGAAGGTGAGGAACGAGCTCTTGAAGCCCGCCACCAGGATGTTGCGGATGTCGGTGGCGTCGAGCCCGAACTGCTTGGAGACGATCGAGAGCTCCTTGGTGACGGTGGTGTCGGTGATCAGCCGGTTGTCGGTGTTGATGGTCACCCGGATGCCGAAGTCCAGGTAGAACTTGAACGGGTGCGTCGCCATGTCGGCCACCGCGCCGGTCTGGACGTTGCTCGAGGGGCAGCACTCGATGGGGATGCGGTGATCGTTGACGTAGTTGAGCAGATCGCCGTCTTCGCGGAGCCGTACGCCGTGCCCGATCCGGTGGGCGCCGCAGTAGTGCAGGGCCTGGGCGATGGAGGGCGGCCCGTACGCCTCGCCGGCGTGCACCGTGCAGTTGATGTTGTTGTTGAGGATGAGCTGGAACGCCTCCTGGTGGTCCTTGGCCGGGTTGCCGTGCTCCGCCCCGGCCAGGTCGAACCCGAGCACGCCGCGGTTCTTGTACGCGACCGACAGCTCGGCCAGACGCAGCGAGGTGTCAGGGCTCATGTTCCGGATGCCACAGACCAGGACGCCGGCGAGGATGCCAGTCTCGCGGGTGGCGGCGCGCAGGCCCTCCAGCACCGCCTCGACCACTACGGTGGGCTTGAGCCCCTTCTGGAGGTGGAGGACCGGCGCGTAGCGGACTTCGATCAGCCTGCAGTTCTCGGCGGCGGCGTCGATCCCCAGCTCGTATGCGGCCCGGTACAGCGCGTCCTCGGTCTGCAGCACGCTGAGGGTGATGTCGAAGCCCTTCAGGTATTCCTCGAGGCTGCCGTGGCGCTCGCCGATCTTCATCGCCCGGGCGAGGCCGTCCACCGAGTCGGCCGGGAGCCGGATGCCCTGCTGGTCGGCCAGCTCGAGCATGGTCGAAAGGCGCAGCGAGCCGTCCAGGTGACAGTGCAGATCGGTCTTCGGGAGCGCGTGCAACAGCTCGTCGGTGACGGGGATGCCAGAGACCATCCTCCCGGGATCTATCCGATCTGGAGGGCCGGATCACGCTATCTTCCCGGCATGGACTGGCTCGCATTGAAGCTCGCCTCGTGGCTGATCCACGCACTGGTGGTGATGGTGTCGGTGGCGGCGGTCTCGCCGGGCAATCCGGGGAACACGCTGCCGCGGGCGCTGCTCGTCACGCTGCTGGTGGCGGTGGTGGTGACGCCGTTCGCCTGGTTCTGGTTCCTGATCATTCCCGGGATCATCGCGCTCGTGGCCTGGTTCCTGATCTACAACTTCGCGTACGGGATCCGGTTCGGGCAGTCGTTCGCGGCGGCACTCGTGCAGGCGGTGCTCGGAGTGTTCGTCGACTTCCTCTTGCCACCGCATATGTACTTGCATGGTCAGCGGTAGGGGCGGCTGCTTTGCAAGCGTGGATGTGCGCGTGGCGGTGAACCTGACCGACCACGGCCACGATCACGATCACGGTTCTTGAAGAAAAAGGCGACCTACAGAGGGTCGATGAAGCGGGCCAGGACCCTTTTGATCCCGACTCCGGGTCCGAAGCGCACCACCAGCTTCCGGTTCAGCCCTTCCCCGTCGCTCTCTTCCACGGTCCCCACCCCGAAGCTCGGGTGCTTCACGCGCGCCCCGGGTCCGAGACCGCCGACGCCCGGTGCGGCCTGCTTGACTGCCGGCTTCGAGGCCGGCTCGTATCGCGACTCGCGCATGCGGTTCCGCCCCGGCAGCGGATTCTCCTCCGAGTACCGCGGGCGCTGGTCGAGCTCGTCGTAGAAGACGTCCTTTCGCGCCCGCTCCTGCATCGGCGAGAGGCGGTCGAGGGCAGAGAGCCCCTCGGTCACCTCGGGCGGCAGCTCGCGGACGAACCGTGAGGGCACGTTGAAGCGAAGCTCGCCGAACAGCGAACGGCAGCGGGCCAGGGACAGCGTGAGACGCTTTCGGGCGCGCGTCATGCCCACGTAGGAAAGCCGGCGCTCCTCGGCCATCTCGGCCGGATCCTCTTCCCCCGAGGCCATCGGGCCCGTCTGGCCCAGCGAGCGGGAGGACGGGAAGACGCGCTCCTCCATCCCGGACATCCAGACCGCGTCGAATTCGAGCCCCTTGGCCGCGTGCAGGGTCATCAGCGAGACGCGGTCGCCTCCTCCCGCCGCGTCGGCGTCGCCCACCAGGGCGAGCTGCTCGAGGAAGCCGAGGAGCGGCGTGTCGGCCCGGCCGTCCTCGTCGTCGCGCGCGGCGGCCGCGAGGGCGGATGCAGGGTCCGGCCGGTCGCCGGGCGGATCGTCCGAATCCTGCGGGCTGCCCAGGGCTCCCGGCGCGGCGCGGACGGCGCGGAGATATTGGGCCCGCGTCTGCGTCAGCGGATTGGGCACCAGAGGCTTCGGTTCGGGAGCTGCCAAAGGGGTGGGCTCGGTCGCGGCCGGCTCTGGGAGCTCGCCGGCCCAGGCGCGATCGAACTCGCGGGCGGCGCCGGCGAGCTCCATGAGGTTTTCCAGCCGGTCCTCGCCCTCCTCGCCCTCGAGGCGCAGCCGGTCGGCGTAGCCGGTCTCTTCGATCACGCGCTCGATCGCGTCGGCGGCTCCGGGGTCGCCCGCAACGCCCGCGCGCAGCCGGTCGATCAGCGCCTTGAACGGCCCGAGCTTGGCCCGCGCGTTCGAGGGCATCTCTGGATCCTCCGAGCCCAGCGCCTCCCAGAGCGAGAGGCCCGACCGGTTGGCCGAGGCCCGCAGGTGCTCCACCGTGGTGTCGCCGATCCCGCGCGGCGGCGTGTTGATGATCCGCAGCAGGTCTCCGTCGGAGCGCGGGTTGATGCACAGGCGCAAGTACGCGGCGACGTCCTTGACCTCCGCGCGGTCGTAGAACGATCGCCCGCGCACCACGCGGTAGGGCACCCGGTGCGCGCGCAGCGCGTCCTCCAGCGCGCGGGACTGGGCGTTGGCCCGGTAGAACACCGCCATCTCGGCGTAGGACGTGCCGCGGGCGTTCTGCGCGTAGAGCTCGGTGGCGATGCGGCTGCCCTCATCGCGCTCGTCCTCCGCCAGGAAGACGCGCACCTTTTCGCCCTCTCCGGCCGCGGTCCAGAGCTTCTTCTCCGCCCTGCGCTCGTTCTTCTCGATGATCGCGTGCGCGGCGGCGAGGATGCGCCCGGTGCTGCGATAGTTCTGCTCCAGCCGCACCACCCGAGTGCCCGGAAAGTGCTTCGGGAAATCGAGGATGTTGTCCACCTCCGCGCCGCGCCAGCGGTAGATGGACTGATCGTCGTCGCCGACCACGGCCAGGTTGCCGTGCACCGACGCCAGAAGGCGCAGGAGCTGGTACTGCGCCGGGTTGGTGTCCTGGAATTCGTCGACGAGGACGTGCCGGAACCGGCCGGCGTAGCCCTGGAGGATGTCGTCGCGCTTCTTGAACAGCTCGAGCACGCGCACGATCAGGTCGCCGAAGTCCACCGCGTTCGAGGCCTGCAGCGCCGCCTGGTAGCGGGAGTAGACCTTCAGCGCCGACTTCCCCGGAACGTCGTATTCGGCGACCTGCACTTCGGAGGGCAGCAGGCCCGCGTTCTTCCAGCGCTCGATACGGGAGATATACTGGCGGATCAGTCCGACGTCGAATCCGAGGTCGCTCGCGGCCCGCTTCGCCTCCGCCAGCTGATCCGCATCGTCGTAGATGGCGAAGCTGCGCGTCAGCCCCAGCGCTTCCGCCTCGCGCCGCAGGATCCGGGCGCCGGCGGCGTGGAAGGTCGCCACCCAGAGGCGCTGCGCTTCCGGGCCGACCAGGTTCTCGACCCGCTCGCGCAGCTCGCCTGCGGCCTTGTTGGTGAACGTGACCGCCAGGATCTCGGGGGCGCGGGCCAGCCGCTCGCGCAAGAGATGGGCGATGCGGTGCGTGAGCACGCGGGTCTTGCCGGAGCCGGCGCCCGCCAGGATGAGCAGCGGCCCCTCGCCGTGGCGCACGGCTTCGAGCTGCGGCGGGTTGAGCACCTTGGTGAGCGGGTCGGACATGGGCGAGAACCTACGTTATAGCTTCTCGAAGACCTGGGAGGTCGTCTCCGCGGCAAACTGCGTAGGCGCAGAGCCGCGCCTGCGGCACGGCAGCGCCTGAGTCCCTTGCGGGACGCGGCTGACACGTCGAACGGCGAAAGACGCTACGATGGTTGGGTGCCCCCGCCATCCCCGCCCGTCCGCGTCATCCCGCTCGGCGGGTTGGGCGAAGTCGGGATGAACTGCATGGTGGTCGAGTCCGGCGGAGACCGGGTGGTGATCGACTGCGGCCTGATGTTCCCGAACGCGGAGCAGGCCCTCGGCGTGGAGGTGATCGCCCCGGACCTCTCCTACCTGAAAGCGGCCGGCAAGGTGGACGCGGTGCTGCTCACGCACGCCCACGAGGACCACGTCGGAGCATTGCCCTACCTCTTGCGCGAGTTTCCCGACGCCACCGTCTGCGGGACCAGGTTCACGCTCGCGGTGGTGAAGGAAAAGCTCGCTGAGCACGGGATCAGCGCGGACCTGCACGCGGTCGAGCCGCGCACGATGGGGATGGTTGGCAACCACATCGATTTCGAGCCGTTGCAGGTCCCCCACAGCGTTCCCGATTCGGTGGGCTACGCCCTGCTCACCGAGGCGGGCCTGCTGATCCACACCGGCGACTTCAAGGTGGACTGGAGCCCGGTGGACGGGAAGCTCCTGGACGTGCGCCGCTTCGCGGAGCTGGGCGAGACCGGTGTGGCCTGTCTGCTCTCCGACTCCACCAACGCCGAGCGCGAGGGGACCAGCATCAGCGAGCGCGAGGTGGGCGAGTCGTTGATGCGCATCTTTGCCGGGCCGCTGGCGAAGGGCCGCGTGGCGGTGGCGATGTTCGGGTCCAACATCCACCGGGTCCAGAGCGTGGTGCGCGCGGCGCTGGCGCACAACCGCAAGGTGGTGATGGTGGGCCGCTCGATGCAGACCAACGTGCGCCTGGCGATGGACCTGGGCTACATCCGCTGCCCGCCGGACTCGTTCGTGGACCCCGAGGCGGCCGGCCACTTCCCGGCGCGCGAGCTGGTGATCCTCTGCACCGGCGCCCAGGGAGAGCCTCGCAGCGCGCTGTCGCGGCTGGCGCTCGGGGAGCACCCCACCGTGCACCTGGAAAAGAACGACCTGGTGATCCTCTCCAGCCGGGTGATCCCCGGGAACGACCGGGCAATCGGCAACATCATCGACCACCTGGTGCGCCGCGGCTGCCGCGTGCTCTCCAGCAGCTCGGGATCGAGCGAGCTGGTGCATACCAGCGGCCACGCCTTCCAGGGCGAGCAGCGGATGATGCTCGACCTCACCCGGCCGCGCAGCTTCGTGCCCATCCACGGCGAGTACCGGATGCTGGCGGCGCACGCCCGGACCGCGGAGGCCGCCGGCGTCAATCCGCTCGGCTGCGTGATCGCGGAGGACGGCGACGCCGTGGAGCTGCGCAAGGACGAGATCGCCGCGGTGATCCCGCGCGCCGTTTCCACCGGGCGGCTGTACCTGGACGCCCGCGGCGCGTTCGCCGACGTGGGCGAGGTGGCGCTGCGCGATCGCCAGCTCCTCGCCGAGACCGGGATGCTGGTCTGCTTCTGCGTGCTGGACCACAAGAGCGGCGAGCTGGTGCGGGGGCCGGAGCTGCTCGGCAAGGGCGTGGCCGGCCTGGACGATGCGCGGCTGGCCCAGGCCCGGCAGCTCGCGCTGGACGCCCTGGCCGAGCTGGCTCCCGCGCAGCGCACCGATCATGGCATCGTGGAGGAGGCGCTGCGCCACGCGGTGCGGTCCGCCTGGAAGAAGGGCCTCGAGAAACGGCCGATGGTGCTGCCGGTCGTCCTGGAGATGTGAGATGCCGAGCTTCGACGTCGTCAGCAAGGTGAACGAGCAGGAAGTGGACAACGCCTTCCAGCAGGCGAAGAAGGAGATCGACCAGCGTTACGACTTCAAGGGCACCGAGACCACGCTGGAGAAGGTCGCCGCGCCCGAGAAGGGATTGAAGGTGCGCAGCAGCACCGAGCAGCGCCTGGAGGCGGCGCGCGCGGTGCTGGTGGAGAAGTTGGCCAAGCGCGGCGTGCCGCTGCGCGGGCTCAAGTACGGCAACCTCGAGCAGAGCGGCAAGTACGTCTCGCAGCTGCTCACCTTCTCGCAGGGCATCGAGACCGAGAAGGCGAAGGCGATCGTCAAGGCCATCAAGGACAGCAAGCTCAAGCTGCAAGGCTCCATCCAGGGCGACGCGGTCCGCGTCACGGGCAAGAGCCGCGACGATCTGCAGAACGCCATCCAGCTCGTGCGCGGAAAGCAGGACGAGCTGAAGGTGGACTTGATGTTCGAGAACTTCCGGGACTGAAGTTGGCCGGCAGGACGCGTCCACGCCGTCCCGCTTCCGTCATCCACTGCATCCACCCGGCGCACCGCCCGTGGATGGCGGCTGGACTCCCCAACTAGCCGTCTTCATTGGCCGAAACCGCAGGCTGAATCCGCGCTGCGACTCTGTTATACGGGGGCCCCCCTCGCGGAACCCTGGATGCAGAAGACCACGCTGTCCGAGAACCCATCGCTGTATCTCTTGTCGCTCGGCTGCCCGAAGAACCGGGTGGACAGCGAGGTCATGCTCGGCAGCCTGCTGGACGAGGGGTACAAGCTGGTCGACGAGCCGCGGGACGCCGAGGTCATCCTGATCAACTCCTGCGCCTTCATCGGCGAGGCCAAGCAGGAGTCCATCGACGCCATCCTCGAGCACGCCCAGCTCAAGGAGACCGGCCGCTGCAAGGCGCTGGTGGTCGCCGGATGTCTGACGCAGCGGTACGCCGACGTGCTCCAGCAGGAGATGCCCGAGGTCGACTACTTCGTCGGGACCTCGGCGTATCCGCAGATCGCGAAGATCCTGAAAGGCGAGCGCGACCGGGCCGTCATCCCCGATCCGGACTACATCGCCGACAGCCGCACCCCGCGCCGCAACTCGATGCCGCGCTGGACGGCGTACGTGAAAATCAGCGAGGGCTGCGACAACCAGTGCAGCTTCTGCATCATCCCCAAGCTGCGCGGGCTGCAGCGGTCGCGGCCCATCGCGGACATCGTCGCCGAGGCGGAACGGCTGGCGTCGGAGGGCGCGGTCGAGCTGAACCTGGTCGCGCAGGATCTGACGGCGTACGGGTACGACCTGCCGGGCCGCCCGAAGCTGCACGATCTCCTGCAGGCGCTGCGCGGCGTGAACGCCCGCTGGATCCGGCTGCACTACGCGTACCCGCGCGACTTCCCCGACGCGCTGATCGACGCGCTGGCGAATCAGCCCAACCTGGCCCGCTACCTCGACATGCCCCTGCAGCACATCAGCGATCCGGTGCTGCGGCGGATGAAGCGCGGCCGCGACTCCGCCTGGGTGCGCCGGCTGGTGCACCGGATCCGCGAGCGCGTGCCGGACCTCACCTTCCGCACCAGCTTCATCGTCGGATTTCCCGGTGAGACCGACGCGCAATTCCGGGAGCTGTGCGACTTCGTGGAGGAGATGCGCTTCGAGAAGGTGGGCGTCTTCCAGTTCTCGCGCGAGGAAGGGACCGCGTCCTTCGATCTCGACGGCCAGCTTCCGCAGCGGGTCAAGGCGCAGCGGCAGAAAGCGCTGCTCGGGATCCAGCGCAGGATCAGCAAGAGGCACCAGCAGGCGATGGTCGGCCGCACCCTCGACGTGCTGGTGGAAGGCGTCTCGGAGGAGACCGAGTTGCTGCTCGAGGGACGCTGGATGGGGCAGGCGCCGGAGATCGACGGCAAGGTCTACGTCAACCGCGGCCAGGCACGGCCAGGCGAGATCGTCCGCGTCGAGATCGAGCAGGCCGGCGATTACGACCTGGTGGGCGGAATCGCGGGGGCGGAGGGTCCGGCCGAGCCGCTGGGCGTCGCCCGGCCGGCGCCGCCGCGCCCGCGGTTCCCCATCCTCTCGCACTGATGAAGGGACCCTGGCTGCGCAAGCTGGAGCAGTACCTGTCGATGTCGGGGATGACCCGCGTCCAGCCAGAGTCGGTCGAGCCCACGGCTCGCGCTGCGGTGGAGTCGCTGGCGGGGCTGCCGCACTACGAGCAGATCTGGGCCGGCGATCTGGAGACCACCGTGCAGCTCGTGGTGGTCGCGTCCGGCGAGCGCCTTCCCGGCGCGGAGTTCGCGCGGCGCGCGCAGATGCTCCGCGATCGGGCGACCACGCTCAGCACGCGGGTGAAGGGCGAGGTGCAGGTGCTGCAACTCGCGCTCTACGAGCGGTCGGTCCCCGCGGAGGAGCGGGAGTTCGTGGTGGAGAAGGCCAGGGTGGCCTCGCGCTGGCCGCTGTCCCGGGGGCGCGTGGCGACCTGGGTGGTGGCGCTCGCGGAGCCGGCGCTCTACGCGGGCTTGTTCCGCGGCTGGCCCGAGGTGCTCTCCGCCGATCAGCTCCGCAGGCTCCTGGGCTGAAGCCGCGCCTGGATCGCCCAGGCGGCGAAGGCGGCTGCCGCGACCGCGCCGGTGTGAAAGACCCACAGGTGCGGCGCCTCGCCACGCGCGCCGCAGATCAGGTGCAGCGCGGCCTGCACGGCCAGCCCGCCGGCGGCCGCGGTGGCCGCGAGCGAGGTGGCGTTCCGTCCTTCGCGCCAGAGCAGGAGCCCCGCCGTCAGCGCCGCGCCCAGCATTTCCAGACCGAAGCACTCGAGGCCGACGCGGATGGCCAGTCCTTCTGTCCCGTCGAAGCCGGGGATGCCTCCGGCCGCGATGGCAAAGCCGGCGGAGGCCGCGAGAGCGACCCACGCGCCTGCCCGGATCGCGCCGGCGGTCGCGCTCAGCGCGGTGGCGAGCGCGAGGACCAGCGTCGCCGCAATCCATCCCTCCCAGTCGCGGTGGCGGGAGAACAGGACGGGGATCGCGAAGGCGGCGATCGCCGCCGCGGCCCGCAGCGGCCACCGGGTCGGTCGAAGCGCCCGCAGAACCGGGCTCGACGCGCGCGCCAGGGCCTCCGCCGACGGAGGCGGCAGCCTGACGCGCTCGAGCAGGCCGACGAGCTTCTCTCCCTCCCGCAGCGCTTCGAGGCAGCCGGGACAGCCCTTCGCGTGCTCCAGGTACGCCACCCGCTCCGGATCGCCGGCGGTGAGCGCGGCGATCCCGGCCGCGTTCGCGCGGAGGTCCTCGCAGGTCACAGGAGCTCCTTGAGCTGTTCGCGCAACCTCTCGTATCCGCGAAAGGCGCGAAGCTTCACTGCCCCTTCGGTGGTGTCGAGAGCCCGGGCGATCTCGGCGAACGTCATCCCTTCATAGCGGTGCAGGTGGATCACGGTGCGCTGCGACTCGGGCAGCCCGTCCAGCGCGGAGCGCACCGCGTCCCGCAGGTCGTTGCCCGCAGGCGGATCCCGCGGGAGCTGCTCGTCGGCGCGCGCGATGGCATCCTCTCCGGCATCCTCCGGCAGCCGCAGGCGCCGCCGCAGCTCGTCGAGGCGGACCCGCGCGGCGATCGCGAAGACCCAAGGAGCGAGCTTCAGCTCGGGACGGTAGCGGGACCTGGCGCGGTGCAGCTTCATGAAGGTTTGCTGGAGCAGATCATCGGCGACGGCCTCGTTGCGAAACGACCTCAGGAAGAACCCGTGCACCCGCGGGGCGAGCCGGGCGAACAGGCCCTCGAACGCGCGGGCATCGCCCGCGACGTAGGCCGACATCAACTCTTCATCCGTCGGTCCCATCCGGGCCTTACGCCAGAGCGCGCCCGGAGGTTACGCGATCGCGGCGTAAGATGCTCTGCTCGCCGCGCTCCTCTTCGTGGTCGACGGCCACGCGCCGCGGGTGATGCGGGCGGCGGAGAAGGTCGCCTCAAAGAGCAGAGCCTAGAAAAAACGTAGCCGCATTTCCGCGCCTTCGGCGCGGAGCGGCTAACCGGTAGCTTCCTCTTCCGACTCTTCGGTCCCGAACAGCTCGCGCACCTTGGCGAAGAACGACTTCGACTGCGGATGCGCGTCCTCGCCGGCCAGCGCGGCGAATTGCTCGAGCAATTCGCGCTGCTTCTTGGTGAGCTTCTCCGGCACCTCGACGGTGATGCGCACGTGCTGGTCGCCGCGCTGGTAGCCGTTGAGGTGCGGGATGCCCTTGCCGCGCAGGCGGAACACCTTGCCGCTCTGCGTGCCCGAGGGGATCTTCATCTTCACCTTGCCGTCGAGCGTGGGGACGTCGATGGTCGCCCCGAGCGCCGCCTGGGTGAAGCTGATCGGCACCTCGCAGATCACCTCGGTGTCCTCGCGGATGAAGATCGGGTGCTCGTGCACGTGCACCACGACGTAGAGATCCCCGGGAGGACCGCCCCGCTCGCCCGGCTCGCCTTCGCCGGTGAGCTTGAGGCGCGTGCCGGTGTCGACCCCGGGCGGGACCTTGACGGTGAGCACGCTCTCCGTCTCCACCTTGCCGGCGCCGCGGCAGGTCGCGCAGGGATCCGTCACCACCTTGCCGGTCCCCTGGCAGTGGGAGCAAGTCCGTGAAATCTGGAAGAATCCCTGCGTCATCCGCAGCTCGCCGGCGCCGTGGCAAGTGGGGCAGGTCTTGGGGGAGGTGCCAGGCTTCGCGCCCGAGCCGTGGCAGGTCGAGCACTCGCGGTGGCGCGGGATCTTCACCTTGGCCTCGGTGCCGAACGCTGCCTCGGTGAAGCTGACCTCCAGGTTGTAGCGGAGGTCCGCGCCGCGCTGCTTGCCGCCGCGCGAACGCCCGCGCTGGCCGAAGATCTCGCCGAAGATGTCCCCGAAGATGTCGTTGATGTTGCCGGTGAAACCGGCCTCGAACGGGCTGGGCCCGAACCCGCCGGGCGCCTGGTGGCCGAACCGGTCGTAGCGGGCGCGCTTGTCGGCGTCGGCGAGGACCTCGTAGGCCTCGGAGCACTCCTTGAAATGCTCCTCGGAGGCCTTGTCGCCGGGGTTCTTGTCCGGATGGTACTGGACCGCCAGCTTCCGGAAGGCGCTCTTGAGCTCCTGGGCGGTGGCCGTCCTGGAAACCCCGAGGACTTCGTAATAATCGCGCTTCTGGGACACCGTCGCTCCTCTGGCATGCAGGCAAGCAGGCGCTCGGCGCGCCTCGTCTAACGTAAGGACATTCGAGGCGGTGTCAATCCTTCAGCTTTTTGAGAGAGGAGTCCAGAGTCGCACCGCGTGCCGGTGCTGGTTTTGGTGGCCGGGGCGCGTGCCCGTGCCAGTGCAGCTGCTGGTGCTTACTTCCCGGCGGCCTTCTTGTCGGCCTGATCGCCCGATGAATACAGCGCGTCGGCGATCCGGTACGCTGAGCCCTCGAGCCGCTGTACGGCCGCCTTGATCTTCGGCAGCTCCTCGCTGCCCACCACCGCCTTGAGGGCTTCCAGATCGGCGCGGATCTCCGCCATGTCCTTGGCGGGCAACAGGTTCGAGTACTCCTCCAGCGCCTTCTCGGTGGTGTAGATGAGGCCGTCGGCCGAGTTCTTCACGTCCGCCAGCTCCTTCTTCTTCTTGTCGGCGGATTTGTGGCTCTCGGCGTCCGCGATCATCTTCTGGATCTCCTGCTCGGTGAGACCCGAGGACGCGACGATGCGGATGCTCTGCTGCTTGCCGGTGCCGAGGTCCTTGGCGCTGACGTGGACGATGCCGTTCGCGTCGATGTCGAAGGCCACCTCGATCTGCGGCACGCCGCGCGGCGCCGGCGGGATGCCCACCAGCTCGAAGCGCGCAAGCGTCTTGTTGTCGGCGGACATCTCGCGCTCGCCCTGCAGCACGTGCACGTTCACGATCGGCTGGTTGTCCACCGCGGTGGAGAACACCTGCGACTTCCGCGCCGGGATGGTGGTGTTCTTCTCGATGATCTTGGTCGCCACCCCGCCGGCGGTCTCGACGCCCAGGGACAGAGGCGTGACGTCGAGCAAGAGGACGTCCTTCACCTCGCCCTTGAGGACGCCGCCCTGGATGGCGGCGCCCACCGCCACCACCTCGTCCGGGTTCACGCCCTTGTGCGGCTCCTTGCCGAAGAAGCCCTGCACCACCTGCTGCACCTTGGGCATGCGGGTCATGCCGCCGACCAGGATCACCCGATCGATCTCCTTGGCGCTGACGCCCGCATCCTTGAGCGCGATCCGGCACGGCTCCACGGTCCTCTGCACCAGGTCGTTCACCAGCTCCTCGAGCTGGGCGCGGGTCATGGTCTCGGTCAGGTGCTTCGGCCCGCTCGCGTCGGCCGCGATGAACGGCAGGTTCACGTCCGTCTCCGCGGCGGAGGACAGCTCGTGCTTGGCGCGCTCGGCGGCCTCCTTCAGCCGTTGCAGGGCCATCCGGTCCCGGCGCAACTCGATGTTGGTGGCCTTCTTGAACTTGTCGTTCAGGTAATCGACGATCCGCTGGTCGAAGTCCTCGCCGCCCAGGAAGGTATCGCCGTTGGTGGCCTTGACCTCGAAGACGCCCGAGTTCAGCTCCAGCACCGAGATGTCGAAGGTGCCGCCGCCCAGGTCGTAGACCGCGATCTTCTCCGCGCCCGAGGTGCGCATGGCGGCGCCGGTCTTGCTCGCCGCTCCGCCCTGAGCCTTGTCGAGGCCGTAGGCGAGCGCGGCCGCGGTGGGCTCGTTGATGATGCGCAGGACGTTGAGCCCCGCGATGCGGCCGGCGTCCTTGGTGGCCTGGCGCTGGCCGTCGTTGAAGTAGGCGGGGACGGTGATCACCGCCTCCGTCACATGCTCGCCGAGATAGTCCTCGGCGGTCTGCTTCATCTTGGAGAGGATCATCGCGGAGATCTCGGCGGGGCTGTAGCGCTTGCCGCGCAGCTCCACCCAGGCGTCTCCGTTCTCCGCCGCCACGATCCGGTAGCTGGAGACCGAGATGCTCTTCTTCACTTCCTCCGACTCGAACTTGCGCCCGATCAGGCGCTTCACCGCGAAGACCGTCGCCTCGGGATTGGTGATCGCTTGCCGCTTGGCGATCTGCCCCACCAGCCGCTCGCCGGCCTCGGTGAAGCCGACCATCGAGGGGGTCGTCCGGCTTCCTTCCGAGTTGGGGATTACGATCGGCTCGCCGCCTTCCATCACGGCGACGCAGCTGTTGGTGGTGCCGAGATCGATGCCTATGACCTTGGGCATGTGGCGCGATTCTCCCCAAAGCGGTTGTACCTCAGACTCCGCTGGGGCTTGAACAAAAGGACCGCGTCGCGCGCGTGGGAGATTTCAGCCCTGCGCCTTACCCTCTTGATCGGACGCGGGAGGCGCCGCAGGCTGGGTGCGCGGTTTGGCCACCACGACCGCGGCGGGGCGGACCAGCCGATCGTTGAGCTTGTACCCCTTGGCCATCTCGGAGACGACGGTGCCCGCCGGCTCGTCGCTCTCCTGCTGCATGAGCGCCTCGTGGACGGCGGGGTCGAAGGGCTTGCCCACCGCTGAGAAGCCGACCACGCCGTGCTTGGCGAGGGTGGTCTCGAAGAGCTTCTGCACCAGCTTGACGCCCTCGATCACCTGCCTGGGCTCGTGCTGCTCGGCGTGGTCGAGCGCGCGCTCGAGGTTGTCCAGCACCGGCAGGAAGTCCTTGAGCAGCCGCTCGCTGCCGAAGCGCTGGACGTCGTCCTTCTCCTTGGCCGCGCGCTTCCTGAAGTTGTCGAACTCCGCCGCCGTGCGCAACAGCCGCTCGTGCGTCTCCTTCAGCCGGTCGCCGGTCTCGCGGGCGCGCTTGAACGACTCCTCCAGCTGCGCCTCGAGGGTGGCCAGCTTCCTCGGCAGGCCCTCGGCGTCGTTGGACGGGCCGGAGTCGGCGCCCTCGGGCACCGCCCTCTGCTCGTCCGCCGCCGCCTCGGGCGGGACCTGCGTATCGTCCGGAACCACGTCGTCTCCTTGAAAGGACGCGGTAACATAGCGCACCAAAAGCGTTCGCCAAGGGGCGCTTCAACTGTCGTCCAGCGTGGAGCCGACGGTCTGTGCGGTGAGCTCCACCAGGGGGATCACCCGGGAATAGTCCATCCGGGTGGGTCCGATCACCCCAAGCGCACCCACCACTTCGCCTTTCAGGCGGTAGGGGGCGGCGACGATGGCCAGGTCGGGCTGCAGGATCCCGCTCTCCGCCCCGATGAAGATCTGCAGCTCCTCCGCGGCCAGCGTGCGGTCCAGGACCGCGAGCACCTGCTCCTTCTCCTCCAGCGCGCGGAACAGCGCCCGGATCGCCGCCATGTCCTGGGCGAGCGCCGGATCCTCCAGGAACGAAGCCTGCCCTTCGATGTGCACGGCGGGCGAGGAGATCTCGACGGCCTCCGCGCCCAGCGCGAGCGCCCTGGCCTGGAGCTCGCCCAGCTCCCGGCGGTCGCGCTCGAGCTCGGCGCGCAGCCGCGCCTGCGCCTCGGCGAGCGTGCGGTCGGCGATCAGCGAGTTGAGGTAGTTCCCGGCGTGCTCGAGCTGGGTGTCCGAGAGCGGCTCGCGCAGCGAGAGCAGGCGGTTGCGCACGGCTCCCGAGCGCGAGACCAGCACCGCGAGGACGCGGCCCTCGCGCAGCTCCAGAAACTCGATCCGCTGCAGCCGCTCGGACTGGGGCCGCGGCGCGGCCACCACGCCGGCGTGGCGGGTCAGCGAGTGGAGGACGCGGGAGGCGGCGGTCATCAGCCCCTCGAGCTGTCTCGCCTCGTGCGCGCGGCGCTCGATCTGCTCGCGCTCCTCGGGCAGCGGCGGCTTCACGCGCAGAAGGACGTCGACGTAATACCGGTACCCGTGCGCGGTGGGGACCCGGCCCGCGCTGGTGTGCGGCTTCTGCAAGAAGCCCATCTCCTCCAGATCGGCCATGACCGCGCGCACCGTCGCGGAAGAGACGTCCACGTCGGCCCTTCGGGCGATCGCATGGCTGCCTACCGGTTCTCCGCTCTGGATGTAATCGAGCACGATCGCGGAAAGCACGCGCCGCGTGCGCTCGTCGAGGGAGTCGGGAGCGCCCAACGAGAGTCCTGAGGTGTTGCCCCGAACGGGCATGGGTGTGGAACGGTAGCCGGGCGTCTCGCCCAGCGCAATGGCCCCGGAAGCTCATTTGCCGTTGCCCCGCCTCGGGATACAGTGCGGCGGGATGGCGACGCCCGCCCACCACGAGCTCCTCGGAACCGACGAACACGAGGCTCCGATCCGAACGATCGGGGCGACGACGCTTCCGCCGGCCAGCCCGGTGCCGACCAGCCCGGGGATGCGGCCCGTGCGCAGCCCGCGTCTGGGAGGGAGCTCCCGCCGGCTGGGATTGTTCTTCAAGGTCTTCCTCGGCGACATGAGCATCTGGGCGGTGCTCTCCGGCGTGCTCGCCTACGAGGTGATCCGGCGCGGGATGGACCCGCAACACGCCGTGGTCGGCGCGGTCGCCGGCCTGCTCGTGGCCATCGCCGTATCGGTGGGTCTCAAGCAGATCGCGAACCGTGTGGTGCGCTTGAACCGGAGCGCGCTGGAGATCAGCCGGGGAGATCTGTCCAAGTCGCTTCCCAGCGAGCGGCCTTTCCTCTTCGGCGCCGACGAGGTGGACGAGCTGACCGTCGCCATCTCGCACATGCAGGAGAACCTGCGCGACCTGGTGCGCCACATCCAGAACACCAGCCGCGCGGTGGCCGACTCCGCCGACGAGATGCAGGTCTCCACCGGCAACGTGACCGCCTCTGCCGAGGAGATCAAGGAGTCGATGGACCGCATCGCCAAGGGCGCGGACGAGCAGCTCGGCCTGGTCGAGCGCGCCAGCGCCCTGATCAGCGGCATCGCCACTTCCATCAAGAGCAGCGCCAATACCGCGCAGGCCGCCGCCGAAGCCGCCACCGCCACCTCCAGCGCGGCGCAGGCCGGCGGAGCAGCCGCCCAGCTTGCCGCGGAGAAGATCAAGAAGGTGTTCGCGGAGATCGAGGCGGCCTCCGAGACCGTCTTTGCCTTCGGCGAGAAGACGCAGGAGATCAGCAAGATCGTCGTCGCCATCACCGGGGTCGCGCAGCAGACCAACCTGCTCGCGCTCAACGCCGCCATCGAGGCTGCCCGGGCGGGCGAGTACGGACGTGGCTTCGCCGTGGTGGCCGACGAGGTCCGCAAGCTGGCCGAGTCCGCCGGCCGCTCCGCGGAGCAGATCAGCCGGCTGGCGCAGGAGATCAGCCAGCGCAGCCAGCACGCGGTCGCGGCCATGAAGGAAGGAATCGACGAGCTCGGGCAAGGCCGCGAGGATCTGGCGCGGATTACCCTCTCGCTCGACGAGATCGTCCACGCCACCCAGGCCGGGACCGAACGCGTCACCGCCATCTCCCACGCCGCCAAGGAACAGCTCGCCGGCTCGGAGGAGATGGTCAAGGCCATCCGCGAGATCCGCGAGGTCGCCTCCTCGAATGCCAAGAGCACCGAGGAGGTCTCGCGCGCCATCGGCGAGCAGGCGGTGGTGACCGCGTCGATCGCCTCGGCATCGCAGGAGCTGACCAACCTTTCCGTGGAGCTGCAGACCGTGGTCTCGCGGTTCAGGCTGGAGTAGCGATGCCGCGCGCCGTCATCTGCCTGCACGGAGGCAACCGCTACGCCCTTCCGCTCTCCGCGGTGCGCCGCGTGACCGAGATGACGTTCGTCTCGCGCGTCCCGCGCGCTCCGCCCGCCCTGCTCGGAGTGATGTCGCAGCAGGGGCGGGTCGCGGCGCTGATCGACCTCGGTCCGATGGTCGGGCTCAAGGCCCGCCCGGCGCGGCCGGAGGGCAAGGTGGTGATGCTGCAGCGGGCGAAGGGGGACGTCGGACTGTACGTCTCGGAGGTCGCGGGGATCGAGGAGCTCCCGCCCGAGGCACGGGAGCTGAGCGAGCCGTCGGGCGCGGCTTGCGCGCTTGCGGATTCTGCCGAGGGACCTCTGATGCTGATCGATCCGGATCTGCTCCAGCGGGCCATCGACAACCTGGTGGAGGCCTAAGGCAATGCCCCAGAGGCGAGTGCTGATCGTCGACGACGCGCTGTTCATGCGCAACACGCTGCGGGACATCTTCACCACCGCGGGCTTCGCCGTGGCGGGAGAGGCGGACGACGGCGTCCAGGCCGTGAACCTCTTCCGCGAGCTGAAGCCCGACCTCGTCACCATGGACATCGTGATGCCCTACAAGTCGGGCATCGACGCCACCCGCGAGATCGTCCAGCACGATCCCGGAGCGGTGGTGATCATGTGCTCGGCGCTCGGACAGGAATCGCTGGTGATGGAGGCGATCGAGGCGGGCGCCACCGACTTCATCGTCAAGCCATTCCGCGGAGAGGACGTCCTGGCCGTGGTGAAGAAGGTCCTCGGCGAATAAGTCCATGGCCGAGGCGCCCCACAAGTACCTGCACGCCTTCATCGCCGAGGCGACGGAGCACCTGGAGCAGCTCGCCTCCGAGCTGGTGCGGATCGAGCAGGAGCCGCCGGGTGGCCCGCTCTGGGACTCGATCTTCCGCCGGGTGCACTCGGTGAAGGGCAGCGCGGCGACCATCGGCCTCAAGACCATCGTGGACATCGCGCACGTGGCCGAGACGCTGATCGCCAAGCTCAAGGCGCAGCGGCGGCGGCCGGAGCGGATGCAGGTCGACCTGCTCTTGCAGGCGACCGACGCGCTGGTGCGCGAGGTGCAGCACGCTTCGGGCGGCGAGCGCGCGAAGGAAGATCGCGCGGACACGGGGACCCTGGTGGAGCGCCTCTCCGTAGCGTCCAGCGCGCTGCCGGACGCCGCGCCCGCGCCCGCTGCGAGGCCGGCGAAGAAGGTGGAGGCCGACCCGAATCTGCCGAGGCTGGACGTCACCTTCTCGCTCATCAAGGCCTGCCAGGCGCCCGGGGCGCGCGCCCTGATCGTCCAGCGCAAGCTGAAGAGCGCGGGCACACTTTTGGAGATGGAGCCACAGCCCGGCTCGCTGATGCAGAAGAAGGGCGGCGCGCGGGTGACGGCGGTGCTCGCCACCGCGCGCAGCGTCGACGAGGTGCGCGCACTGTTCGACGGGATCCCCGAGGTGGAGGGGGTCGCCGTGCGGCCCTCCCCGCCGGCCAATGCGCCGCCTCCCGAGCCGGCCGCGGCGCTCTCCGCCCGCACCTTGACGACGTTCCCCGAGGGAGCCCCGCTCGAGGAGCCACGCGCCGACGCGACCGTGCGCGTGCGCGCCCAGGCGCTCGATCAGCTCCTCGACCAGGCCGCCGAGGTGCTCCACGGGATCGCCCGGATGCGCGAGGCGGCCCGGCATCTTCCAGAAAAGGTCGCGGCGCAATTCGAGGCGGAGATCGACCGGCTGCGCCGCACGGCGCGCGATCTGCACGGGCGGGTGATGAACGCGCGGCTCACGCCGTTCTATACGCTCACCGAGCGCTTGCCCCGCGCCATCCGCGACCTGGCCCACCGCCTCGGCAAGGAGGTCGAGCTGGAGGTGCAGGGCGGCGCGGTCGAGCTGGACCGCACCGTGATCGAGGCCCTGGCCGACCCGCTCACGCACCTGGTGCGCAACGCGGTCGATCACGGGCTGGAGACGGGCGCGCAGCGCCTGGCGGTGGGCAAATCGGGGCGCGGGCTCCTGGTCCTGTCCGCCCGCCGCGAGCGCGACAAGGTGCTGGTCGAGGTCAGCGACGACGGCGCCGGATTCGACGCCGCGCGCCTGCGGAGGCGCGCCATCGACATGGGCCTGCTCTCCTCCGAAAAGGTGGCGGAGCTGAGCGAGCAGCAGAGCTACGAGCTGGCTTTCCTGCCGGGGCTCTCGACGCGCGCGGAGGCCACCGATCTCTCCGGCCGCGGCGTGGGGCTGGACGCGGTCAAGTCCGCCGTCGAAGGGCTGGGCGGGAAGATCAGCCTGCGGTCCGCGGCGGGAAAAGGCTCGCGCTTCACCCTCGAGCTTCCGCTCAGCGTCTCGATGGCGAACCTGCTCCTGGTCCAGGTCGGCGGCGAGATGTACGGCCTGCCGATGACGCGCATCGTCGCCACCACCGAGTACGATCTCTCTGCGCGCGGGGGCGAAGGATTCGAGGCCCGCTCGCTGGCCGTGATGGGCCAGCTGGTGCGCGCGTATTCGTTGGCGAAGCTGTTCGGGCTGCCCTCGTTGGCGCCGCCGGGGCCCAGGCCCTTCGCGGTGCTGGAGGTGGACGGGATCACGTTCGCGCTCTCCGTCGATCGGCTGGTGGGCCAGGAGGAGGCGGTGCTCAAGCCGCTCTTCCCGCCGCTCGATCGGATCCGCGGCCTCGCCGGGACCACCGTGCTCGGCAACGGCCGTCCGCTGCTGGTGCTCGATCCGCGCGGGCTGCACGAGCTCGCCGAAGTCGGGCAGCGGCTCAGAGGGGCCGCTTGATGCAGAAGCGCCCCGTCATCAGCCCGCTCGAGCTCACGCCCCATCAACTCGAGGCGCTGCGCCAGTTGGCGCAGTTCGGCTCCGCCGACGCGGCGCGGTCGCTGGGCAAGCTGCTCGGCACGCTGGTGGAGGCGGCCCAGCCCCGCGCCCAGGTCGCCCCCAAGGGCGCGGTCCAGCGCGTGCTCCAGCCGGACGGCGCGGCGTTCTCGGTCCACTTCGAGGTCGAAGGCGGGGCGCGGTTGCGCTGGATGATGCACGTGACGCAGGAGGGCGCCACCTTGATGGGCGGCCTGTTGCTCGGCTCGCCTTCCGGCGCCACCGAGCGGCCCACCATGTACACCAGCGCGCTGGCCGAGATGTCCAACATCGTGGTCTCGAGCTACGTGGGCGGCGTCGCGGCTGCGGTGGGGCTCACGCTGGTCCCCTCGATCCCGCACGTCGGCAGCGGGACCCTGGCAGACACCATGCAGGCCGCTTTCGGCGATCTGGAGTCCACGCTGCTCCTGGTCACCGATCTGCGGCTGCCGGGCGTGCGGTACGCAGGCCGCATCGTGGCGGCCCCGGTGGACGAGTCGCTCTCGCGGCTGCTCTCGATGCTGGGCCTCGTGTGATAGATCGCCCGCGATGGACACGCGGGCGGTGCAGGTCCTGCTCGAGCAGGTGAAGGCGGGCCAGGTGTCCGTGGAGGACGCCGTGCGTCGGCTCGGCGAGCTGCCGGTCCATTACGTGTCGGACTTCGCCCAGCTCGACGGCGAGCGCGCGCTGCGCATGGGCGTCCCGGAGGTGATCTTCGGCGAGCGGAAGCGGCCCGAGCAGATCGGCGCGCTGGTGGAGAAGCTGGTTTCGCTCGGCCAGGCCGTGCTGGTCACCCGCATGTCGGCCGAGGCGGAGCCGGCCGCGATCGCCGCGGCGCCGCACGGCCGCTACGACCCGGTCTCGCGCACGTTCACCGCCCCGCCGGCTGGTGGAGCGCCGCCGCGGGAAGGCCTGGTCGCGGTGGTGTGCGCGGGCACCACCGACATCCCGGTGGCGGAGGAGGCGTGCGCGACCGCGCAGGTGGTGGGCGCGCAGATCGAGCGGCTCTACGACGTGGGTGTCTCGGGACTGCACCGCCTGCTGCGCCGTGCCCCGGCGCTGCGCCAGGCGGACGCACTGGTGGTCTGCGCGGGGATGGAGGGCGCGCTCCCGTCCGTGGTAGGCGGCCTGGTGGCCCGGCCGGTGATCGCGGTCCCGACCAGCGTCGGATACGGCGCCTCGCTCGGCGGGATCGCCGCGCTGCTCGCCATGCTGAACTCGTGCGCGGCGAACGTCACCGTGGTGAACATCGACAACGGGTTCAGCGCCGGGTTCGTCGCGGCGCTGATCGCGCGCCAGTCGCACGCGGCGCGCGCCGCGGCCGGCCGCGCCATGGAGGCGCGGGCCAAGTGAGCACGCTGGTCCTCGAGCCGATCGGCGGGATCGCCGGCGACATGACCCTGGCTGCGCTCCTGCACCTCGGCGCGCCGCGATCGGCCCTGGACGCCGGCCTGCGCCGTCTGAACCTGCCGGGCGTCTCGGTGGAAGCGCAAGAGGTGGAGGTGGCCGGGATCCGCGCCCTGCACGTGGAAGTGCGCGGGGCTGCCGAGCGGCATCCGCACCGCAAGTGGCGCGACATCCGTGAGCTGATCGCGCGGGCCGGTTTGCCGGCGCGCGCCGCCGGCCTGGCACAGGCCGGATTCGCGCGTCTGGCCGAGGCGGAGGGACGCGTCCACGGCATTCCCGCCGAGTCGGTCGAGTTCCACGAGGTTGGCGCGATCGACTCGATCGTCGACGTGGTCGGCGCCGCGCTGCTGATCGACGCGCTCGCGCCGGCGCGCATCGTCGGCTTGCCTCCGCCCTCGGGGAGCGGCACGGCCAAGAGCGCCCATGGCACGATCCCGATACCGGCGCCCGCGACGCTAGAGCTGTTGCGCGGGCGAACGCTGCGGCCCAGCGGTCCGGGCGAGCGCACCACGCCGACCGGCGCGGCCATCCTCGCGGCCTGGACGGAGGAAGCGGCGTCCGTGCCGGAGCTGACCGTGGATCGCATCGGATACGGGGCCGGCACACGCCGCTGGGACGACGCTCCCAACCTGGTCCGCGCGATCCTGGGCAGGCCGGCGGTGAGCGATCGCGAGGCGGCATGGGTCCTGGAAGCCAACCTCGACGATCTCTCCCCCCAGCTGGTGGCGGCCGCGCTCGACTCGGTGCTGGCGGCGGGGGCGCTGGACGCGTGGATCGCGCCGGTGACCATGAAGAAGGGGCGGCCCGGGCACCTCTTCGGCGCGCTGGTCCCCGAGGCCGCGCGGGCGCGGGTCGAGGCTGAAATCTTCAAGCAGACCAGCAGCTTGGGTGTCCGGGCCACGCGGATCGAACGGCGCGTGCTGGACCGCGAGCTCGTCGAGGTGGAGACCGCGTACGGCAAGGTGCGTGTGAAGGTCGGGCGCCTCGGCGCCGACGTCCTGAACGTCGCTCCGGAGTTCGAGGATTGCAGGCAGGCAGCCGAGCGGGCGGGGGTCGCCCTGAAGGAAGTGATGGCGGCCGCTCTCGCGGCGTTTCGTGGAGCGCGCTGACTCGCGGTAGACTTTACGGCTGGGGGACGAGAGAGCGACCCGTTGCCGGAACATCGCAAAGCCCGCATCGCGCTCGTTGGCCCCGCCGCCCAGGCGCTCGCAGGTCCCTTGGTCGCCGCCGGATTCGAGATCGCCGACGGCGGCGGCGCGCTCGTCGATCTGGCCGCTGCGCCGGAGCGGATCGCCGACGTCCGGCGCCGCTATGCCCCCGTCGTCGGCGTCCTCGCCGCGGGAGCGGCCACGCCACCCGAAGCGGACCTGCTCGACGCGGTGGTCCGGCTTCCGCACGTCGCCGGCGATCTGACGCAGCTCCTGCGCAGGCTGGTCCAGGCGACCGAGGACCGCAGCGCGCTGCAGCGCCAGGCCGACGATCTGACCGCGCTGGTGGACGTCACCGGGGCCCTCGCCGCGGGAGGAGATCCGGATCGCCTCCTCGCTCAGGTGGTGGACCGCATCGCGGGCCGCCTTACCGTGGACCGCTGCTCGCTGGTCCTGATCGAGGAAGGCTCCGCCACCGTGGTGGCCTCGAGCGACGATCCGGAGGCGCGCGGCCGGCTGCTGGACCTCGCGAACTATCCAGAGTTCCGCGAAGTGATCAACACGGGCAGGCCGCTCCTGATCGACCACGCGCAGGAGCATCCGCTGCTCGATCCGGTGCGCGAGCGCGTGGCCGTCCAGAAGCTCAGCGCGCTTGCCGTGGTGCCGATGCGCTGCCAGGGCGCGGTCGCCGGCGTGCTGGTGGTGCGCTCCCGCACGCGCGGCGGCTTCGACCAGGGCGAGATCGCCTTCTTGAGCGCCGTGGCGAGCGCCGCTGCCGTCGCGCTGCGCAGCGCGGGGCGGATCCGGAGCGAGCGGCTGCAGCGGGTCGCCGCCGAGCGGGAGCTGTCGCAGGTCCGCCGGTACGAGGAGTTCTTCAGCCACGTGAACGACGGCATGGCGGTCCTCGACGACCAGGGGCGCGTCCTGACGCTGAATCCCGCCGGCTGCGCCATCCTCGGCGTCCAGAGCCTGGGCGCACGCGGGCTACCGCTTCAAGAATTGGTGGGCATCCAGAGCGCGATGGAGGCGGAGTTCCTCTGGCGAGAGATCGCCCGCGGCGGGAGGGTGGTCTCCGCCGACCTGCGGGTCGAGACGCGCGACGGCCGCAAGTTGACGCTGTCGGTCTCGGCCGGGGCGCTCCACTCGCAGAACGGCCACGCCATCCTCAGCTTCCGGGACGACTCGGAGAGGCGGGAGCTCGAGGCGGAGCTGCGCAAGACCAAGGAGTTCCTCGAGCGGCTGATCCACGCGACCGCGGACGGCATCGTCGCCGCCGATCTCGAGGGGAAGGTGCTGCTCTTCAACCGCGGCGCGGAGCGGATGACGGGGTTCTCGCGCGCGGATCTGGTGGGCAAGGCGCACGTCAGCAGTCTCTACCCCCCGGGTCAGGCCCAGCGGGTGATGCAGCGGCTGCGCGCAGCGCGGACGGCGGGCGAGGAGTTCGGGCGGATGCGCTGCGAGCTGCTCTCCCGGACCGGCGAGGCGATCCCGGTGGACCTCTCCGCGGCGATCGTGGCGGAGGGCGGCCGCGACACCGCGACGGTCGGCGTCTTCCACGATCTGCGCGAGGAGATGCGGCGCGACGCGGAGCTGAGCAACGCGCGGCAGCGGCTGGAGGAGGCGGAGAAGACGGCCCTGGTCTCCGAGCTGGCCGGCGCCGCCGCGCACGAGCTCAACCAGCCGCTCACCAGCGTGCTCGGATTCTCGGAGCTGCTCTTCCGCCGCACGAAGGAGAACGACCGGGGCCGGGAGGAGCTGGCCGCCATCCTCCGCGAGGCGGAGCGCATGGCGAGCATCGTGAAGAAGATCGGGAAGATCACCCGGTACGAGACGACTGCGTACGTGGGGACGAAAAGGATCGTGGATCTCGACCGGGCTTCCGATCCGCCACCGACCGCGGTGGTCATCCGCGACAAGAGTAAAAAAGCATAGCCCCTGAGCCGTCTTCGTCGGCCGGGGCTACCGCGGTATGGCCAGCAGCGCGTGCGAGCTCACGCTGGGCAGGATCGTCGAGACGGAAAATCCGGACGGGTTCAAGGTGATCCTTTCCCCGTCCTTCCCCCCGCTCCGCTCCGGGGCGAACCAGTACGCGGCGCGCCCGCCGCCCGCCGCCTGTCCCGCGATGGTCACCTGGACGCCTTGCGCCGGCACGAACCCCTCGTTCTGCAGGTCGAGGTTGACGAAGTGGACGTCCAGTTTCCGCTCCGGGTCGAGGTACGCGCGTGAAAGCAGCTTCCCCCGCCCCGAGAGCGTGATCTGCGCCCGCCCCCGCCCGGAAAGCTCGCGCAACGACCGCGTGATGGCCGGCTCCTGCGCCCCGTCGTCCAGCGCGTAGACGCGGCCCTCGCCCACCGGCTCGAGGCCCGATTTCACCTCGGGGAAAACGGGATCGCCGATCCGGCCCTCCTCGTCGACCGGCAGGCACTTGCCGATCAGCAGCACGTCGCCGCCACCCTCGGCATACCGGCGCGCGGCCGCGGCGTCGGCCGCCGGAATGCCCCCGGCTCCCGCCAGCACCAGGAGGCGCGCCTCGACGCCGCCCGCGAGATCGAGGCGCACCGCCGGCTGGAGCTGCGCCTTGGTCAGCGCGATCACGGCCGTCGAGCAGGCGCGCTGGTGCGCTCCGCCCGTCCAGTGCTCGCAGCGGGGAGAGAGCAGCACCTCCACGTCGAAGAGCGGGGCCGACGGACGGTAGCGCTCCCGGACCAGCGAGAGGAACTGCCTGTGCCGGGCCAGCGCGGCCCGGGCGTCCGCCGGGGCGTCGTCCGCGAGCAGGACGTCCGCGTCGCTCGCCGCGGCCAGGGCCGCGTAGAGGCTGACCTGCGCCGGCGTGACCGTCGCGGGCAACAAGGCGATCGCCGGCCGCAGGCCGAGCGCAGCGCGCGCTGCCAGAAGCGGCAACAGCGCCAGATAGGGGTCGCCGACCGGCAGATCGAACACCAGGCCGTCGAGGTGCGCGCAAAGCTCGAGGCCCAGCGCCGACAGGGATCCGACCCGGCCCAGCACCGCGATCTCCACGCTCCGCTTCCGCCGCGCCTCGTCGCGCGCGCGCAGGATCGCGCGCTTGGCGGCTTCGAGGGGCTCCGTCAGGCGCAGCGCTTCCTTCTGTCGCGCGAAAGGGCGCTCGCGGAGCGGGAGCGCGGAGGAGCGGAACTCCTCCAGCGCCTCGTACGGCTCGAAGTGGTCGCCGAAGACCTCGCGGATGTTCTCGATCAGGGCGAATCCGCAGCTCTTGCAGTATCCGGATCCCTCCGGACGGAGCTGGTACCAGCGGTCGAGGCCCGCCAGCAGCACCGCCTCACCTGCCAGGGCGGCGCGTTCGGCGAGCAGCCCGGCCACCTCGCGGCCCTCCAGCGAAGAGGGACAGCGCACCGGCGCGGGGCTCCCGTCCAGGGTCTTGCAGCGGTCCACATCGGTCGCAGGCTCGGAGACGTCGACCGAGATCACCCAGGGCAGGACGCGCGTCTGCGGCGCGGCCGGCTCGGTACCGGCGGCGAGCGCCGGCACCTGCGCGGCCGCCGGCAACGCCCCCTTCTCGGGCACCCCGGGCGCGCCCGGCTCGGCCGGCGGGGGCAGCGGGACGCCGGGAGGCGGGGTGGCGTCCGCAGCTGCCCGGATGGGAACGAGAATCGCTTCGCTTCCCGCCGCTTTCGCCTCCGCGGCCTGTTCGACTCCGGACAGCGCGACGTGCCGGGTCCTGGGAAAGGTCACCTCGCGGGCCATCGGAGCGCGGAACCTAACACAGCGCAAACGCGCCGGGCTGGCCCGCTTCCTGCGAATGGTTGCCAGCGGCGAGGGGTGCCGGCGAGCGGGAGGAAGCGCCCGATTGCCGATTCGGCAAGCGGCACCCAGATTGGGAAAACGGGCGGCCACGGTTGGCCGCGAAACTTTTCGGCAGGGGACGGGAAAACAAATGAGCTCGATTTTCGAGACGATCGCGCATCACTGGAAGGGCGGCGGCTTCGGCATGTACCCGATCGCGATCTGCCTCGTGTTCGCGGTCGCTGTCATCATCGATCGCATCGGGGTTCTGTTCTTCTCCGCCAGCGTGGACAAGGACCAGTTCCTGCGCGGGCTGAAGACCCATATCTTCAACGGCGACCTGGACAAGGCGATCAGCTACGCCGCCGGCCAGAAGGCGACGCCGCTCACCAACATCGTGAAGGCCGGCCTGATCAACGTCCCCAAGGGCGAGGACGAGGTGCAGGCGGCCATGGACGAGGCTTCCTTGCGCGAGATGCCGCGCATCGAGAAGCGCACCGGGTACCTGGCGATGATCGGCAACGTCGCGACCCTGGTCGGCCTCCTCGGCACCATCGTGGGCCTGATCCAGTGCTTCGCGGGCGTTGCCGGCGTGGACGCCAGCGAGAAGGCGCGGGTGCTCTCGGACGGCATCGCCGAAGCCATGAACTGCACCGCGTTCGGCCTGATCGTCGCGATCCCCTCGCTGGTGGCCTTCTCGCTCCTGCAGGGCCGCACCCAGCACATGATCGACGACATCAACGAGACGTCGGTCGGCGTGCTGAACCTGATCGTGGCCAACAAGGACAAGATGCGGATCCCCGCCAACCTGCCGCAGCAGTAGGCGACCGGAAGGCGAGGGAGAGACCACCATGGCTGGGGCGGCGCCACAAGAACACACCGGAAAAGGCGGGAAGAAGTCGCTGGACGCCGAGTTGAACCTCGTGCCGTTCATCGACCTGCTCTCCTGCTGCATCAGCTTCCTCCTGATCACGGCGGTCTGGACCCAGATCGCCGGTCTTCAGATCTCCAGCAGCGGAGGACCGCCGGAGCAGCAGACCCGGCAGGAGACCACCATCGACGTGAGGCTGCTCCTGAACGACAAGGGCTACCAGCTGACCATGGCCGGGGCGAACATCGACATCCCCAAGGTCAACGGGGCCTTCGACCGCAAGTCGCTGGGCGAGAAGCTGAGGACGCTGAAGACGAGCCTCCCCGACCAGACCGCAATCACCGTGCAGCCGGAGGACTCGGTGGCGTACGCGGACCTGGTGGAGACCGTGGACACGGCGATGGGCGAGAAGCTGCGCAACGTGACCGTTGCGCCGGTGAACTAGGGGGACGGCCATGGCCATCGTCATTCCAGGCAAGCGTCCCTGCGACCGGATCGCGCAGAGCAAGGTCCTCGGGAAGAAGTTCCAGCGGGCCAAGCGCGGCGTCTACGCGGCGCTCACGCTCACCTCGCTGGTGGACGTGATGACCATCATCGTCATCTTCCTCCTGATGAACTTCAGCGCGAACGGCGAAGTGCTCTACATGTCCAAGGACATCCGGCTGCCCGACGCGTACCACGGGGCGCAGCTCGAGCGCGCGCCGGTGATCTCGGTCTCGGCGGAAGCGGTGACCTTCGACGGCCGGATGTTGCTGAACACCGTGGACCTGGCCAAGGGCGACGCCCTGGGCGTCCCCGAGCTGGAGGACGTGCTGCGCGACGAGAAGCGGCGGTACGAGACCATCCACGCGGACGATCCCGACCATCCCTTCCGGGGGCTGGTGAACGTGCAGGCGGATCGGCGGATCCCCTTCAAGGTGATCAAGCGGGTGATGTTCGCGTGCAACCAGAGCGGGTTCGCGAACATCAACTTCGCGGCGCTCTCGCGCGAGAGCGGGCCTTCGGGGACTACGACCGCGAGCAGGTAGGGCTCGGGAACACGCAGCAAAGGCGTAGGCGCAACTGCTTAGCCGCAAAGCGGCCTTCGGCCGCAGCGGCCTAGCGGGAACACGCTTGAAATCTGGCTTTACTTGTCCAACAAATCCCTCTATTTTGCGCGCCCCGAAAACTTTGGTGGAGTCGTACGCCCCTATGCAGAAGATCACTCGCACTCTGACCGCCGTCGCCGTTCTCTGCCTGCCGATCGCAGCCCGCGCCGACGAGGCGAAGCTGATCCTGCCCGACCTGGGCAGCGTCAGCTTCCTCGGGATATCCGGCCGGCAGCTCCTCCTCGCCGGCCTGGTCGTCTGCGCCCTCGGCCTCATCTTCGGCATGGTGATCTTCGGCCAGCTCAAGAAGCTCGCGGTCCACAAGTCGATGCTCGAGGTCTCCGAGCTGATCTACGAGACCTGCAAGACGTACCTGATCACCCAGGGGAAGTTCATCCTCATCCTCGAGGCGTTCATCGGCGTGATCATGGTGGTGTACTTCGGGTGGCTGCGGCATTTCGAGCCGGCCAAGGTCATCACCATCCTCGTCTTCAGCCTGCTGGGAATCGCCGGCAGCTACGGCGTGGCCTGGTTCGGCATCCGGGTGAACACGTTCGCGAACTCGCGGACCGCGTTCGCCTCGCTGAAGGGGAAGCCATTCCCCACCTACGCCATCCCGCTCAAGGCGGGCATGTCCATCGGCACGATGCTGATCAGCATCGAGCTCCTGATGATGCTCTGCATCCTCCTTTTCGTGCCGGTCGACTATGCCGGCCCCTGCTTCATCGGCTTCGCCATCGGCGAGTCGCTGGGCGCCAGCGCGCTGCGCATCGCGGGCGGCATCTTCACCAAGATCGCGGACATCGGCAGCGACCTGATGAAGATCGTCTTCAACATCAAGGAGGACGACGCGCGCAACCCCGGCGTGATCGCCGATTGCACCGGCGACAACGCCGGCGACTCGGTGGGACCCTCCGCCGACGGATTCGAGACCTACGGCGTCACCGGCGTCGCGCTGATCAGCTTCATCCTGCTCGCCGTGCACGACCCGAAGGTCCAAGTGCAGCTCCTGGTCTGGATCTTCGCGATGCGCATCATGATGATCATCGCCTCGGTCGGCTCGTACCTGATCAACGAGGCGATCGCCAAGGCCCGCTACTCGAACGCCGACCGGATGAACTTCGAGGCGCCGCTCACCTTCCTGGTGTGGCTGACCTCGGTGGTCTCGGTGGTCCTCACCTTCGTGGTCAGCTACCTGTTGATCCCGAACCTGGGCGGCGACACCAGCATGTGGTGGAAGCTCTCGCTGATCATCACCGCGGGCACGCTGGCCGGCGCGATCATCCCGGAGGTGGTGAAGGTCTTCACCTCGACGAGCTCGGCCCACGTGAAGGAGGTGGTGACGGCGAGCCGCGAAGGGGGCGCCTCGCTCAACGTCCTCTCCGGCCTGGTCGCGGGCAACTTCAGCGCCTACTGGATGGGAATCGTCATCGTCGTCCTGATGGGGATCGGCTACCTGGTCTCCACCCAGGGTCTGGGCCAGGTGATGCTGGCGCCGGCGGTGTTCGCCTTCGGCCTGGTCGCCTTCGGCTTCCTGGGGATGGGTCCAGTCACGATCGCCGTAGATAGCTACGGACCGGTGACCGATAATGCCCAATCCGTGTACGAGCTGTCGGTGATCGAGACCATTCCCGGCATCCAGGCGGAGGTGAAGCGGGACTTCGGCTTCGAGCCCTCCTTCGAGAAGGCCAAGCACTTCCTGGAGGAGAACGACGGCGCCGGAAACACCTTCAAGGCCACCGCCAAGCCGGTGCTGATCGGCACCGCGGTGGTGGGCGCCACCACCATGATCTTCTCCATCATCATGGTGCTCACCGACGGCCTGCGCGCGAACATGCAATACCTCACCATCCTGCACGCGCCCTTCCTGCTCGGCCTGATCACCGGTGGCGCGGTGATCTACTGGTTCACCGGCGCCTCCACCCAGGCGGTCTCCACCGGCGCCTACCGCGCGGTGGAGTTCATCAAGGCGAACATCAAGCTGGAGGGCGCCACCAAGGCATCCATCGCCGACTCCAAGAAGGTGGTGGAGATCTGCACGCAATACGCGCAGCGCGGGATGTGGAACATCTTCTTGGTGGTCTTCTTCTCCACCCTCGCCTTCTCCTGCCTGGAGAGCTACTTCTTCATCGGCTACCTGATCTCGATCGCCGCCTTCGGCCTCTACCAGGCCATCTTCATGGCCAACGCCGGCGGGGCCTGGGACAACGCCAAGAAAGTGGTCGAGGTGGAGCTGAAGGCGAAGGGCACGCCGCTGCACGCCGCATCCGTGGTGGGCGACACGGTGGGCGACCCCTTCAAGGACACCTCCAGCGTGGCGATGAACCCGATCATCAAGTTCACCACGCTGTTCGGCCTTCTCGCGGTGGAGCTCGCCACGGAGATGCAGACCAGCACGCGGCTCCTGCTGGCGGCCATCTTCTTCGCGGTGTCAGTGGTCTTCGTCTGGCGAAGCTTCTACGGCATGCGCATCGAGGCGGGGATCCGCGTCGCCGAGACCCAACGCGCGACCGCCAAAGCCGCCTGAAAGGTGTAGTAGGCTCCCGCGGCATGGACGACGCGGACCGGGTCAAAAAGGCCCTGCCACGGATTCCGATCTTCCCGCTGCCGGGCGCGGTGCTGCTCCCGCACGCCCTCGTCCCGCTGCACATCTTCGAGCCGCGCTACCGCAAGATGACGCGGGACTGCGAGGCGGGCCTGCGCGCGCTCGCGCTCGCCAACATCCCCGACGATCGCGCGGCGGCGGAGAAGCCGCCCCGGGTTCTCCCGGTGATCGGCGTGGGCATCCTGGCCCGCGTCGACCCGCTGGCCGACGGCCGGTTCAACATCGTGCTGCGCGGCGTCCAGCGGGCGCGGATCGAGGAGGAGCTGCCCACCCGCGAGCCCTATCGCCTGGTGCGCGCGACCCCGCTGGTCTCGCGCCAGGACCCGACCGACGCCGGCAAGGCGGGCGATCTGAAGCGGCTGGTCCTCGCGCTTTCCGCCGCCCTGCGCAACGAGGAGATGCAGGCCCTGGCGCAACTCGCCACCCGCGCGAGCGAGCCCGGGGACGTCGCCGACATCGTGGCCGGTGCCCTGCTCGCCAACCCGCGCGAGCGGCAGGCCGTGCTCGAGGCGGTGGACGCCGGCCAGCGCCTCGACCTGGCGATCCAGGCCGCGGCCGCGGCGCTCGCGCGCACCACCTCCGGCGCCCAGGCCCCCAATTGATGCGCACGCCGATCCCGCTGCTTTTCCTGACGCTGACTGCCGCCTGCCCCGAGGAGAGCGGGCTGCAGTGTCCTCCCAACACCACGCTGGTGGGCCAGTACTCGCTCGCGTTCACGGCCATCCACCGCGACGCCGGGGAATGCGTGGCGCGCCCCCCGGACGGAGCGGTCTGGAACCTGACGCTCGATGACGCCGGGGTGAAGGGGTCCACGCTGTGCGTGGCCTCGGGACCGGATGCGGGAACCCAGCTCCAGCTGCTCGTGCCCGGCAAAGGCGGCGCGCGCAAGAGCGATCTGCTGCCGGACGGCGGCTTCCATTTCGTCGGCGATAGCGTGGCGGCCCAGGGAACGCTCTGCGAATGTGATCTCGCCGTCTCGGAATCGCTGGACGGCTACCTGTTGCCCACCCCGTTCGCGCTCTTGCCCGACGGCGGCCTGCCTCCGGTCAGCGGGCTGAACGCGACGCTGGCCGACGGCATCATCGACGCCGGCGGCGGCCCGCCGTGCGTCTGCACCATGCCCTGCACGGTCACCTACGCCATCTCGGGAACGCCCTTCTGATGCGGCCGGCCGTGGTCCTCTTCTCGGGCGGTCTCGACTCCAGCACCTGCCTGGCCCTCGCGAAGGAAGAGGGCTTCGCGCCTCACGCGCTGGCGGTCCGGTACGGCCAACGACACCAGCACGAGCTGGCCGCCGCGGAGCGTGTCGCACAGGCCCTGGGCGCGCCGCTCAAGGTCGTGTCGTTGGACCTGCGGGCCATCGGCGGGTCGGCGCTCACCGGCGAGCTCGAGGTCCCGAAGGACGCGCCGATCGGCGGGACCATCCCGGTCACCTACGTGCCTGCGCGGAACACCGCGCTGCTCGCGCTCGCCCTGGGTTACGCGGAGACGCTGGGCGCCGAGGACCTCTACATCGGCGTGAACGCCATCGACTACTCGGGGTATCCCGACTGCCGCCCTGCGTTCATCGAGGCGTTCGAGCGGCTGGCCAACGTCGCTACCGCGGCCGCGGTCGAAGGCCGCGCCCGCTACCGGATCCACGCGCCTTTGCTATCGCTCGGCAAGGCGCAGATCATCCAGCTCGGCGTACGCCTGGGCGTCCCGTACGGCCTGACTCATTCGTGCTACGACCCCGACGCGCAGGGCCGCGCATGCGGCCGCTGCGATTCCTGCCGGCTGCGGGCGCAAGGCTTTCGCGCCGCCGGCGTTCCGGACCCGACGGTCTATTCCGCGAGGTGACGCATGATCGCTCTCGTCGCAGCAGCCCTGATCGCGCAGGCACACGTGCATGACGGCGGAGTCCTCGACGCCAACGCGCCGAAGCCCGCCGGGTCGATGACCAAGCTGAAGGCCGGCAGCGAGACCTCTGACGCGTACGTGGCGAAGCCGCAGGGCAAGCCCCAGGCAGCGCTGCTGGTGATCCACGAGTGGTGGGGCCTGAACGACTGGGTGAAGCACCAGGCCGACCTGCTCGCCAAGGAGGGCTACCTCGCGCTCGCCGTCGATCTCTACAAGGGACAGGTCGCGACCGATCCCCAGCAGGCGGCGGCGCTGATGCAGGCGAGGGTGGAGGATTGGACCGATCAGGTCGAGGAGGCCGGCGTGGAGTGGCTGAAGCAGAACGCGCAGGGCGCGAAGGTCGCGATCATCGGATGGTGCATGGGCGGCGGCGAGTCGCTCAAGGCCTCGCTCAACGATCCCAAGGACGTGAATGCCACCATCATCTACTACGGCATGCCCGTCACCGATCCCTCGAAGCTGAAGGCGCTGCGCGGGCCGGTGCTGGGCATCTGGGCGAACAAGGACAAGTCGATCACGCCCGACAAGGTCGCCGCCTTCGACAAGGCGCTGACCGAGGCCAAGGTGAAGCACGAGTTCCACGCCTACGACGCGGACCATGCGTTCGCCAATCCGTCCGGCGGCCGGTACAACGGCGAAGCCGCGAAGGACGCCTGGAACAAGACGCTGAAGTTCCTGGCCGCGAACGTCCGGTCGAACTAGGAAGCTGTCCGCGCAATGGTCAAGCACGAGCACCAGCACGATTGGCGCTCTCAGCGCTCGCCGTCTGGCTGCAGCCTCTCCAGGAGGCCGCGCCGGGTGGGGAGTAAGGGGGCTACGCCACGGGCGCCGTGCGGCGCTTGGGGAGCTGGCGGATGGTGCCGTAGAAGCGCGACGCCGCCTCGCCCGCCCGCTGCAGATCGCGGTTGTTCAGGTACGCGACCACCGGCGAGGCGAGAACCGGGACGATGCGCCCGAGCTGCGCGAGACCGCGCTTGGTGAGGAGCTTCTCGGCCACCCGGGCCAGCACCTTCGGCCCGGCCCTGCCCGCCAGGTTCACCGTGTCGGCGCCGTTGGAGTACCCGAGCACCTCGAACACCTCGTCGCGCGCCCGGTCTGACTTGAGGTTCACCCGGTGCACCAGCGCGATCTCCATGATCAGCGTGAGCTGCAGCGCGGTGACGAAGAGAAGGTCGGCGGGAACCAGCGCGAGGCCGAACAGCCCCGACACCGCGCCGCCGGTGGAAGCCCAGGCCTTCTTGGTGTCGGTCAGGCGCTGGGTCAGCTCCTGCGAGCTGGCGCTGGGGTACTTCTCCCGCAGCTCGTCGACCCGTTTGCGGCAGCGGCCGACCTCACCTACGTAGATGCCCCAGAGCCGCTCCCTGGCGAGTTCGCTCAACACCGCGTCCATAGTAACGTAACCGGTCTCAGGCCGGCGAGCAGACCTGGCGGAGGATGTCCAGCTCCTCCAGCGCCTTGCCGGCCCCGATCACCACCGAGGACAGCGGATCCTCCGCGAGGAAGACCGGCAGGCCCGTCTCTTCGCGCAGCAGCGCGTCGAGGTTCTTGAGCAGCGCGCCGCCGCCGGCGAGAACGATCCCGCGGTCGGCGATGTCGCCGGCCAGCTCGGGCGGCGTGCGCTCCAGCGTGACCTTCACGGCCTCGACGATGGCGTTGACCGGCTCGGCCAGCGCGTCGCGGATCTCGTCGGAGCTGACGGTGAGGGTGCGCGGGACGCCGGCGACCAGGTCGCGCCCCTTGATGTCCATGGTGAGGACTTCGTCGCTCGGATAGGCGTTGCCGATGCCCATCTTGATCAACTCGGCGGTCCGCTCCCCGATCAAGAGATTGTACTTGCGCTTGATGTGCTGGATGATCGCCTCGTCCATCTTGTCGCCGCCCACGCGGACGCTCTTCGCGTAGACGATGCCGGCGAGCGAGATCACCGCCACGTCGCTGGTGCCGCCGCCGATGTCGACGATCATGTTCCCGGACGGCTCGGTGATGGGCAGGCCCGCGCCGATGGCCGCCGCCATGGGCTGCTCGATCAGGTAGACCTCGCGGGCGCCCGCGCTCTCCGCCGCCTCGCGCACCGCGCGGCGCTCCACCTCCGTGATCCCGGACGGGATGCCGATGATGATGCGGGGCTTCACCAGCGTGGACCGGTTGTGCGCCGCGCGGATGAAGTACCGCAGCATGGCCGCGGTGATCTCGAAGTCGGCGATCACCCCGTCCTTCATCGGCCGGATGGCGACGATGTTGCCCGGCGTGCGGCCGAGCATCTCCTTCGCCTCCTTGCCCACCGCGAGGACCTTCTTGCCGCCCCGCGCCTCCTGCTGCACGGCGACGACCGAGGGCTCGTTCGAGACGATGCCCATGCCGCGGATGTAGATCAGCGTGTTCGCGGTGCCGAGATCGATGGCCAGGTCGCGGGAGAAGAGCTTATACACACCGTTGAACATGAATGCCTTGCGTCAGGGGGAGAGTCGCGCGGCGTCAGCATAACGGCTGGCGGGATCCGCAGGGGCACTTTCGCGCGTTTTGGCCGCCGCGTCGAAGGAATTTCGATCGGCTCCGGCGCCCGCCCCCTCGAAGGCGACGTGACGAGCGGCGGAGCGGCGATTCGTCTCGCGGTTGAGTCGGCCGCGGACCCGGCGTAGAGGATGGCCCCATGCGGATCCCACAAGGCGACGAGCGGCGGCAGAACCTGATCGGTGGCGCATGGGTGGCTCCCTCCACCGACAAGTACGACGCGTGTGTGAATCCCGCCGACACCCGCGAGGTGCTCGGCCAGTTCCCGCGGAGCGGACCGGCCGATGCCAGGGCGGCCGTCGACGCCGCCGCCAAGGCGTTTCCCGGCTGGGCAGCCACCCCGGGCCCCGAGCGGGGCCGCGTCCTCGGCCGGGCGCACGCGATCCTCAAGTCCCGGGTCGACCTGCTGGCCGAGGCCCTCTGCCGCGAGGAGGGCAAGGTCTTCGACGAGGCGCGCGGCGAGGTCTTGCGGGCGCTCAACATCGTCGAGTTCTACGCGGGCGAAGGATTCCGCCAGCACGGCAAAACCCTCCCCTCGGAGATGCGCAGCACCTTCTGCCTGACGCTGCGGCAGCCCGTCGGTCCGGTGGCGCTGATCACGCCTTGGAACTTCCCCTTCGCGATTCCGGTCTGGAAGACCGCCCCCGCGCTGGTCGCCGGATGCACCGCGGTCCTCAAGCCGGCCTCGCTGACGCCGATCTGCGCCCACATGCTGGCCGAGGCGTTCCTCGAGGCCGGCCTGCCGCCCGGCGTGCTGAACCTGGTCACCGGCCCGGGCGGCGCGGTCGGCGATGCGCTGGTGGACGACGAGCGCATCAAGGCGGTCAGCTTCACCGGCTCCAACGAGATCGGGCTGCGCCTCTACCAGCGGGTCGCCGCCCGCGGCGCGAGGGTGACGCTGGAGATGGGCGGGAAGAACCCGGTGGCGGTGCTGGACGACGCCGACCTGGACCTCGCGGTGGAGGGGATCGTGCAGGCCGCCTTCGGCAGCACCGGCCAGCGCTGCACCGCCACTTCCCGCGTCGTCACCACGCCTGGCATCGCGCCCAGGCTCACCGAGGCGCTGGTGGAGCGCGCGCGCAAGCTGCGCGTGGGCAACGGGATGCAGCGCGGAGCGCAGATGGGTCCGGCGGTGGACGCCAGCCAGCTGCGCACCGATCTGGACTCGATCGCGAAGGCGAGGAGCGAGGGCGCGCGGCTGCTCTGCGGCGGCGAGCGGCTCTCCTCCGGGGAGCACGAGCACGGGTTCTTCGTGGCCCCCACCATCCTCGACCAGGTCCAGCGCGGGACCTCTCTGGCGCGCGAGGAGGTGTTCGGGCCCGTGCTCGCCGTCCAGCAGGCGCGCGATCCGGACGAGGCGGTGGAGGTCTCCAACGACGTGGCCTTCGGCCTGGCCGCCTCGATCTACACGCGCGACTACTTCCAGGCGATGCGGTTCGTCGAGCGGGCCGAGGTGGGCATGGTCCACGTCAACCAGCCCACGGTGGGCGGCGAAGCGCAGCTTCCCTTCGGGGGGATCAAGGCGACGGGCGTGGGCGAGAAGGAGATGGCCGAGGAGGGCGCGAACTTCTTCACCCATCTCAAGACCGTCTGGCTCGACTACACCGGCAGCAAGCGCACCAGCAATATCTATTGAAAATACGCCGGGCGCCGGGCCGTTGTCCTGCGGCGGACTGCCCGGCTTCTTGACGTTGCGTTCTTCCCCTGAAACACTGGCTGTTCAGGCAGGAGGGAGGCCCCGATGCAGCGCCGCCGTCACGCACGAGCGCGGATCCTGTCCGCCGTGGCGGGGCTGGCCTGCGGGCTGCTCGGCGCCGAGTTGACCTTCGGCAACCTCCGTCCCACCGAGCCCCGGTCGGAGGCCGTCCTGTACTCGATCGAGGTCCGCAACGAGGCGGGGGACCTGCTGGCCAGCCCGATGGTGGTCGGCGAGGAAGGCCGGCCGGTGCATCTCAGCCTGGCCCAGGAGATCGGGCACCGGCGAGCCCCGACGTCGATGTCGCTGGACCTCGATCCGTACTCGGAGGGCGGCGACAACCTCTGCCTCGGGTACCGGCTCTCGATCGACGACGGGTTCGCCCACTCCGGGCGGATGGGCGTTTCGTACGGCGAGATCCGCTCCGTCGAGCTCATCGGGGGTGGCGAGAACCTGCGCCTTTCGCTCTGGGTGGCCCGCGCGCACACGCGCGAGTTCGGCCGCATCCTGCAGCGTCACCGCCGCCCTGCGGCCTGAAGCCGCGTCCTAGCGACGACGCTGTGGTAGAAGCGGGCCCGTGCCGCAACCTCCCCTCACGCCCCAGGAACAGCGCCTGGCAGCTTTCTGCCGCGTCTTCGCCGTCATGTACCTCGCGGGGGCGTTCAGCCTGGCCGCTTCCTCGAGCCTGACCAACAGGCTCGCGCTGCTCGCTCCGCCGGTCTGGCACATCCTGGCGGCGGGGTTGATGGCGGCGCTGGGCACCGCATGCCTGGTCACGGCGGCCCGTCCGCGGGAACGGCGGCACGCGATCCTGCCCGTCGCCGTCGCCCAGCTCGCGTCGGTGGCGTTGGCGGCTGGCCACCTGGTCGCGGTGGGGCGGTCCCCGGCGCTGGCCGCGGTGGTAGCGATCGGTGTTCCGCTGTGTGCCCTCACGCTGCTGATGTACCGGGCGGCGGCCCCCGGGGTGCATAGCGAGCCGGCCCGGGACAGTCCCCCCGCCGCCGAAGCGCCGCAGATCCAGCTCAAGATCTCCAAGAGCTAGCCGCAATTGCCGCTCAGTCAAGCGACAGGCGTTGACGTGAGCGTGGACGGCGACGTGGCCCGTGGGCGACCGGCCTGAGATGTCACGGGAACACGCTTGACCACACCATGGGGGACAGCTGCCTCCTGGTTTCCTGCGAAAGTGGCGCCGTTGCGTTACATTCCGCCCATGATCGGCGTGGTGGTCGCGACGCATGGCAAGCTGGCCGAGGAGATGATCCGCACCGCGGAGACGGTGGTGGGCAAGCTCGAGCTGGTCGCCCCGGTCAGCGTGGTCGGGATCTCGCCCGACATGCGCTGCGACCTCGAGGAAGCGATCCAGCGCGTCGACCAGGGCGAGGGGGTGCTCCTCCTCACCGATCTGCTCGGCGGGTCTCCAACCAACCTCTGCGTCTCGTTGCTGGAGGAGCGCAAGGTCGAGATCGTCACCGGGGTGAACCTGCCCATGCTGCTGAAGCTCTCGGTCCTGCGGGGGAGCGGCAAGAGCATCGGGCAGGTCGCGCATGATCTCGCCGAGGCCGGCCAGAGATCGATCGGCCACGTCAGCGAGTCCGTGCGGAGGCTCGGTTGACGAAGACGCCGGCGGGCGTCGCGCTGTTGCGCGTGGACAACCGCCTCGTGCACGGCCAGGTCCTGGAGGCCTGGCTTCCCGCGCTGGACGCGCACGGGATCCTGGTCGCGGACGACGAGGCCGCGGGCAACGTGCTCGCGCGCTCCGCCATGGCGCTGGCCATCCCCCCCGGAATCAGCTTCGAGGTGCTCCGGGTGCCCGTCGCGGCGGAGGTGCTCCGTCCCGGGGGCAAGGGCCCCCAGTCGCCGCGCACGCTGGTGCTGCTGCGCGACGTGCGGGACGCGGTCGCGCTGCACGCCGGGGGAGTGCCGATCCCGCAGCTCAACCTCGGCAACGTGCACTTCGGTACCGGCCGCAAGCAGGTCTCGCCCTCGGTCTATCTCGACGCCCAGGAGCTGGAAGCCCTGGACAATCTGGCCCGCGCGGGAACGCAGGTGGAAGTCCGCGCGGTGCCGACCGAGCACCCGATCAGGCTCCCGGAGCTGAAAGCGCGCTTCGCGGCGGCCTGAGCGGGTGTAAAGAAGGTCCGGATGTTCCCGCTTCCCGCCGGCGGCGCGACGCAGCTCTTCACCCTCGCCGCACTGGCGGCGCTGATCGCTGGTCTCTCGGCGATCGAGCGGAAGGGCGCGTTCCAGCTCATGCTCTCGCGGCCCATCGTGCTCGCGCCGATCCTCGGCTGGGCCTTCGGCGACGTGCAAGGCGGCATCCTGCTCGGCATCCCGCTGGAGCTTCTGTTCCTGGGGGGCGTCAACCTGGGCGGCAGCCTGCCCGAGAACGAGTCCCTGCTCGCGGGGGCGCTCGCCTCGATGGTGGTGCCGGCCGGCCTCGCCATGCACACCGGCGTCGATGCACCGCTCGCCGCGCTGGGCCTGGGCCTGCTGTTGCCGCTCGCATACTTCGGCCGCCGCCTGGAGCGCGCCGCCGAGGGCCGCAACGCGCAGCTCCTGGAGCAGGCGATGGCGCGCGCCGAGCGCGGAGATCCCGACGCCGCGCGGGTCAACCTGCTCGGCCTTCTGTTGCCGTTCGGCGCCGCGGCCGGCATCTGCGCCGTCTGCGTCCTTCTCTCGCCCCTGCTCGCGCTGGCGCGTCTGCAATGCGGGCAGATGGTGCTCTCGGCGCTGGACGGAGCGTGGCACGCGGTGTGGGCGGTGGCCGCCGCCTGCGCGATCCGCGCCATCCGCGATCCGCGCGCGCCGGTCCTGGCGGGGATCTGCGCGGTCGCCGTGATCGGGGCGACCCTGGTCTTCCGGTGGGTGTCCTGATGCGCGCCCTTCCCCTCTCCCAGCCGGTGCGAAGGGTCTCCACCCGCTCGCTGGCGCGCGTCTTCTTCCGCTCGTTCTTCCTCCAGGCTTCGTGGAACCCGCGCGGCATGCAGAACCTGGGATTCGCGGACGCCATCACCCCGGCCCTGCGCGAGTTGTACCCGGAGCCGGCGGAGTGCGCCAAGGCGGTCGCCCGCCACCTGGAGTTCTTCAACTGCCATCCGTACATGGCGGCGGCCATCCTGGGCGGAGCGGTCCGGCTCGAGGAGCGGGTGGCGAGCGGAGAGGCGGCGCCCGAGACCGTCTCCAGCTTCAAGCGCGCGCTGGGGCCGCCGTTCGCGGCGCTGGGAGACGGCTTCTTCTGGCTGGCGCTGCGCCCCGCGGCGGCGCTGATCGCCGCGGCGTCCGAGCCGTTCGTCGGACTCGGATGCGTCTTCGTCTTCCTGCTGCTCTACAACGCCGTCCACCTGCCGGCGCGGCTCTGGCTGTTCGCCACGGGCTACTCGCGCGCCGAGGGAGTGGTGGAAGCCGTCGGCCGCGCGCACCTCGCCACCGGCACGCCGCTCTTGAAGGCGTGCGCGGCGGCGATGGGCGGGGCCCTGGCCGCGCGGGGCGTGCTGGCCGCGGGGTTCCCGCTCCGGCCCTTCCAGGCGCTGCTGGTCGCCTCCACCATGGTGGTGGCGTTCGCCATCCTGCCGCGCCTGGGGGCGACGCGGGCCGTGTACTTCGCCCTGCTTCTGGGGCTGGTCCTGGGGGCGAGGTTCGTCTGAAGCGGGCTCGTGCCCGCGCTTGTGGGGTTCGACAGTCGTCGGTTATGGATTGAGGACGAGAGGGGCATGGCGGAAGAGTCGATCGAAAAGGTCTGCACGGTCCGCAACAAGATGGGGCTGCACGCGCGGCCCGCGGCGCAGATCGTCCAGACCGCCAATCGCTATCCCTGCGACGTCACCCTGGAGAAGGACGGCCAGTCGGTGAACGGCAAGAGCATCATGGGCGTGCTGATGCTCGCGGCGGCCCTCGGGACGAGCGTGACGGTGCGGACCGAGGGCGAGCAGGCCCGCCAGTGCGCCGACGCGATCGGCGACCTGTTCGAGAAGGGGTTCAACGAGGAGATCGGATGAAACGCTGTCTCCTGTATTTGAAGCCGGCGTCCCGACACAAGCCACGGTCGCGCTGCCGCTGGATCATCTGAAGAAGCCCGGCCACCAATGCCAGTAGCAGGTGCCGGGGCCGAACCATTGCTGATGCGCGGGGTCGGGATCCGGAGCCCGCTGGATCACCGTGCCGTCGTAGCCGACGATGATGGCGCTCCGGACGGTGCATCCGCTGCTGGCCCCGGTGAAGCGGGTGGTCCCGCAGATCGTTCCCTGAGGGCTGACCACTTCGACGTCTTGCGCGCAGGTAGCGGATGGAGCGGGAAGCACCGCGTATCCCGTTCCGCCATGGACCATGTGCAGGCTGGTGTTCGCCCGGCTCTGGAGCCACGCCGGCGGCGGCGACAAGCTCGTCGAGAGCGAGTCGATCTGTCCGATCCACTCGGACCCCACTTGCACGAAGAAGCCGCTGCCCACCCTCTGCGCCAGCGTGGTTGGCTGCGCGAACACGGACTGCGCCTGCGGGCCGACCAACTGGAAGACCTCGCCGGCCGTGCCGTGCGAATCGATCCACATCGCTGCGATCGAGTTGGCGCCGAACGTGGCGCTGCCCTCGAAGGCATAAAGCGTCGCGCCGGAGCGATCGACGGCGAGCGCGACCCATGAAGCCTTGGACGGGAATGGCACCGTCCAGCGCGTGGCGAGGGACGAGTCCATGCTGACGATCGTGCCGCCAAGGCCGACGGCGCCGCCGGTCGGGTCTTCGGAGAGCAGACTGATGTCGCGGCGCACCGGGGGCAGTACCGCGCCGGTGTCGCTGAACGTCCGCAATTCGTACATCGCGCTCAACTGCACGTCGTCGAAGAAGGTGGCCTGCTCCCCGAAGATGTCCGTCGACCCGACGGTGTTCAGGGTTGCCAACGATTGACCGGACGGGCCAACGAAGTCGAGCGTGCTGTGGCGGCCAGCGAGCATCTTCAGGGCGAGTGTACCGGTGCCGGTCGTTCCGACCGCGAAGCAGCCATCGTTGCCGGACGAGTCGGCGACCGGGATGAAATGACTGGCCGGCGCCGGACCCGCATCGGAAGGGAACTGCAGCCCATCGCAGTCGCTCGCGGCGGCGCTCCCGCCGTCCGCGTTCCCACCGCCGCCCGTGGTGCCCGCATCGGAGCCGCCGCCCGTGGTGCCCGCATCGGAGCTGCCGCCCGAACCGCCATCGGCGCCGGTCACCGTGCCTGCATCGCTGCTCGATGGATTTCCTGCATCGGAGCCGCCGCTACCGACGCCGCCATCGCTGGCCGGCGTCGGCAAGCTGGTTCCGCACGCGATCGCGAGCGCAATGAGCAAGATGAAGGGACGCATCGGCACCTCCCCGCGCGAGGGGAAACGTGGCCATCCCGTCGATGGAAGTGAATCGGACGGAGGATCATGGAAAATTGAAGTGCGCCGGTCCTGATCGCGCTTCCCTCCACGCCCTTACTGCTCGTCGTTCAGTGTTTACCGGGCAACTGGCCTGGGGCACAGTCGCCCGGTCACACCAGAGACGGGCGGCCCCGCGGTCCTCTGCTGACCTGCCGGCGCTCCTGTCCGGGGAGCGCATGAGGTGCACTTTCCCCGCGATGCCTCGCTTCCGACCCCAAGACGAACAACCGCCCGTTCTATGTCCGGGTTGTAGAGGTTCCGTCAACTCCGCTTGTTCGAGAAGGGGTTCAACGAGGAGATCGGATGAAACGCTGTCTCCTGTATTTGAAGCCGGCGTTCCGGCACAAGCCACGGTCGCGCTGCCGCTAGCTCTCCCGCCGCGCGAGCAACCGGCGGATGTTGGGCCGGTGCCGCAGCACGATGATCAGCGCCACGCCGGCCACCCCGAAGATGGCCTGGCGATCGGCCGTGAACGCCGCGACCGCCAGGGCGACGGCGACGCCGGCCAGCGAACCCACGCTGGAGATCCGGAACAGCTTGTAGAGCACGAGCCAGGTCAGGCCGCCTGCCGCCGCCGCGGCGGGCGCCAGCGCCAGCGAAACGCCGAAGCCGGTCGCGACTCCCTTGCCTCCCCGGAACCGCAGCCAGAGGGGAAAGCAGTGCCCGATCACCGCGGCCACGGCGCACACCGCGGCCAGCGCCGGAGGCGCGTCCGGCGAGCGCGCCGCCAGGAGCACCGGCAGCAGGCCTTTCGCCGCGTCCAGGATCAGCGTCGCGATCGCGGCCGGCTTGCCCGCCGCCCGAGCCACATTGGTCGCTCCGATGTTGCCCGACCCCACCGTCCGGACGTCGGCTCCGGTGGCGGCCTTGGCGATCAACAGGCCGAAGGGGATCGAGCCGCACAGGTACGCGGCGATCGCCCAGAGCCAGATCACGGAGCCGCCCGGAGCGCGACGAAGATCCAGTTGGCGGCAAGAGCAGCGGCCGCGGCCCAGCGCAGCCGGGGCGTGAGCTCGATCCTGGGCGCACTGCGCAGTCCGGCGAGCCGCAGCAGCGTCCAGGCCAGGTGCGCGGCGCACGCGATCGCGAGCGCGGCCCCGAGCGGGCTGTGGCTGCACGCTTCCAGCAGCTGCCCGCGGACGGCGTGGTGGAAGGCGCGGGTGCAACCGCAGCCGAGGCAGGGGATGCCGGTCGCGGCGCGCAGGGGGCAGGACAACAGCGAAAGGGGCGGAGCGTCCAGGGGCAGGAGCGCGGCGGCGGCGAGCAGCAGCGCGCTGACGCCCGCCAGCGCGAGCGCGTGGACTGAAGGAAAGCCGGCGCGCTCGATCACGGCTGCCCCGCGCCGCCCAGCGCCATCATCAGGGAGCCCATGGCGAGGAACATCAGGCAGCAGAGAACGAAGTAGGGCGCCAGCACCGAGGCTGCCGCGGCCCCGGTGGAGATCCCGTGCGTCACCTTCATTCCGATGGAGGTGAGCACGATCAGCCAGATCAGGGCGACGATGGAGCCGCAGGCCGGCACCACCAGGAGCACCACGGGCGCGCACGCGTACGCGCACGCCGCGAACGTCGCGGCGAACCCGCGCCTGGCCTTGCCCAGGATCGCGGCGATCGCGTGCGTGACTGCGGCGTTCAGGTAGAGCAGGACCAGGACGCAGACGGGCGTGATCACCGCGATCGCCACCACCCAGCCCGGCGAGTTCAGCCGCGCCTGCGCGTCGAGCATCCGCTGGAGCATCCGGCTCGCCTCCGGAGTGGTGGAGAGCTCGGACACCAGCCGGCGAAGCTGCTCGTTCTGTCCGCGCAGCAGGACGCCTTCGATCTGGGCCACGATCCAGAACAGCGAGGTGGTCCCGAGGGCGAAACCGAGCTGGGCCGCGCCGCGATCCAGCCGCGCCGATTCGAAGAGCTTTCCCGGCTCGAGCAGCGCCTGCTGGACCGTCTGCGCCCAGGCGGTCCACAGCCCGATCTCTCCCCGGCGCTCCCAGGGCGTGCCCGGGCGATCGGCGGCCGGCGCGTCGGGCGCCGGCATCGCAGCCACGGGGAGCTCTGGGACGACCAACGGTTTGCCGCAAACCGGACACGCCTGGCGGCCGGCACGCTCGGCGCTGAACGTGTTCCGGCAGCTCGGACAGCGGGCGAGCACAGCGCCTTCTAGCACGTCCGCTGCGGGACACAGCGGGCGCCCGAGAAGCTTCCGTGGGCAGCACGCGATGCCTACCTCTGCGGAGCAGCCGGGGACTTCCCGGCGCTTCTACCGGCGCCCCAATGAGTCGCGCCGAGAAACCCCTTGAGGAGGCACAGCATGAAGTACGCATATGGTCTGGCGCTGGCAGCCGCGCTGGTCTTTGGCTGCAGCAGCAGCAGCAAGAACACCCGCACCGCCACGAACGACAGCGGCACGCCGCAGTCGGGCTCGGTCTCCGGCACCGCCTCGACGGCGGGCACGCAGACGAACCCTCCGGAGGGAACGACCTCCGCCAACACCGGAAGCACCACGCAGAACCAGGGGTCGATGGGCAGCCAGCCTTCCAGCAGCTCGTCGACCGCCTCGAACCAGGGCAGCAGCAGCTCCACCTACGGATCGAATCCGAGCAGCAGCTCGACCAGCCAGCCTGGCGACACCAGCTCCACCTACGGTGGCAGCGGCGCCGGGGCGGCGGGTGCGGGCGCAGCGGCGGGCTCGACGTACGGGCAGAGCGGCCAGAGCGGCACCTCCGGGCAGACCGGCAACACCGGCTCGACGTACGGCCAGAGCGGAACCTCGGGTAGCTCCGGCTCGACCTACGGGCAGAGCGGCCAGAGCGGCACTTCCGGCAGCTCGGGCACCTACGGCCAGAGCGGCAGCAGCGGCATGGGCACCGCGGGCGCCGCCGGCAGCGGCACCATGGCTGCGGATCAGAGCAACCTCCGCACCGTGACCGGCCACGTCCAGAAGGTCGATCAGAACAGCATCACGCTCGACAAGGGCGTCACCCTGACGGTGGATTCGCAGACGCAGGTGCTGCGTCACGGGCAGCCCGTGGCGGCCGGCATCTCGGCGATCCACGAGGGCGCGCAGGTGCGCGCGAGCTTCGATCCCGCCTCCAACCGCGCGGACAAGATCGAGATGATGAGCTCTTCCAAGAAGAGCAGGAAGAGCACCGGCAGCGGCGGCGACCAGAGCATGCCGCAGTCGAACACCCCCCCTCCGGATACCAGCAACCAGAACCAGAACAATCCGAAGTAGCTTGCGCTGCGCGGCCCGCTCTCCGGGTGCTGGCTGCGATTGCAGGGGCGCCGGGTCCTCTTCGGGGGGCCCGGCGCTCTGGCTTCGGGGAGGGCGCGTGCTCCAGCTCCTCTGCGGCGGCGGACTCGTGGCGGCGGTGGTGATCGCCTCCCGGAGCAGCGCCCGGATCGACCTGCTCCGCTTTCCGCTGGCCTGGGCAGGCGTGCTGATCGCGCTCGACGGGCTCGCTCGCTGGCGCCGCGGCGCATCCCCACTGCGCACCCCGGGCGATTGGGCCGCTACCGCGGCCGCCAGCATCGTGGCCTGGGACATCTTCGAGCTGGTGAATCTCAGATTGCGCAACTGGTGGTACGTGGGCGTCCCGAAGGATCCGTGGGAAGGCACGGTGTTCGCCGCGGTGTCGTTTGCCACCGTCTTGCCGGCGATGCGGCTCGGTCTCGCGCAGCTCGAGGGACCTCCGGTGGTGGTGGTTCCGCAGCGCCGGCTCCTCAAGGTTGCCGCGGGCGCGGCGATGCTGGTCCTGGTGCTCCTCTGGCCGCGGCTGCTGTTTCCGCTCGCCTGGATCTTCCTCTGGCCGATCGGCGAGGCGCTGGCGGGCGCCCGCGTCCGATTTCAGGTCGCGGCGGTGGGCGTTCCCCTGGGGCTTCTCTGGGAGGCGCTGAACTGGGGCTGCGCCCGGGGCTGGATCTACACGGTGCCGTTCTTCGATCGGCCCAAGCTGTTCGAGATGCCGCTGCCGGGCTACCTCGGATACCTGCCGTTCGCCCTCGAATGCGCAGCGGCCCTGGCCGTCCTCGATCGGCTGAGGCCTTCGCTTCGCGGAACCCGGGGCGCGCTCGCGCTGCTCGCGGTGCTCGTCTTCCACGTCGCTGTGGACACGGCGGCGCGAGGGCAGACGGCGATCTCGTTTTCGGGGTAGAACGCGCCCCATGCCCGGCCGGGGATTCCGCATCCGCGAGAACCACCGCGTCCTGCTCACCATCCACGCGCTGGTGATGATCTCGGGCCTGCTCGCCTGCGCCGTGCTCAACCGCCGCTTCTCGCCCGACCGGTTCTGGGTGCAGTGGGTGGCGATCGCCTGGGGGATCGCGTTCGCGGCGCACCTCTGGGTCTTCTCGCGAGGCACGCTCGCGACCATGGGGCGCCGAAGGTAGTGCCCATCCTCGCGACGCTGCGCCAGGACCGCGCGGGCGAGTGGAAGTCCCTCGAGGAGTATCTGCGCGAGCTGCGACACCGGGAGACGGGCGCGCTCGCGGCCCTGGGGTCGGCGCTCTCCGCGCCGGCCCAGGAGCACAAGGAGCTGGCCGAGCACCGAGAGGCCGGCGCGGTCCTTCTGGAGGTCGCCTGCGATCTCCGCGTCCCGAAGGGAGCGCGGCTCGCGGCGGCGCGCTGCCTGCTCGAGGCGGGCATCGAGGCGCCGTTCGTCGGACATCTCTTCGTCGGTGCCGGAGACCTGGTGACGGATCCGCGCCTCGGAGGGCTGGCCCGCAAGCTCGTGGAGTCGGGCCTGCCGGTCGCGCTGGAGCTCGGAGGCGAGGCGGCGCAGATCACCCTGGCGGCCGGGGCGTTCGCGCGCGCGGCGCATGCCGGCGCGTCGGTGGTCGGCGTGGACCGGCTCAAGGAATTGCTCGCGTCCGCTCCCGAGCTGCACGCGGGGGCCATCGCCGGGCTCTTCGCCCTCGGCGAGGCGGAGTTGCCGGAGGGTCACCGGACGGGCTGGAAGCGTCTGCTCGAGCAGACCTGCTCCGCGCATCGGCGCGCTCCCGCGGCGGCCCGCCGCGTCGGTCTCGCTCCACCCTGGCCGCCGAATCTTCCGGAAGCGTTTGCCCCGATGATCCGCGAGGCCGAGGAGCAGAGCGCGTCCGTGCAGTCCAGCGACGCGGCGGCCAATCCGGCGGCCCTCAAGAAGGAACCGCCGGCCGCGCCGGCGCGGGCGTCGACTCCGCGCGACGCAGGTCGCGGCTCCGCCGCGCAGCCGGGGGAAACGAATCGCGCCGGGAAGACCTTGGCGCCGCCGATCCGCAAGTCGCCCTACCGCAGGCCGACGGGCACGGTGATGGAGGTTCCGCCCGCCGCTCCCGCCAAGCCCATGCAGGCGCTGGGACGCGCTCCGGGCGATGCGCCGCACAAGGGATCCGACCTGCGCTTCGACCCGCTCGGCAACCGCATCTCCCGCGCCGACCGCTGGAGCAACGATCAGTTCGAATGGGAGGCGCCCGTCCTGCCTTCTTCCGACCTGCCCCCTCCGCCTCGCGCGCAGGTCGCCCCCGGCCCGTTCGCATCCCGGCTGCTGGCCGTGTTCGAGGATCGCCCGGAGGCGGTGGATCGGCTCTGCGCGGCCGTGGAGGCGCGCGCGGCCGTGCGCGGCGAGGAGGAGCTCTTGCGCGAGCTGCGCGCGGAGGTCTCCCGGATCGCGTGGAGGAGCCGGACCTTGCCCGAGCTACAGCGCGAGCGGCTGCGGATGATCGCGCAGGATTCCCTTCAGCCTGCGGCGTGGCGCGCCGCCGCCGGGCTGCTGCTCGACTTTTTTGTGTCCGGAGGCAAGTGAGGGCAGTCTCGGGACGGGTTTGCTGCGCGCTGCAGCAAACGTTGCCAGAAGGGCTTCAGGATGTTATCGGTGCGCGCTTTCAGGGGTACGGAATGAAGATAGCCTTGAGCCCGCTGGAGAAGTTGCGAGCAGCGGGCAAGTTCCTGGACGTCACCTTCAACAAGCGACCGTTGACCGTCTCGATCGAGGTGACCAAGCGCTGCAACGCGCGCTGCGACTTCTGCGACTACTGGAAGATCAGCGACCGCGACGAGATGACGGACTTCACCGACGTCATCCGCCGCTTCGATCCGCTCGTCGTCGTCTTCACCGGCGGCGAGCCGATGCTCCGCCGCGACCTGGTGCCGCTGGTGCGGCAGATCAAGGAACTGCCCGGTTTCCGGTACATTACCGTGCTCACCCACGGCGGGTTCCTCACCGACGCGAAGATCCGCGAGCTGGCCGCGGCCGGGGTGAACCAGATCAACATCTCCATGAACTATCCCGACGTCCGCCAGGACCGGGAGCGTGGCCTGCCCGGGCTCTTCGAGCGGCTGGAGCAGACCATCCCGCGCATGGTGGCCGAGGGCTACAACTGTTTCACCTTCGCGTCGATGCTGATGGTCGACAACATGCACGACGCCGAGCCGTTGGTCCGACTGGCGCACAAATGGGGGATCAACATCGCTTTCTCGGGCTACAACGACCTGAAGAATGGCAACCAGTCCCACATGGTCTCGCGGGAGAAGATGGCCGAGTTCAAGGCCGTCTGCCGGCGGATCGTCCAACTCAAGCGCGAGCTCGGCAACGTGATGACGTCCGACTACTTCTTCGAGACGCTGCCCGAGTTCTACGAGAAGCGGCACATCGACGGCTGCCAGGCGGGCAAGATCATGATCCACGTCTCGCCCAAAGGCATGGTCCAGCCCTGCGCGGAGCTTCCGGCCGTCGCGCACTACTCCGAGTTCTTGCCCGGCGCGTATGCCGGTCCCAACTGCGGGTCCTGCTTCGACGCTTGCCGCTCCGAGCCTCAGGCGCCGCTGACGCTCCGCCGGCTCGGCGAGCTCACGGGAGTGCTGTGACAGACCGGCTCTGGTTGCGCACCGTCGTCGGCCTGCTCGCGGGGATCTTCGCCGCGGCTGCCGTGGTCGTGTACCTCGGGATCAGCCAGCGCGAGCTGGTCGCGTCGCTCCACGGCGTGGCCGAGCAGCCGCTCTTCCTCGCCGCGGTGGGCGGCCTGGTGCTGATGGCGCTGCAGGCGCTGCGCTGGTGGGTGGTGATGCGTCCCGTGCTCGACCTCCGCTACGGGCAGGCGTTCCGGGCGATGATGGTCGGGTTCTTCTTCAACGTGCTCTTGCCGGCGCGCGGCGGCGATCTGCTGCGCGTGCAGTACCTGGGCAAGCGCACCGGTCTCTCCAGGGCCAAGCTGCTGGGCACCGAGATCGTGGACTTCTGGAGCGACAAGTGGGGATGGGTGGCCTCCTTTCCCATCGTCTGTCTGTTGGGAAGCCCGCCCTCCTGGCTCTTCCGGGCAGTGCTGCTCATGGGCGGCCTGGTGCTCGGGATCGGCATCGTGCTCGCGCTGATGGCCAGCGGGCTGCTCCGCCGCGGCCCGCGCTGGCTGACGAATCTTCGCGACGGGTTCGCTGCCAACCATTGGAAGCGCCTGCTCGTGGTCGAGACGGTGATCGCGCCGCTTCCCTGGCTGTGGGAGACCCTCGTGATCGTCGTGGCGGGACACGCGGTGGGCCTGGATCTATCGACGATGCAGGCGTTCGCGGCGCTGACCGCCTTCAACATCGCTACGACGGTTCCATCGCCCGGCAACGCCGGTTCGTTCGAGGCGGGCGGGACGCTCGCGCTGACCGCCTTCGGCGTTCCGAAGGAGACCGCACTCGCCTTCATCTTCCTCTACCATCTCACGCAGGTGGTGCCCGGGTTCGTGGGCGGCGTGCTCGTCCTGGTCCTGGAGGGCGAGACGCTGTTCGGCAAGCAGAGCCTGTTCAGCCACCGGCGGCCCGAGCTTCTGCCTGAGCGCGAGTTGGTGCCGGAGGTGGCGGTGCAGCCGGACGCGGGCTGAGCTTCTACTTTTGCCAGACCAGCTCGAACGCGGCGTAGTCGGCGGCAGACACGGAGCGGGTCTGATCGCCGTCGCTCATGATGCCGATGCCGACGAAGTCAGGCACGTCCGCGTTCGGGTTGCCGCCTTCGAAGTGCTTCCGGAACGAGGCGCTGGGGTCGATCTCCTCGGTCCGCCACTCGCCAAGCGGGCCTCCGGACTCGAGGATCACCGTGTCCTGGGCGACGAAGAGGTTGCGCTTCTGGTCGCAGATGCTGCCTTTCTCGCCCTCGCTGCTCCAGGCGTACTTGAGCGAGTACCACTTCAGCCCGCGCTTCCAGGAGATGTAGACCACCGCCGCCGAATCGCCGAAGCCGCCCTTGCACTCGTTTCCGCCCTTGGGCAGCGCCTGCGCGCGCCACTTCCAGCGGACCAGCTTGGTCCGCTGCCGGAGGTTTTCGGGGACCTCCGCCCCGAGCGTGACGGTCTCGAGGGGCGGGCGGTAGACCGCGCGGATGAAGGGCATGTCCGGATCGAGGACCAGCTTGTAGTAGCTGACCGGTCCCGAATAGCTCTCCAGCACCCGGAAGGAATGGACGTCGATGGGCGTGACCTGCTGTGGCCGGGGCTGCTCAGGCGTGGCCTGCTGTGGCCGCGGCTCCTCACCGGCGGTCCCTGCGGACGTGAGCGGCACGCAGAGCGCCACGCTGGCCAGGGTGCGAAGCACGCGTGCACGCGAGCTTAACGGCTGCCGTAAAATGTTCCAGTTCCTTGGCAGAGGGCCGATTCGCAGGTAGAAGGCGTCGCCCGATGCAGGAATCTCCGGAACAGCTTCGCGGACGCACTGCGCCCTGGGGGACGGGCGCCTGGCTCGCGCTCGCCGCGCTGACGGCCTTCGGTCTCTGGCTGCGCCTGCGCGGGCTGTCGGCGGAGGGATTCGGGGACGACGAGGTGCACAAGTGGCTCGCCGCCAACCGCTACCTGCACGGCGTGTTCTCGGGAGACGACGTCGAGCACCCGATGCTGATGAAGTGGCTGATCGCCGGCTCGATCGCGATCGGTTCCCGCCTGGGGTGGGCGCCGGAGACGATGACACGGCTGCCGAACGCGCTGGCCGGCGGCGCGTCGGTCGTGGTGGTCGCCCTTCTCGCGCGCCGGCTCTTCGGCCGGACGGCGGGGTTGCTCTCGGCCGCGCTGGCGGCGTGCTCGGTGACGCTGGTCGGCTACCAGCGCGTCGCCAAGGAAGACACGCTGCTGGGCATCTTCCTCATGCTCCTGCTCTGGTGCATGGCGGAAGCGAAAGCGGCGGCCGACGACGGCCGCGACCCTCGGCGCTGGGAGCTGGGCGGAGCGGCGTCGCTCGCCGGCATGCTCGCGTCGAAGTACTTCTTCTTCCTCACGCCCGTGCCGGTGGTCTTCTATCTCTGGGTCCGGCGCGACACGCAGTGGCGCGTCCCGCTGCGCCGCTGGCTGCAGCTCGTCGGCGTCGCGGCGCTGCTCTGGGTGTGCGTGAGCTGGTCGCCGTTCTTGCCCAGCACCTGGGAGTACGCGAAGTCCTACACCACCGGGCAGCAGACCGTGCACGGGTCGCTGCTCTTCATGGGGCGCATCTACCACAACCTCCTCGAGTACGGCGTGCGCGGAACGCCGCCCTGGTTCTACGCCGTGTTCGCGGCGGTGAAGCTGGCGCCGCTGACCTTCCTCTGCGCGCTGGCCGGCCTCGCCGTCGCGGTCGCGCAGCGCCGGCCCGCACACAAGCTGATGCTCTCCTGGCTTCTGGTGTGGTTCGTGGTGCACTCCGCCTCCGGATCCAAGTGGGGGCGCTTCTTCGTCAGCGTGCTCCCCGCGTTCCTCATCCTCGCCGGGCAGACGGGAGCGATGCTGATCGGGCTCTTGAAGAAGCCAGCGCCGCGCTGGGCGGCGATCGCCGCCGCCGTGCTGCTCCTGCCCGGAGCGGAGGCCTTCGCCGCCGTGGAGCACGCCCCGCACTACCGCCTCTACATCTCGCCGCTCGGAGGGGGGGACGCACGCGTCCAGTGGTACTTCCCGCACTGCGACTACTTCGACGCCGGCTTCCGCGAAGCCGTGCAGTACGTCGCGGCGCACGCCGAGCCTGACGCGGAGCTCTCCACCGAGATCGACTGGCCGGCGAAGCTCTACGCGGAGAAGGCCGGCCGGCAGGATCTGCAGCAGACGCTGGTCCGGCGGGGGCGGACCTGCCGCTCCGGGCATGTCTGCTACGTGGTCGTCCAGACGGGCCGCCTCTACTTCCTGAACCGCGATGCCGTGGCCAACCTGTCCCGGCGCACGCCCTGGCACGTCGAGAGCATCGGGGGACGCGAAGTGGTGAGGGTGTACCGGCTGCTGCCGGGGGAGATGCCCTTCCCCGACGAGCAGATGGCAGGGAGCGGTCCGCTCGTGCGCGACCAGTGAGGAGGCAGTCGTGGCCAGCAATGTGAAAGTCGAGGACCTGGTGGTCGGGACCGGCGCCGAGGCGATCAAAGGCAAGATGGTATCGGTGCACTACACGGGCTGGCTCACCGACGGAACGAAGTTCGATTCCTCCAAGGACCGCGATCAGCCCTTCCAGTTCCCGCTCGGGCGCGGGCAAGTCATCCAGGGTTGGGACCAGGGCGTGCAGGGCATGAAGGTGGGCGGGAAGCGCAAGCTGACCATCCCGCCGGAGCTGGGGTACGGCGCGGAGGGCGCGGGCGGCGTGATTCCGCCCAACGCGACGCTGGTGTTCGAGGTCGAGCTGCTCGGAGTCCGGTAAAGGCTTCAGGTCCAGTCCCGCCCCTCGCCGCGGATCCACTCGGCGAATCGCTTCAGCCCGGCCTTGATCGGCGTCCGCGGCGCATAGCCGAGCGCTTCGCCGGCATGAGTGACGTCGGCGCTGGTGAGGGGCACGTCGCCGGGCTGCGCGGGCTGCCGGTCCAGGATCGGCCGCACGCCCAGGTTCTCCTCGAGCAGGGCGACGAGCTCGGCGAGCGAGGTGGTGTGGGCCCCGCCGAGGTTGACCACGTCGAGCTGCAGCGGGACGTCGCAGGCGGCGAGCACCCCGGCGATGATGTCGTCCACCCAGGTGTAGTCGCGGCGGGTGGAGCCGTCGCCGAAGAAGGGCAAGGGCTGGCCCGCGAGCATGCGGCGCGAGAACTTGTGGATGGCGAGGTCGGGCCGCTGCCGGGGACCGTACACGGTGAAGAAGCGCAGCGCCGCCACCTCGATCCCGTAGAGGTTGTGGAAGGTGCGCGCCAGGACCTCGGAGGCCACCTTGCTGGCGGCGTAGGGGCTCTCCGGCGAGTCGATGCGGGCGGACTCGCGGAAGGGAGCTTGCGCGTGCGCGCCGTAGACGGAGCTGCTCGAGCCGAGCACGAAGCGCCGCGCGCCCGACTTGCGCGCCGCCTCCAGGACCGACGCGGTCCCGCGGACGTTCACGTCCATGTAGGCCGCCGGGCGCTCCAGACTGGGCCGCACGCCGGCGAGCGCGGCCAGGTGCACCACCACCTCCGGCTTGGTGTCCGCGAACGCGCGGAGCATCGCGTCCTGGTCGCGGATGTCGGACTCGAGCAGCCGCGCCTGCGGATGCAGCCCGCGCCGCTTGAGCCGCTCGGGGTAGAACGGGTCGAAGTTGTCGACGACGCAGACCTCGTCGCCTCTCTCGATCAGCGCCTGGACCAGGTGCGAGCCGATAAATCCGGCTCCCCCCGTGACCAGCACGCGCTTCAAGCCGCGCTCCGCAGCGAGACCGCTTGCGCGTGGTGCTTGCGCCAGAGCTGGAACATCAGCAGCGTCCAGAGCGGCTTGCGGAGGTCGGCGCGGCCCTCGAGGTGCGTCTGCAGCAAGGTCCGGACGGCGCCCGGATCGAATACGCCGCCCTCCCGCAGCTCGCGCTCGGAGAGCAGGTCCTCGAAGAGGGGGCGCAGCGGCCCACGGATCCAGGCCGCGACCGGGATGCCGAAGCCCTTCTTCGGACGGCGGAGGATCTCGGCGGGGACCACGCCGCGCAGCGCCCCCCGCAAGAGCACCTTGGTGCGCGTGAGCGACATCTTGAGCTGCCAGGGCAGGCGCGCCGCGAACTCCACCACGGCCGTGTCGAGATAGGGCGCGCGCAGCTCCAGCGAGGCGGCCATGGAAGCGCGGTCCGCCTTCACCAGGATGTCGTCCGCCAGGTAGCGGGTCAGGTAGTAGCGCAGCGCCTCGTCGACGGAGCCCGGACGCGCGCCGCTGCGGGTCGCGTCCTCCAGCACCTGCCGGAACGCGACCTCAGGCGAGGCCAACGAACGCAGCGCCGGCTGGAGCAGCGCCCCGATCTCGGCGGGCAGGAACGACGCAATCCACGACGCGTGCCGCAACGAGGGCGGCGCGTCGACCCCGCGCAGGAACTGCTTGAGCCGGAAATCGAGGCTCATGTTGCGCGAGGAGGAGGGCAGCCGGTGCAGGATCTGGTGGAGGGCGGCGCGCAGCGGCCGGGGGACGCGAGCGAACAGCGCCGCCGGGCGGTGGGCGAGGAAGGGGTCGTAGCCGGCGAACAGCTCGTCGCCTCCGTCGCCGGCCAGCGCCACCTTCACGTGGCGACGGGTGAACCGCGAGAGCAGGAGCGTGGGGAGGAAGCTGGGGTCGGCGAAGGGCTCATCGAGCTGCGCCGCCGCGGCCGGGATCAGATCGAGGCAGTCCTGTCCCGAGAACTTCTGCGAGACGTGCTCGGTCCCGAGGCGCTCGGCGGCGAGCTGCGCCCAGGGAGACTCGTCGAAGCTCTCCTCCTTGAAGCCGATGGAGAAGGTCTGCAGCGGCTTCTTGTGGCGGATGGCGAGCGCGGCGATGGAGGTGGAGTCCACTCCTCCCGAGAGGAACACGCCGACCGGTACGTCCGCGACCAGGCGCTTGGCCACGGCGGCGTCGAGCAGGCGCAAGAGCTCCGGCCCGGCCTCGCGCGCGGAGACGCGCTCGCTGGAGGGCCCGGGGACGTCCCAGTAGCGGCGGAGGCGGAAGCCGCGGTCGTCGAGGACGGCGACGTGCGCCGCGGGGAGCTTGCGGACGCCGCGCAGGATGGTGGCGGGCGCGGGGACGTATTCGCAGGCGAGGTATTGGACGAGCGCCTCGGGATCGAGCTCCCGCGGGACCGCCCCGTGCGCCAGCAGCGCCTTGAGCTCGGAGGCGAACACGACGCGTGAGCCGTGGGCGAAGTAGTAGATCGGCTTCTTGCCCAGCCGGTCGCGCGCGAGCACCAGCTTGCGCCGCGGCCCGTCCCAGAGCGCCACCGCGAACATCCCGTGCACGCGCTCGGGGAAGCCCTCTCCCCACTCCAGGTACGCGCGCAGCACCACCTCGGTGTCGCTGCGCGTGGTGAAGGAATGTCCCTTGGCGCGCAGCTCGTCGCGAAGGGCGGCGAAGTCGTAGGCCTCGCCGTTGAACGCGATCGCGACACCGTCGCGCGACATGGGCTGCTGGCCGGACTCCAGGTCGAGGATGGAGAGGCGGCGGTGTCCCAGGCCCGCCGGCCCGTCGAAATGGAAGCCGTCCGCGTCCGGTCCCCGGTGCGCGAGGGCGCGCGCGGCCCGCCGCACGCCTTCCGGGTCCGGAGCTCCCGAGAGGTCGACGTCGCCGCAGATGCCGCACATTTCAGCTCCTCACCGCCCGCGGAAGCTGCGCCTTCTCGGGCTTCTCGGGGCGGTTCAGCTCTTCGGCGATCAGGTAGGGCCGTTTGTCCTGCGACTCGTAGTAGGTGCGGATCACCAGCTCGGCGAGCAGGCCCATCAAGAGGCTCAGCGCTCCGACCAGCGTGAACATGACGGCCACGAGCGGCAGTGGGGTGGCCACGAAGTCCTTGAGGCCGGCGAGCTTGTAGTAGAGGGCAATGGCGAACGCGATCACCGCGCAGGTGAAGGAGACCAGGCCGAAGCCGCCGAAGACGTAGATAGGCTTGGTGGCGTAGTTGGCCAGGAACTTCACAACCATCAGATCGAGGACCACCTTGAACGTGCGGGACAGCCCGTACTTCGACCGGCCGGCGCGACGCACGCGGTGGTTGACCACCATCTCCGTCACCTTGGCGCCCTGCCAGGACGCGTAGACGGGGATGAAGCGGTGCATCTCGCCGTAGAGCTTTACGTCGCGCAGCACGTCGCGGCGGTAGGCCTTGAGCGAGCAGCCGTAGTCGTGCAGGCGGACGCCGGAGATCGAGGAGATCATCCAGTTCGCGATGCGGCTGGGGACCTTGCGGCCGAACTCCTTGTCCTGCCGGTTCTTCCGCCATCCCGAGACCACGTCGGACCCGGCGTCGAGCTGCGCCAGAAGCCTCCCGATGTCGGCGGGGTCATTTTGAAGATCTCCGTCCATCGGGACGATCACTTCGCCGCGCGCCGCGTCGATGCCGGCACTCATGGCAGCGGTCTGGCCGAAGTTGAGGCGGAAGCGGATCACCCGCAGCTCCGCGTGCTCTGACGCGATCCGCGCCAGCTCCGCGAAGGTACCGTCGCGCGAGCCGTCGTCCACGCAGATGACCTCGTGGGTCCGCCCGAGCTTGCGGAGCTCGCCGAACAGCTCGTCGAGCAGCGCAGGGACATTCTCTTCTTCGTTGAAGAGCGGAATGACGACGGAAATCTGCGGGCGGTCCATCCGCCCCGGGGATAACACGCTAGACCCTCCCCCACAACAACGGCTTGCCTGCCCGGCCGCGGTGTGGGATCGAGCCCTGCATGAAGGCGACTACGAAGGAATTCCGGGAGTTCCTGCTCAAGCAGAACGCATTCGCGCTGGCCATCGGCGTGGTGATCGGCGCCGCCATCGGGAGGGTGATCGGCGGCATCGTGGAGGACGTGCTGATGCCCGTCGTCGGCCTGGCGCTGCCGGGCGGGGAATGGCGCAATGCCCAGCTCACGTTGGCCGGCCAGAACGCGATCAAGTACGGCGACCTCGCCGGCCGCATCATCGACTTCCTGATCGTGGCCCTGGTCGTGTTCGCGCTCACCAAGGTCTTCCTGGACAAGCCGGCGGCCCCTGCGGCCACCAAGAGCTGCCCGGAGTGCCTGGAGGCGATCCCGACCGGCGCGCGGAAGTGCCGCGCCTGTGGGTCGGCGGTGGCCTGAGGCGCCGATGGGAGAGCTGATCCTGACGTTCACCGGGCGCGACGCGCCCGGGATCACGGCCCGCATCTCGCGGACGCTGGCGCAGGCTGGCGCGCGGTTGTCCGACGTCGAGCAGGTGGTGCTGCAGGACCTGCTCACGCTCGGGTTCGCGGTCGAGGCGGAGGACGAACCGGCGCTGCTCAAGGAGCTGCTCTTCATCGCTCGCGAGCTTGGGCTCTCGCTCGACTACCGCAAGCCGGACGGGCCACCTCCGGACGCGCCCCGGTACGCGCTCACGCTGATCGCGCGCACGCTGGGGGCGTCCGAGCTGCAGACGGTGTCCGAGATCCTGGCCGCGCACGGGGCGAACATCGAGCGGATCTACCGGCTCTCGGAGGGCGGGTTGACCTCGGTGGAGTTCGCCATCTCGCTCCGGGGTGAAGACGCGCCGCTCAAGCGCGCGCTGCTCGCGGCCGCCGGCCAGGGGGCCTTCGACTGCGCGCTGCAGCGCGAGACGCTGCTCCGCCGGAGCAAGCGGCTGATCGTGATGGACATGGACTCCACGCTGATCCGCATCGAGGTGATCGACGAGCTGGCCCGGGCGCACGGCGTGGGGGATCAGGTCGCCGCGATCACGCGCCGGGCGATGATGGGCGAGATGGACTATGACCGCAGCCTGCGCGAGCGGGTGGCGCTCTTGAAGGGACTCGATGCGCGCGTGCTGTACGAGCTGGCCGACAACCTGCCGCTCACCGAGGGCGCGGAGACCCTGCTGCGGGTCCTGCGGCGGCTGGGCTACCGGACGGCGGTGATCTCGGGCGGGTTCTCGGTGGCGGCGGAGGCGCTGCAGAAGCGGCTGGGGATCGACTTCGCCTGGAGCAACACGCTGGAGATCGAGGGCGGAAAGCTCACCGGGCGGGTGGTCGGACCGATCGTCAACGCGCAGCGCAAGGCTGATCTCCTGGAGGAGCTGGCCCGCCGGGAGAACGTGCCGCTCGACCAGGTGATCGCGATCGGGGACGGCGCCAACGATCTCCTGATGCTGCAGAAGGCGGGTCACGGGATCGCCTTCCACGCCAAGCCCAAGCTGCGGGAGGCGGCACACACCTCGATCTCCGCGATGGGGCTCGACGCCATCCTCTACCTCCTCGGAATCACCGGCCGCGACGTCGCGTCGCTGGAGCGCGCATGAGCATCTCCCGCAGGAGCCTTCTCGGCACCGCGGCCGCCGCCGCCGCGCTCGCGCAGGCGGGGCGGGCGCAGCCGAAGGCGTCCCGACCCGTAGCCGTCTCTTCGTCCAACGGCCTGAAGGCGGTGGAGCTGGCGGTCCGCCGCATGCGGGAGGGCGCGGACCCGCTCGACGCGGCCATCGCCGGCGTGAACCTGGTGGAGGACGATCCCAACGACATGACGGTGGGCTACGGCGGCGTGCCCAACGAGGAGGGCGTGGTGCAGCTCGACGCGTCGGTGATGCACGGGCCCACCGCGCGGGCGGGCGCAGTGGCCGCGCTGGAGGGGGTGAAGAACCCGACCAAGGTGGCGAAGCTGGTGATGGAGTCCACCGACCACGTGCTGCTGGTCGGCCCCGGGGCGCGGCACTTCGCGACCATGAACGGGTTCGGCGTGGAAAACCTGATGACCGAGAAGGCGCGCAAGGTCTGGCTGTTCTGGAAGCAGAACCTGTCCGACAAGGACAAGTGGCTGGAGCCTGACCCGGAGCACTACCCGCCGGAGGTCAAGGAGTTCATCCAGGAGTTCGGCTGGGACGACCTCCGCAAGCCGCAAGGCGGCGGCACCATCCACCTCTCGGCCATGGACGGCAAAGGCGATCTGGCGGGCTGCACCTCGACCAGCGGCCTGTTCTTCAAGATGCCCGGCCGGGTGGGCGACTCGCCGATCATCGGCGCAGGTTGCTTCACGGACAACGACGTCGGGTCGGCGGGAAGCACGGGGCGGGGCGAGGCGAACATCCTGGTCGGCGGGGGCCACCTCACCGTGGAATTCATGCGGCAGGGAAAGCATCCGCGCGAGGCCTGCCTGATGACGCTGGAGCGGATCGCAAAGACCACGAAGGAGAAGCGCCTGCTGGCGGCGCCGGGGCGGCCTAATTTCGACATCAGCTTCTACGCGGTAAACAAGGCAGGGCAGTACGGGAGCGCGGTGATGTACGCGTTCACCACCACCGGCAAGCGGCGGCAATTCTCGGTGGCGGACGCGTCCGGCGCGCGCAAGGAGGATGCGGCGCACCTGTTCGAGCGGCGCTCCGGGTGAAGTCAACCGGACGCTGAGCAAGAGCTTCATCGGGCGGGCGGCAATGCCGGAGTTATCCACGGCTCACTTGCCCCGGGGCAAGTGAATCTCCTCGCGTGCGTGCGCATTGTCCATGATCTTGCGACTCCCTGGCCGCTTGGAATGCCGCCATGTCGCGTGCTGGAAGCGCACCGAACCAGCGGGTGAGAGTCCCGCCCCGGTAAGCAACGGAGCGCCGGGTAGCAGGGCCCAGCCGGCGGGAGAGATCCTGCAGGCCGCAGCGGGGCGTCAAAAGCCTCTTCGGAGGGAGCAAGAGCGCAGGCCGCAACATGAAGTGAATCCTGCCGCCTCGTCACATTTACAAAGCGAGAGCCGAGCCGCGCATGTCACGGCGAAGGCCATGTCCGCGTCGAGCAGGTCCGGGAAGGCGCCGCGGGTCTCGCCGGGGTACGGGGAGCAGCATGTGCTCGAAGGCTCGGTGCGGAACAGCGGAGACCCGTCTGTGCAGCCCGGGTCGGGGCAAGGCCGCTCGTTATAAGCCGACGGCGAAGTCGAGCGGAGTACAGCGGGAGCCCGAGGGGCGGTAGCACTGGTGAAGGGGCGTGAAGAACGGTCGCACTGCGGGCTGCGCAGAAAGTGGGATCGCGAGGAGCCGGAGCCCGGCCCGTACTACGTCGTGCAGGTGCTTCGCAGGCAGTAGTCATTTTCCACTTCGGGTCGTAGAGCCCGGTTCCGGTCCCAGATGCGCGGTGTCGTTCCAGAGTCGCAGGAACGGCTCCTTCCCGGCCCGCAGCTCGACGAGGTTCAGCGCGTTCTCGTCCTGCGACCAGCGGATCCGGTACTTCGAGATCGGGGCGCCGACCAGCGCGGCTCCGAGAATGCGCAGCGTCGCCTTGTGCGAAACGGCGAGCACGCGGTCGTCCGCGCCTGGGTGGCGCGCGCGGATCTGCTCGATGGCGGCCAGCGCGCGTTCGGCGACCTGGGCGGCCGTCTCTCCACCCGGAGGAGCGAAGCTGGCCGGATCCGCAACCCAGGCCTCGTAGAGCTTCGGGTCGAGAGCGCGGGCTTGCTCGGGCGAAAGACCCTCCCAGCGGCCATAGTCGATCTCCGTCAGCCCGGGCAGCACCTCGGCCGGCACTTTCGGCGCGATCAGCGCGGCCGTCTCCGCCGTACGACCGAGCGGCGATCGGTACACCGCGGCGAACCGCACGCCGGCGAGCCGCTGGCCGAGCTTGCCCGCCTGCTCGCGGCCGTGGTCCGTGAGCGGGAGCTCGCCGCGGCCGTTGAAGGAGTCCACTGCGGAGGAGGCCGTCTGGGCGTGGCGGGCCAGGTAGAGGAGCATCACTCCTCCTCCTCGTCCCCGATCTTCCAGGGGACGATCTGCTCCTCCGTGAAGACGACCACCTCGAGGCCTGCGCGCGTCTCTTTCCGGCCCGGCTCGTAGGTGCGGCGGATCTTGGCGGGGCCGGTGAACCCGACCTGGGCCATCTTCACCAGGGACATCGCGTCGTGCGTCTGGGCGTCGCAGCCGTCGCGCTCGGCGGCGGTCTCGTGCTGGTGCAGCCGGAGGCAGGCGAACATCAGGCGCCTTTCGCTATGAAGTGACCCTGCACGTAGCGGACGGTGTCGTTGAGCGTCTGCACGGGATCGCGCGGCCGGAAGCCGAGCAGCCGTTCGCTCTTGGACGAGTCGATGAAGAACCAGCACTCCCCCATCTCCACGTCGCTGGCGGGCAGATCCGGCTCGCGGCCCCGGTCCCGCGCCCACTTCTCCAGCCAGTGCGCGGCGGCCACCTTGACCGGCGAGGGCAGGCGCAGCAGCGGAGGGGGACGGTGCGCGATGCGCCCCAGCCGCTCGAAGAACTCGGTGAACTCCCAGTTCGCGGCGCCGAGCAGGTGGCGCTCGCCCACGTTGCCGCGCGTGAGCGCCGCCACGAACGCCCTGGCGGCGTCGCGCACGTCCACGAAGGAGATCCCGCCGCGCGGCATCACCGGGATCCGCCCCATCAGGAAGCGGAAGATGTCCTGGGTCGAGGACATGCGCGCGTCGCCCGGTCCGAGCAGCAGCGAGGGATTGAGGATCACGATCGGGAGCCCGCGCCGGGAGAGCTCCAGCGCGATCTTCTCCTCGTAGATCTTGCTCAGGTAGTACGGCCAGCGGCCGACCGTCTCGATCGGGTAGTCGTCGGTCTCGGTCGCGACCCGGCGCACGCGGGAGACCCCGATCGTCCCCGATGACGACGCGAGCACGATCCGCTGCAGCTTCGCCCGCGCGGCTGCCTCGAGCAGGTGGCGCGTACCATCCACGTGCAGCTCGTACATCTTGCGCGCGTCGGCGGGGTCGCGGCTCACCAGGCCCGCGAGGTGGTAGAGGCCCTGGATGCCGTCGAGCGCGCGCCGGAGGGACTCGGGATCGCGCACGTCCCCTTTGACGATCTCGGCGCCGGAAACCTTCGCCCCCGATCGGACCAGCGCGCGGACCTCGTGTCCCGCCTCGCGCAGCATCGGCACCAGCGTGGAGCCGAGGAACCCCGTCGCGCCGGTGACCAGCAGCTTCACCGCGAGGCCTCCAGAAGCCGTCCGGGCCGGCCGATCTCGGGCGGCGGCTTGCCATCGCGCAACGCCTCGATGGCCAGGCGCACGCTCCGCGTCACTTCCTTGTGCGCCGCGGAGCGCGCGAGGCCCTGCGTAGCGGCGCGCAGCTCCTCGTAGCGCAGCACCGGCCCGATGCGCACCAAGAGCTTCCGCCGCTTGCGCGGGTCGGGCAGGAAGGCTCCCTTGGGCATCGCCTCGTGCGTGCCCTCCAGGTAGACGGGCAGGATGTCGGCCCCCGCCGCGAACGAGAGATAAGCGATGGCCGGCTTGAACTCCTGAAGGCTGCCGTCCGGCGAGCGCGTCCCCTCGGGGAAGATGAGCAGGTGGTAGCCGTACTCGAGCGTCCGGACCGCGGTGTGCAGCGATTCCTTCAGCGAGCCGCGACGCTGGATGGGAACCAGATTGGTGAAGTTGCCGAACCAGGCGCGCTTCCAGGGGTTGTCGAAGAAGTAGTCCCGGGCGGCCAGCGAGGCGAGCTTGCCGCCCTCCTCGCCCAGCGCGATCTTCACCAGCCCGACGTCGAGGTGGCTGGCATGGTTGGCGGCCACCAGGAACGCCGCGTTGGACGGAACGTTCGCCTGCCCCGTGACCTCGATGTCGAACACGCCGCCGTAGAGCGCCTTCTGGAAGAACCCGATCGCGGCCCGCCCCGCGGCCGCCACGGCGCCCGGGACGGGGATGTCGGCGTTGTTTCCCTGGAGCGCGCCGTTGGCCAGCGCACGCGGCTCGACCTCCCCGTGCTTCTCGATCAGGCGGGCCAGCTCTCCGGCCGTGCCGATGGCCGCGGCCTCCGCTTCTGACGGCGCTTTCACGCCGGCCTTCTCCAGGGCGACGGCCAGCTCGGCGACCAGCAGCGAATCGAATCCGAGGTCTGCAACCAGGCGCGTCTGCGCGTTCACGCTGCCGCGCGGCTTCTGCGCGAGATCGGCGAGGAGGTCGAAGAGCCAGGCGTCGCTTCCCGCCGGCTCCGTCGCCAGCTGCGTGGCCGCGGCGGTGGCTTTCTCCAGCCGGAGCAGCTCCGTGATCACCGGCGGCCGCTTCACCTTGCGCGTGGCCGTCTTGGGGAGATCGCCCTCCCAGAAGTGGAGGATCTTCACCCGCTTCCAGAACGGCAGCCCCGCCGAGACGCGCGCGAAGTGCTCCTCGATGGCGGGCCGATCCTCGCGGCTGGCCGCGACGCACAGGCAGGCGACGCGCTCGTGTCCGTTGCCATCCGGCAGCCCGACCACGGAAAGCTCCTTGATCCGGTCGAAGGCGCCGTACAGCTCCTCCAACTCGTCCGGGTAGACGTTCTTGCCGCTGGCGTCGAGGATCAGGTCCTTCTTGCGGCCGACCAGGACCAGGTGGCCGTCCTCGTCGAGCTTGCCGAGATCTCCGGTGCGGAGCCAGCCGTCCGCGAGGACTTTGCGGGTGGCCTCGGGATCGTCGAGGTACCCCGCCATCACGTTCGGACCTTTCGCAAGGACTTCGCCGACGCCCTCGGCGTCGGGAGCGTCGATGCGGATCTCCACGCCAGGCAGGGGCGGCCCCACGCTGCCGGTGCGCAGCCGGTTCTCCGGCACGGTCACCGACAGCACCGGCGAGGCCTCCGTCAGGCCGTAGCCCTCGGTGAGATCGAAGCCCAACTCGTGGAAGGCCTTCTGCACCTCCTCCGGCAGCGTGCTGCCGCCGGAGACCAGCAGGCGCAGCTTGCCGCCGAACCGGTTGTGGATGGGCCAGAAGAGCAGCTTGCCCACGTTGAAGGGCGTGCGGTTCCGCAGCTCGCCGTGGAGCGCCATCGCGGCCTGGATCGCCGCCTCGACCATGCGCGGGCGGGACGCCAACTCCTGCGTGAGGCGCCGGTGCAAGAGCTGCCAGAGCGCGGGGACGCCGACCATCGCGTGGATGCGGCCGGTGTTGAGTGCTTCCGAGACCCGCTCGGCGGTGAGCTCGTCCAGGTAGGTGATCTCCGCTCCCAGCATCAGCGGGACGAGCAGCCCGCAGCTGAACTCGAAGGTGTGGTGGAGCGGCAGGACGCTCAGCACGCCTTCGCCGACGCGCAGGTCGAAGAGGCCCGCGAGCCTCGCCGCCAGCGCCGAGAAGTTCCGGTGCGTGAGCATCACGCCTTTCGGCTTGCCGGTGGTCCCGCTGGTGAAGAGAACCGACGCGATCTCGTCGGCCGCGGCGCTCTTGCGGAGCGGAGGAAGACCCTGCTCCGTCGACGCGCGCAAGGCTTCCGGCAGCGTCAGCGTGCGCAGGCCCGCGATCGGTCCCAGGCGCTCCGCCACCCGCGGGCTGGCGAGCAGGATCTTCGCCCTGGCCGCCTGGGCGCAGTTGCGCACTTCTTGCGCGCTCAGGCTCTGGTCGAGCGGCGCGGCGGCGGCTCCCGTCTTGAGGATGCCGAAGTAGGCCATCGCCCACTCGGGGCGGTTCTCGGACATGAGCAGGACGCGGTCTCCGGGCTTCACTCCCGCCGCCTGGAGGGCGCGGCCCGCCCGATCGGAGAAGCGCGCGAGCTCGTCGTACGTCACCCGGTCGTCGCGGGTGCGCGACAGCTCGGCCGCGCTGTCCTCCCCCGCATAGAACCGCAGGGCGACGCGCTGCCCGAACGCGTGCTGGGAGGCGGCCAGCAGCGCGAGCAGGTCCTTGGGCTGTGCCACCTCGCGCTTGAGCGCCTTGCGCTCCTCCTCGAGTCCCGGGAACACCCACTCCTCGAGGCCGCGCATGTGGACTTCCATCCAGTAGCCGCGCCAGTCGATCGCCTCGGGATCCCAGGGCAGCCGCGCGCGATCCTCCTCCGAGAGCTGCGTCCAGAGGGCGCGGGTGTGCTTGCACTGGAAGATGAAGCGCTCGCCGGCGACGAACGGGAGGAAGAGCTCCCAGGTCGTCTCCAGCAGCGCGAGCTGCCGGTCCACGCTCTCCAGCGCCTGGTCCGCGCGCGCCAGAAGCGCCGTGGTCCGCGGCGCTCCCCAGAAGGCCCCCTTCTCGGCGATCAGCTTGCGCAGGCCCTTCGCCGCCGCCCGGAAGAACGGCGCGCTGGAGGCGAAGTACAGCTCCTTGGACGCGGGATAGGGCTCGAGGAACGTGTCGATCCAGTTCTCGAACGCCCCGCGCCGGCCCTCTTCGACGCGCGCCTCCATGTTGCGGCGCTTGTAGAGCGCGACCAGCTCGATGGCGCGGCGCACGTAGAACGGGTTCACGTCTCCGGAGGCGAGCTGGAAGACCCGCTGCTCGAGCTGTCCCGCGCAGGCCGCGCCGGCCACGCCCAGGATTCCGGCCGCGACCAGGTCCACCGGGATCAGGTCCAGCACCAGCTTCTGCCCGGCCGGGAACACGCGCTGCCCGTTCAGGCCCATGAAGACCAGCGGCGCCGAGGTGGTGAATCCTTCGTTCCAGCCCGGGAACGGGAAGCGCAGCGCGCTCTCCACGATGGCGGGCCGCACCAGCGCGTACGCGCAGCCGCTGGCGGCGATGGCCTGCTCGCCCAGGGCCTTCGTGTACGTGTACGTGTTCGGCCAGCCCCACGCCCGTGCCCGCTCCATCCCGGCGTTGACGAGCTGCTGCGCAAGCCAGAGCTTGCGCTCGCGCCCGGAAGCGAGGCCCAGCGCTTTCTGGTCCTTCGGATCGCGGCCCTCGTCTTCCAGCCTTCGGACCGCCGCCTCGCGGAACTGCGCCGCCAGCGCGCTGTCGTCGGCCTGGGCGCGCAGGCGCGAGACCAGCGCGTCCACGTCCTTCAGCTCCGCGTCGAGGGAGAACGGGACGCGCGCGGCTTCCTCCAGGTCGTGCGAACGGGGATAGCTGCCGACCACCGGCTCGTCCTCGAACACCGGACCCCGCCGCGCGCCTGCGACGAAGCAGGTCGAGATGTGGACCAGCGTGGCGCCGGTCCGCGCGCACAGGTCAGCCGCGTGCTTGGCGCCCTCGGTGTTCACCCGGATCGCGAGCTCCAGCGAGGGGTTGAACGTCACCAGCCCGGCGCAGTTGATCACGCAAGCGAGCTTTCCCTTGAAGACCTCGACCTGTTCGTCCGCGAGGCCGAACGCGGGATCGGTGACGTCGCCTGCCAGCGCCACGCACTTCTCGCGCAAGAAAGCGTCGAACCCGTCGCCGTAGCGCTCGCGCAGCGGGCGGAACGGCGGCGACGCGGCCACCTTGCCGAAGAAGCGGTCCTCCGCGGAGCCGCCGGCGCGCGGCCGCACCAGCACGTGGACCTTCCCCACCTCGGGGTAGCGGTCGAGCAGCATGGTGAGCGCGACCTTGCCGAGAAAGCCGGTGACGCCGGTGATGAGGATCTCGCGCCCGCGGAAGGCTCTCTCGAGATCGATGCTCAAGGCTCTTCCTTCGCCGCGATCCCCGGCTTGCCCGCCGACCCTCCGCCGTGCTCGGGAAGCTGGCGCACGCCATCGTGGGCGGCGAGCGCGACCTCGGTCATCACCATCGGCGGATGGTGCATCAGCGTCACCTGCGCCGACCGCCCCTGCCGCCCGCGCGCGATGTCGATCGCTTCCGCCAGCGTGTCGGCGCGCTCCCAGCCCATCAGCTCGGGGACATGCGTGTTCTCGGTGCCGACGGCGATGATCTGGCCCAGGTGCTGCCGGCCGTTCTCGCCCCAGTACCACATATAGAAGGGGTGGGCGCCGTGGTACGCGTTCCCCTTGCGGTACAGGTGCACGTAGGAGGGGTTCTGCGCGAACTCCCGCTCGTACTTCATGTGCAGGGTCATCGCGTCGGTGGTCTCGGGCAGGAGCCGGTGGAAGAACTCGATGTAGCTCGGGTGCTGCACCGGATCGAACTCGTCCATGCAGGGATGCGTGAGGATCAGCGTCCCGCCCTTCTTCACCAGCGGTACGCCGCGGTTCATGTTGAAGAAGTACCCGCAGGCCATCACCTGCACGAGCAGCGGGTTGAGGATCGAGTTGACGTTGTACGGGCTGATGTACGGGATCCCGATCACCAGGATGTCCGCCTGGCCCCGGACCTTGACGAAGAGCTGCCGCCGGCAGGCCTGGAGGATCTTCTCGTGCGTCAGCTCGGTGCGTCCGGCCGCGCAGGCGATCAGGCCGTAGGCGGCGGGGATCCTGTGGAAGATGTTCTGCCGCAGCGCGCGCGGCGTCCGCTGCAGCGTCCAGCGCAGCCCCGCGAGCGCGGCCCGGTCCAGGTCGGTGAAGTCCTCCTCGCGCTTGCCGAGGAAGGCCATGGGGCCGTCGAACATCTTGTTGTTGAGCGCGGTCTCGATGTGGAAGACGTTGAGGTGTTGGTCGATCACCCGGCCGATCCGGTCCACCGAGCTGTGCAGCTCGGAGTGCTTCGGCTCCATGTAGCTCTTCGAGCCGCGGATCGCCTGCGGCGTGTGGTGCGCGCGCAGGCCCAGGTAGTCGGTCAGGCCGGTGCCTACCGACTTGTGCCCGCCGTCCATCGGCACGAAGTTCACGTTCAGGTAGATGACCAGGTCCGCCTCGGAGGCGCGGCGGGAGACGCGGACCTTCTCGCCCGCGTCCGTCGTTCCCAGCTCGACGATGGCGCCCGGCTCCTCCGCGTCGTGGTTGGTGTACCGGTCCGGGTAGTAGGCCTCGAAGATCTTGGAGCCGACCATCCGGCGCATCTCCGCCTCGGTCATGCGGCGGTGGAGCGCGTTGGCGATCAGCAGATGCACGTCGTCCACGCCCGAATCGGCGAGCAGGGGCAGGACGATCTCCAGCATGATCTGGCGCACGTCCGGCGTGCGCATCGGCGGCAGCGGCAGGGAGATGTCGTCGATCGCGATCACCACCCGCATCCCCGGCCGCAGCTGCGCGTGCAGGGGATCGCACCCTTCGGGATGGTTGATGGCCCAGCGGATCGCCGCCCGCCAGTTGGCCAGCTCCTCCACCGGAGGATTGGGGAAGATCACGCGCGTTCCCACCGGGATCTCCTCGAGGAGCACCTCGGTGTCCGAGAACAGCATCCGCGGCGGGGAACGCTTCTCTTGCACGACGACCTGCGATTCCTCGTCGTAGCTCTGGCGGAGGCGGTCCAGCGAACGCATGGAGGGCCGTTTTACCTGAAAACCCGAAGGCATTGCAGCGCCGGTCCCTCAGCCGAGCCTCTTGCTGAACCGGGCGGAGGCGAGCACGACGAGCGCCGCCAGGATGGCGGCTTGCCAGCCGGGCTCCGGCACAACGTTCTAGAATTCATTGGTTTTTTCGCCACAATGCCCCCGGGCGATCCGGAGGAGGTGTGCGGGGAGCAGGGTGGAGAGAACAGCCCGACGGCAAGCGCGGCCGGGGGTGACGAAAACCCCGGCCGCGCTCCCTGCGCTCGACTGTCGTCCGGGCAAGCGCCCGGATGCTCTTTCTTCCCCTGCGGGCAGCGCGCGCTTCGCCGACCCGCACGGGATCGCCGTCGCGAGCGACGGCACCATCTACGTCGCCGATACGAAGAACAACCGCATCCGCTCCATCTCCAACGGAACGGTGAAGACGCTGGCGGGGTCGGAAATGGGGTTCGCGGACGGCAGAGGGGACGCCGCGATGTTCACCTGGCCGATGGGGATCACGCTCACCACCCGGGGGACGATCCTGGTGGCCGACACCTGGAACTACCGCATCCGCGAGGTCCGCCCGGACGGTACCGTCCGCACCTAGGCCGGGACCGGCGAGCGCGGGCTCGACAACGGGCCCGGCGCGAAGGCCACGCTCATGTACCCGATGTGGATGGCGGCGCTCCCCGGCGGGGACGCGCTCTTCATCGAGCCGCAGAGCGGGATGATCCGCAAGGTCTCGTCGGCGCCCACGCACGACGTCACCGTGCTGCTCGGCAACCTGGGTGCGAGCGGATGGTCCGACAGACCGGCGAGTTCGGCGAAGGTCTCCGAGACCATCGCCGCGGCGGTGCGCGCGGACGGGCAGGTGGTCTTCCTCGACGGCGCCTCGGCCCGCGTGCGCGCGCTGCGCAACGGGGTGGTGGACACGCTGGCCGGCGGCGTGCGCGGCGGCACCGTCGACGGATACGGCCCCGACGCCGGCTTCGGCTTCCCGCGCGGCGTGGCGGTGGCGCCGGACGGGAGCATCCTCGTCGTCGATCTCGCCGAGCACGCGCTGCGGCGGGTGACGCTGCAGTAAGGCTGACCGAAGCAGATGGCGTCAGCGCGGCAGGTGTTTCCGACCCGTCAGGGTGAGATCGAGGATCGGCCACTCGTAAGCGCGCGCGTGTGAGCGCAGCCGCCGATCCGGGTTCACCGCCGTCGGCCGGCCCACCACCGAGAGCATCGGGTAGTCCGAGAGCGAGTCGCTGTACGCGTGCGAGACGTCCAGCCGCAGGTCGTGCCGGGCGCAGTACTCGCGGACCCGGTTGGCCTTGTTCGCGCCCTCCACGATGGGCGGGATGACCTTGCCGGTGGCGAACCCCTCTACGAACTGCAGCGAATTCGCAATCAGGTCGTCCGCCCCCAGGTACTCGGCCAGAGGCCGCATGGTGATGTCGATGGCGCCGGTGCAGAGCACGATCTTGCAGCCGGCCTTCCGGCACTCGGCGATGATGTCGAGCGCGCCCGGATACACGGCCGGCTTGAGCACCTTGTCGCAGAGGTCCTGGGAGAGCTCGACCAGCCGGTCCTCCGAGAGACCGCGGTACGAGCGATAGAAGAGCTCGTTGAAGGTCTTCCGGTTCATCCGGTCGGCCAGCGCGTAGATCGGCGCCATGGCCAGGCCGCGGAAGAGGCGCTGCGCGGTCCCGAAGATGGTCCCGCGGTGGAAGACGTAATAGGCGTACGCGTCGACGACGTTGGTCGAAATCAGCGTGCCATCGACGTCGAAGAACGCCCCGCGGTCCCAGGGCTTCTTGGCGCTCTCACTCACGCCTTCTGCCCATGAAGCGGAGCAGGAAGAGGAAGAGGTTGATGAAGTCGAGGTAGAGCGCGAGCGCCCCGACCAGCGCGTGCCGCTCCTCGGCGTTCTCGCCCATCGCGCGCAGCTTCTGCGTGTCGTAGGCGGTGAGGCCGGCAAAGATCAGCACGCCTGCGCAAGAGATCACGAAGTCGACCGCCGGGCTGTGCAGGAAGATATTGACGATGCTGGCGAGGATGATCCCGATCAGCCCGATGAAGAGGAAGCTGCGCCACCCGTCCAGGCTGCGCTTGGTGACCGTCCCGTAGACGGAGAGCCCGAAGAACGCGCCGCCGGTGACGAACAGCGTGGAGGCGATGGACGCTCCCGTATAGACGAACAGATAAACCGACAGCGTGACGCCGGTGAGCGCGCAGTAGGTGAGGAACATCGCGACCGCGGCGCCGATCGCGGCGCGCTGGACCACGGGCGCGAACAGGAACACCACGACGAGCTCCGCGATCCCCACGACCCAGAAGAGGCCCGTGACACCGGCCAGGCGGCCATCCTGGAAGATCATGAACGCGGAGCGCAGCCCAGGGGTGGTGGCGACGGCCCAGGCCACGATGCCGGTGAGGGCCAGGCCGAAGGCCATCCAGCGATAGACCGACGCCATGAACTCGGCGGTCCGGGTGCGGCTGACGGGTGCTGCGGAAGACCAGCTGTCCATTGCGAGCTCCCTCCTCGGGCTTCGAGGAATCCTAATGGTCAAGTCGGAAGACCGCCACCGCCGGCCTCTTCCCAGAGCGCCACGATGGCCGCGCAGCGGGCGGTGAACAGCGCCCCGAGCGCGGTGAAGCCCGTCAAGGAGAGTCCCCGGGCGAACCAGAGGCGCGAAAACAGGTCCAGGGCCTGCCCGCACTCGCGCTCCAGGCGCCGCAGCACCGGCTCGTCCTCCGGCGCGGGCGGGCAGAGAACCTCGATCCACCGCGACGGAGCCCCGCCCCGAAGCCGGGCCCAGCGCACCGGCTGCCAGGTTCCGACCGCCCCAAGCAGCGCCTCCGGGTCGGGCGCCAGGCGGCCGGCCCCGGCTTCCTCGGCGAAGAGGCGCAGAAACCAGGCGACGCGCAGCGACTGCGAGAGCCCGGCGTAGAAGGTCCGGAAGGCCGGGGCGGCGGCCGCCGCCGGGTTGTCGGCCAGGAGCCGCGCGAGCCACTCCTCCTGCGCCGTCATGAAGGGTTCGCCCCGCGTGTCCATCTCCGCGAGCAGCGCCTCCCGCCGCGCCGGGACCAGCTCGCCCGCGGCCGGATCCTCCGGCAGCGACAACAGGGGCGCGGCGGCGGCGAACCCGACCAGCCGGAGGAACGAGGCGTGGGCCGCGACCAGCGCGGCCGCGCTGCCGGTCTTCGCGACGTCCTGGCCGGCCGCGACCAGCCGCGCGGCCTCGGCGTGGGCCCTGCGCTTGAGCTCGCCGCGCTGCTGCGTCCGCTCCGGCCTGGCGCCGATTCCGTCGAGCACCGGCGGACCCGGAGCGATGGGAGCGCGCGGAAGCAGGCCGCGGGCCAGGACCACGTCCCAGCCGGGCGCGCCGTCCCAGGCGTAGACGTCGGCGTGCTGCGCCAGCCCTTCCAGCTCGGCGAGAGCGGGATCCGCGGGCTCGTACCGGGTGAGCGGCAGTGCCGCCGAGACGGCGTCCAGGATCAGCTCGGAGAGCTGCTTCGCGCTCGGCTCGCGCTCGGCGAACTCCGGCCGGAAGGCGCCGAGCAGCGCCCGCGCCAGTCCTTCTTCCGGCGCCTGCGGGGTCATCCGGCGATCAGCCTTCCCGCGACGAAGGTGGCGGCGGCGGCGATGGCCCCGATCAGCACCGTCTCCAGGCCGCTGCGCAGCCAGGGGCGGCCGGTCATCCAGGTCTTGGCGGCGCCCGCGCAGAAGAGGGCCACCAACGTGCACCCGACCGAGAGCGCGAAGGCCGTGGAGACCTCGATCGGCAGGGCGTAGGGGATGACCGGGAACGCGGCCCCGAGCGCGTAGGCGCACGCGACCACCAGCCCGGATCGCAACGGAGCGCCGGTGGGGACGGCGCTGAGGCCCAGCTCTTCGGTCATCATGGTGTCCACCCAGAACACCGGGTCCGCGGTGACGTGCTGCACCATCTGCTCCAGCGCCTGGCCGCGGAATCCCTTGCGGGCGAAGATGGTGCGCACCTCCTTGCGCTCCTCGTCCGGGAACTCGCGCACCTCGCGCTCTTCCCGCGCCCGCTCGCTGAGGATGAACTCCCGCTCGCTTTTCCCCGCGAGGAACGCCCCGAGCCCCATCGCGATGGTCCCGCCGATCAGCTCGGCGAGCCCGGCGAGCAGGATGATGCGGGTGGAGACCGCGGCGCCGTGCACGCCGGAGACCACCGCGAACGCCGCGACCAGGCCGTCGTTCGCGCCGAACACCAGGTCGCGCAGCGAGCGGCCGCCCGGGATGTGCGCCGCCTCGGTGTGGGTGGCGCCGTCGTCGCGCGTGCGGATGAAGTACCCGGGAAGACGCATGTGCTCCGCGCGACGACTTGCCACGGTTCGGGGGGAGTGACAACAGCCCGCTTGCCCACTATCCTAGCGACACGTGTTGAGAATGATTCTCAGTCTCACTCTCGCCGCGACCGCGGCGAGGGCCCAGCCGGGCGGGAGCCCGACGGCTTTGCCGGCGGGCGGGCCGGAGCCGAAGGCGAAGGCATTGGAGGTCCAGCCGCTGCGGCGGGTGGTCGCTTTGCTCGACTACGTGAGCGGGGATTACGCGCGCGCGGTGGGTGAGCACGGCGAGATCCTCTCGGAGGCGGAGTACACCGAGCAGATCGGCTTCGTCCAGGACGCGGCGCGCGAGCTGCGCGCGGACGTGGGCGGCCGGGGGGAGGATCTGGCGAAGCGGCTGGACGCCCTGGGGCGCCGCGTGGAGGAGCGCGCTCCGCCGCTGGAGGTGGCGCAGACCGCTCGCGACGTCCGCGACGAGATCGTGCAGCGCTTTGGCGTGGTGCTCGTCCCGCAGCGCGCGCCGGATCCCCGGCACGGCGCCGAGGTGTACGCACAGGCCTGCGCAGCGTGCCACGGGGCGGACGGGCATCCGAACCCGGCCCTCGATCTCCCGACCAAGCCGCCCGACTTCAAGACCGAGGCGGGACAGCTCACGCCTCAGCGCATCTTCAGCGCCTCGACGTACGGCGTCCCCAAGACGGCGATGCCCGCGTTCGATACGGGCCTGACCGACGAGCAGCGTTGGGACGTCGCGTTCCACGTGCTCTCGCTCGCGCACGCGGCGCCCTCGCCGCGCGGCGCGGAGCTGGCCCGCGCGGCCCTTCTACCCACGCGCTACGCGGACCTCGCCGTGCTCTCGGACGAGAACCTGCGCTCCCGGCTGTCGGCGGCCAGGCTCTCGCCGGCGGACCAGGAGGAGGCGCTGGCGGCGGTCCGGAGCGGCCCCTTTGCCGAGGATTCCAATCCGAACGCGCGCGGCCTGGCCGAGGCGAGGACCGCGGTGCAGCGCGCGATCGTCCAGGCCCGCAAGGGCGAGCGTGACCGGGCCCGCCGGGGACTGATCTCCGCCTACCTGGACCACTTCGAGCCGCACGAGGCCGCCCTGCGGACGCGCGATCCGGAGCTGGTGCAGGAGGTCGAGTCGGCCTTCCTCGCCCTGCGCGCCTCGATCGACGGCAGGGACGCCCAGCTCGATTCCCACGCGGCCCGGCTCGATTCCTTGCTGGAGAAGGCGGACTCGCGCGGGCCCGGAGGCGGTCTCGTCGCCTTCGTCGCGGCGCTGGTGATCGCGCTGCGGGAAGGCGTGGAGGCGGCGCTGCTCGTGGCGGCGATGCTCGCGCTTCTGCGCAAGGCGGGGCGCGAGCGGGACGCGCACGCGGTGCACGCCGGGTGGATCACGGCGATCGTGGCCGGGATGGCGACCTGGTGGGGATCGGGGATGCTCCTGGTCCGGCTTTCGGGTGCGGACCGCGAGCTGACCGAAGGCGTCCTGCAGCTCGTGACCGCGGCGCTGCTCTTGTACGCCAGCCACTGGCTCCTGGCATCGCTCTCGGCGAAGCGGCTCGTCTCCTTCCTCTCCGCGAAGACCATGGCGGCGGGCAGCGCGGCGGTGATCCTCGGGCTCACCTTCGTGGCGGTCTACCGGGAGATGTTCGAGACCGTCCTCTTCTTCCGCGGCCTGCTCCTCGAGACGCCCGGCTACGGCGCGTCGGTGGCCGCGGGGGCCGGCGTCGGGCTCTGCGCGCTGTTCGCGCTGGTGGCCGCCTTCCAGCGGCTGGGGCGGAGACTGAAGCCAAGGCCGCTCCTGGTGACTTGTGGGGTTCTGCTCTGCGCGCTGGCGGTCCTGATGGTCGGGCACGGTGTGCGCAGCCTCCAGGTCCTGGGCGCGGTCCCCCTCACGGTCTGGGGCGCGTTCCAGGTGCCCGCCCTCGGCTTGTACGCCACACGCGAGGGCCTTTGTGCGCAGGCCTTCGTGCTGCTGGCGCTGATCGGCTCCGCGCTCTGGACCGCGCTGCGGCGGGATCCGCGGGACGGCGGTTCGAAGGCGGATCGGCAGGCGCCGGCTACGGCCTGAAAGGCTGTCAGTTGGAAGGGCCTGTTCTGGCCACGCAGCGGTTCTGGACGCAGACCGGAGTGATGGTCTGCGCCGGCGGACGGCAGAGCGGCAGCGCGCACGGCTTGCCCTTGTTGCAGGTGTCCACGTTGGCCTCCAGCGCGACGGCGCGCTTGCGCGTCACCACCCGCGGCTCGCAGAGCATCGGGCAGCAGCCGCCGGGCTCCACGCGCGTGAGCGCGCAGTCCTGGTCCGTGTCGCAGCCGGTCACCTCGTCGTCGGGGCTCGCGTTCGCCCGGTGCGCGCAGCCGAGCGCGAGGATCAGCAGCCATGCGATGCGCATGGTCGAACCATGCTTGGCGTGCCGCTTCCAGGCAACCCGATCCGCGATCACGTCTTCTGCCGAGCCTTGCGGGGCAGCGCGATCTCGAAGATGGTGCCTTCCGCTTCGCTCGATCGCGCCTCGATGGTTCCTCCGTGCGCGAGCACGATCTGCCGGGCAATGAACAGCCCCAGCCCGACCCCGCCCGATCGGGCGCCGTTGCCGCGCCGGCCCGGCTCGAAGACGTGGGGGAGCACGTCCGCCGGAATGGGCGGGCCGCCGTTCCGGGTCCGGAACAGCACTTCGTCGCTTTCCCCGCGGAGCGTCACCTCCACCTGGCCGTCGCTGTGCTGGAGCGCGTTTCCCACCAGGTTGGAGATCACCTGCGCCATCCGGTCCGCGTCCCAATCGCCCCAGAGGTCGCCCTCCGAATCCAGGTTCACCTCGCGCGTGTAGGCGAACTCGAGCTCCTCGACCGTCTGTTCGCAGATCTGCCGGAGATCGACGCGGCGCCGGCGGATGGGGAACTCGCCTCCGAGCCGGGTGCGGGCGAAGTCGAGCAGGTCGTCGATCATCCGGGTCATGCGGTTCGCACTGGCGGAGATCCGGGCCACCACCCGGGCCTGGCGCTCGTGCAGCTCCCCGTAGCGCAGGAGCAGCTGCGTCGAGGTGACGATGGCAGTGAGGGGATTGCGCAGGTCGTGGCTCACGATGCCGATCAGGTGCTCGCGGAAGCCGGCGGTGCGCACCATCTCCTCCTCGCTCTGTTTGCGGTCGGTGATGTCCGCCAGGATGGCGATCGCGCCCGAGATGTCGCCGCTGGGTTCGCGGAGCGGGGCGATGGAGAGCGCCAGGTGCAGGGTGGTTCCGTCCTTGCGTGTCCTGCGCACCTCGCGATTACGGATGACCGCGCCGGCATCGATCTCGCCGCTGATGGAGCTCGACTCCTGCGAAGGCTCCGGCGGCAACATCGGGTTCGGCTTTCCCAGCACCTCTCCGCGCTGCCACCCGAACAGCTCCTCGGCGGCGCGGTTCCAGATCTGCACCCGGCCCTCGCGATCGTTGGAGACGATGGGCAGCGGAGAGGCCTCGATCAACGACTCGAAGGTAAGCAGCGCATGCCGCAGCCGCGTCTGCGGCTCATCCTTCGCCAGCAGCCCGGCCGCACGGCTCGCGATCGCCTCCAGGAAACCGAGCTCGTCGGGGCTGAACTGCCAGACCGTGCGCGAAGAGACGCGGAGGATGCCGGCGATCTCCGCTCCCGACCGCAGCGGGAAGGCCACGACGGCGCGGGACCCCTCCTGATCGGAAGCCTCGACCCGTTTCCTCTCCGCCAGCGCCTGGGCCGCCAGGCTCTGGGGTGCCATCGCTTCCGCGGGAAGCTCCAGCCCGGCGCCGGTGCGCAGGACCAGGGCGCCGCTCTCGGCGTTCAGCAGCGCGGCGGAATCGGCGGACGCGGCGCCTTCCAGGGCCAGCCGGGGCAGATCTCCGGTCGAGCCGCCGGAGACCGCACGCTCCAGGGCCTCGAGAGCGCGGCGAGGGTTGGAGAGCCCTTCCAGCGCGGCCGCCTGCGCGGCGTCGATCTCGCGGATGAGCATGCGCAGGTCCGCGCTGCTCAGCGTTCCCTCCTCCGCGAGGGCCGCCAGGGAATCGCGCAGCATCCCGCAGAACCGCGCGGCATCGGCGGACCCGCTGCCGGTGTACGCCTCGGCCACCAGCCGCGCGATCCTTTGCGCCGCAAAGGCAATCCCGCCTCCACGAAGGAGGCCGGCCAGTTGCCTGGCTGCGCCTGCCTCCAGACCCATGGCGCGAACATACGCATCCGCGCTGTGGAGGCGGAGCGGCGACCGCCCACAGTCGTACGGCAGCCGGGCGGGCGACCGTACGGCGTACCTCCGACCCGAGTCCTACTGAGCCGCGGCGGCGCGGTGCTTCGGGCGGGGCGGCACCGGATCGGTCACACCCTGGCCCGCGCAGCACGAGGGCGCGTGCAGGCCTTCCCAGGCGCTGCTCCAGAGCGTCTCGTTCTCTGCGATCAGGCGCGCCACCGCATGCCGGCCGACGATGTCGGAACGGTCGAACTGCACGCCCATCTGGTCCTTCGCCGTCCAGGCCACGCGCGCATACGAGAGATCGTGGAAGGTGAGCCGGTCCGAGTTGAGCAGCCGGAGC
>DASQAS010000243.1:0-22213 GCA_035635635.1 Myxococcales bacterium | reverse complement strand
GATGTCGTTGTCGCCGAACATCGACATCACGTCGTCGATCTGGTCGGAGGAGACGATGTCCGAGGGCAGCGCGTCGTTGACCTCGTCGTAGGTGAGGAAGCCCTTGTCGCGCCCGAGCGCGAGCAGGTCCTTCACTTCCTTGCGGTCGGTGGCCTTGCCGCCCTTCTTGGTCGGCGCGAGGTCCTCGTCCTCCTCATCGTCCTCGCTGGTCTCGGCGGACGCTTCCTCGTCATCGCCGACGTCGATGACCGCCGCGTCGACATCCGCCTCTTCGCCTTCGGGCAGGTCCTCGCCGTCCGACTCCTCGTCCGCGCCCTTCACCGCCTTCTTCGCCTGCTTGGGGGCCTTCTCCTTCTCGCCCCGCTTCACCTTCGCCGCGGGCGACTCCGCCTTCCCCGCCTCCGCCTTCCCCAGCTTCCTCGACTCGGGCGCCGCCTTCTTTTCGCGCTTGTCCCTCTTCGCCTCTCCCCGCGCGGGGGCGTGCTTCTTGCGTGCGGCTGGGGACTTCTTGTCGGCCATTCGGGTCAACTCCAATTGGGACTGCGGCGAGCGGGAAGGTGGAGACTAATGGACAGGTGGGCGTATCGCCCTTCTTTTTCGGAACGTTTCAAGGCCTTGGAACCCGTGGCGAACCGCGCTGCTTCCGCTCCAGGGCCACGGTTTGCGAATGTTTTCTCAGCAAGCTGGATAGACGCTTTGCGTCAGTGTGGCCGCCTGCCTGCTCCATCTCGGAGACGGCGTCCAGCAGCTTCTGCCGGAGGGCATCGGGCTCGACCGCACGGATGGCGCCCTGCGCGTCGTGCCCCGAGCAGACGGCGTCCGCCGCCGCGCGCAGCGCCGGCTGGACGAATTCCCCCACGGCACCGGAGAGCGCCAGCTCGGGCGCCAGCTCGGGATGGCGGACAATGGCGGCGAGAATCACCAGCTCGGTCTTGAGCACCGAGGCGGGCAGCGGCCTCTCCGGCTCGGGACGTTGCTGGGTTTGCGGTTTCGCTGGAGGCGGTGCTGACGGCTTCCCGGCGAGCGCGCGTCGGATGGCATCCACAGGCGCGCCGATCTTCTCAGCGACCTTCTCCACGTACAAGTCCCTGGCGAGCGGGCTGGGCGCCGCCTGGACGATCCCCCGCACCGCGTCGACCTGGCGCACACGCGCCTCGATTGGCGCACCTTTCGGCAGCTGTCCGAGAGCCCGGTCCAGCAGGAACTCCAACGACGGCTGAGCCGCCGAGAGCATCTCGCGGAAGGCCTGCACCCCGACGCGCAGCACTGTCTCGTCCGGGTCCTCACCACCGGGCGGCACCAATACCCGCGCGGGTGCGCCCTGGGCGGCGGCGATCTCCGAGGCGCGCTGGGCGGCGCGCATCCCGGCGGCGTCGCCGTCGAAGACGAAGATCAGCTCCCTGGCTCCTGCCTTCGTCACCAGCTCGAGGTGCTTGTCGGTCAGCGCGGTGCCGCAGGTCGCGACGGCGGTGGCGACGCCGGCCTGGTGCAGCCCGATCGCGTCGAAATATCCCTCGACGAAGAGCGCCACTCCCTCGCGCCGGATCGATTCGCGCGCCCGATCCAGCGCGAACAGCGTCAGCCCCTTCTGGTACAGCGGCGTGTCCGGCGAGTTCAGGTACTTCGCCTCGCTCTCTCCCTCCAGCAGCCGCCCCCCGAACCCGACGATGCGGCCGCTCTCCCGGATCGGAATGGTCAAGCGGCCGCGAAACCGATCGTACAGGCCCTGCCCTTTCTTGCGCGGGATCCCGAGGCCTGCCTCCTCCACGAGCTTCGGATCCACGCCCTCGAGCGCATGCGACTTGATCAGGGAGTCCCAGAGATTGGGCGCATATCCGAGCCGCCAGGCCTTGGCGGTCTCCTCGCTGATGCCGCGCTTGCGCAGGTGTTCCCGCGCGATCTCTCCTCTGGCGTGCTCCCGGAGGATACGCTCGAAGAACGTGCAGGCCTTCTCGTTGATCTCGGCGAGCGCGGCCCTGCGCGACGAGCGGCGGGCCTCCTCCGGATCGGGCGGGGTCAGGTCCACCCCCGCCTCCGCCGCGAGCTGCTCCACCGCCTCGCGGAAGCTGCGGCCCTCCACCTGCATCACGAACTTGATGGCGTCGCCCGAGACCCCGCAGCCGAAGCAGTGGAACATCTTCTTGTCCGGGATCACGTAGAAGCTGGGCGTCTTCTCCCCGTGGATGGGACAAAGCCCCTTCCAGTCGTGCCCGCTCTTCTTGAGCGGCACGCGCCTCTGGACCACCGCGACCAGGTCCACCCGGTCGCGCAGCTCCTGCAGCTTCTCGTCCGAGATGCTCGCCAACTGTCTCGCCGCCACGGCCATTGAAGCGTGAGGTCTAGAGCTTTGACAAGGCGCTCTTCACCGCGTCGCTAACCCGCTTGCCTTCCGCGCGCCCGGCGATCTTCGGCATCAGCACCTTCATCACCGCGCCCATGTCCCTGACGCCCTTCGCGCCCGATGCGGCCACCGATTCTTGCACGAGCGCCGCCAGCTCCTCATCGGTCAACTGGCGGGGGAGGTACGCCTCGAGGATGGCGATCTCGGCGTTCTCGTTCGCCGTCAGGTCGGGCCGGTTCCCGGCCAGGTACTGCGCCGCCGAATCCTTCCGCTGCTTGATCATCGACCCGATCACGCCGACCACGTCGGCCTCGTCCAGCGGCTTCGCCTTCTCGATCTCGCGGTACTTCATCTGGCTCTTGAGCATGCGAAGCGTGCCCAGCCGGCGCGCGTCCTTGGCCCGCGCGGCGTCCTTCATGTCGGAGTCGATCCGTTCGACCAGCATCTCTTCCCGATCCCGCGCGAACCGATCGTCCGTGCGAGAAGGGGGACGCCATCGGCCGGCGTCCCCCGGTTCTTACTCAAAAGGTGATCGCGGAGCGGAAGGAATTACATCATTCCCTTCCGCGCCTTCTTGAGGGCGCGCTTCTTCGCCGCCAGCGCCTTCTTCTTGCGCTTGACCGACGGCTTCTCGTAGTGCTCGCGCTTCCTGATCTCGCTCAGGATGCCAGCCTTTTCGCACTGCTTCTTGAAGCGCTTCATGGCGTTCTCGAACGACTCGCCTTCCTTGACGCGCACGCCCGGCATTCTCCGAATCACCGCCTTCCGGTCGCAGGGGACCCCCGCGAAAACGCGGCAGTATAAGCGCATGCCGGTGTCTGTCAAACCCACATGCACGCCGAACGCCGCGCATTTACAGCAGGCGAAGCCCCGCATACTGTCCCTCTGGGGATCAGAGGGAAATGAACGAAGCGCGGCTGTCGGTGGCGCTGCCCGAGTACGAGACGGAGCTCGCCTCCAACCAGCGCGCGGCGCTGCGCACGGCGGCGCTGCTGGCCGCGCCCATCGTGCTCGCCTTCACGCTGCTCGATCGCGCAACCACCCCGGAACACTGGCTGCCCTTGCTGTTCGTGCGCCTTCTGGCCGCCTCCATGCTGGTCGGGATCGCCCGGTTCACGCAGCGGGTGCAATCCCCCGTCCCGCTGGTCGCGCTGGCGCTCGCCGTGATCTGCGGCACCATCGAAGGCGGAATCCTCGCCACGGGCGGGGCGCGCAGCCCCTATCTCAGCTCCGGCATCGCGGTGCTCGCCGGACTCGGCATCCTGATCCCCCTCAGCGCGCGCCAGTCCGTCGTCCTGCAGCTGATCGTGGTCGGGTTCACCATCATCCCGCTCCTCTTCGGTCTCCGGGAAAGCGATGGATTGCCTCTAGTCACCACTGCCTCGTACCTGGTGGCCGTGGCAGTGGTCGCGGCTGCCGGCGCCGGACACCAGGACAAGCTGCGCCGCAGGGAGCACCGGGCGCGCGTCGAGGTGGCGCGCCAGATCGGCCTGATCAACCTGGGCACGCTGGCCGGAGGCCTCGCGCACGAGCTCTCCACGCCGCTGACCTGGGTCAGCGTGGAGCTGGAAAGCCTGGAGCTCGATCCGCTCGCCGCGTCGGTCCGGGAGAAGGTGCTGGCGGCGCGCGCCGGAACCTCGCGGATGCGGGAGGTGCTCTTCGCGATGCGCCAGGGGGCGCGGCTGTCGGGCGGGGATCTGCGCGAGGTGATGCTGCCGCACGAGGTCGACGTGGCGCTCACGCTGGTGGCGCAGCGCATGCGCTCCTGCGGCGTGACCGCCCACCGCGAATACGCCCCAGACGTCCCGCTGGTCTCCTGCCAGCCGACGCTGCTCGGCCAGGTGCTGGTGAACCTCATGATCAACGCGCTCGACGCGATGGCCGGCCGGCCCGAGGGGAAGCTGACACTGCGCGTGCGGCGGGAGAACGGGTCCGCGCTGGTCGAGGTGGAGGACACCGGCCCGGGCATCCCCGAGGAGCTGCGGACCCGGATCTTCGAGCCGTTCTTCAGCACCAAGGGCGAGAGCGGGAACGGGCTGGGCCTCTGGATTTCGTCCGAAATCGCGCGCGCCCACGGCGGCGAGCTGTCCGCCCACGCGGGAACCCGCGGGGCGCTGTTCCGCCTCGCCTTGCCGGCCGAAGGCGACTACGCCGGCAACGGCGTGCCCTCGGCGTAGTCCCAAGGCAGCGCGCGGACCCCCGCGGCGCTGCGGGACAGCCGGCGCGACCCCGCGCCGAGCTAGTCCCAAGGCAGCGCGCGGACCCCGAGCTAGACTGGCCGGCGATGCGCCACGCCGGCCTCGTCCTCCTGATCGCCTCGGCCTGCGCGAAGCCCGCCTCGGTTCCCGAGCATTGGCAGGGCCCGGCGGTGGTCTTCCTCGGCGACAGCCTCACCGCGGGCCAGGGAGTCGCGCGGCAGGAGAGCTATCCGGCGCTGCTGGAATCGCGGATGCGGGCGGAAGGCTTTTCATTTCCGGTGGTCAACGCGGGCATCTCCGGCGAAGCGACGGATCAGGCTCTGGCGCGGCTCGACCCCATCCTGCGGCAGCCCGTCGCCGTGCTCTTCGTCGCGCTGGGAGTCAACGACGCCATCCGGTTCCACCGCCCGCCGCCCGAGATCCGGAGCAATCTTGCGCGCATCATCGATCAGGCACAGCGCGCCGGCGCCCGCGTGGTCCTCGCCGGCATGAAGCTTCCGCTGAGCTTCGACGCGGAATACCGCCGGCAGTTCGAGGAGATCTATCAGTCCCTGGCGCGCGACTACCACATGCCGCTCGTGCCCTTCCTCCTCGAGGGCGTGGGCGGCAAACCCGAGCTGAATCAGGGCGACGGCCTCCACCCGACCGCGGAGGGCTACCGGCGCGTCGCGGCGATCGTCTGGCCAGTCTTGGAGCCTGTCCTGCGCGAAGCGCAGCGCTGAACCCCAGCGTTCAAGGCCTCTTGGCTCCCACCCGCACGAACACCAGCACCACCACGGTCACAAGTCCCGGGCATCGAAACGAGGACGAGCACGAGCACGCTTCAGGCGTCCCGAAGCGAGCCCAAACTACGCCGTCCCTGTCTCACTCTTTGGCGGGGCCACTGGCTCCTGCTGCTTCTGCGGCCCGTGACTGTGGTTCACGCGGTCGCGCAGCTCCTTGCCCGTCCGGAACAGGATGCCGCGCTTGGGCTTCACCGGGATCACTTCTCCCGTCTTGGGGTTACGCCCGTTGTAACCCTGGTAGTTCTTGACGTGGAACGCGCCAAGACCGCGAATCTCGATGTTGTCGCCCTTGCACAATGCGGCTTTCATCGACTCGAAGATCGTCTCGATGGTCAGCTCCGCCTGCTTCTGGGTCAGCTGGCGCTTGGCCACCAGGATGGCGATCAGATCGCTCTTCAGCATGCATGTACTCCGCGAGGTCCGGCGGTCGAAAACGTTCGACGGATGGGAACGTTACATGACCCAGCCGGCTGCGGGCAAGCGCCCCGAAGCACGATTTTCAGGCGGGTTTCCGCACACCTTCACCCACCCCCACCGGCCGGCTTTCGGGAGCGGAGCTCGCTTCTGCGGCCGGTGCCTCGAACCGGCGCAGGAAACCCTCCAGGGACTCGTCCAGCGCGCCCTCGGCGGCGCTCTCGGCCCTCTGGAAGGCCCGTTGGATGGCCTGGGCAACGTCGTCCGGCTCCTGCGCCGGGAAGCGGAGCGTGGAGCGCGCCGTGGCGCGGACCTGCGCCAGGGTGATCTGCGCGGGGTCCCGCGACAACAGCCATCCTCCCTGCCGGGCCTCGACCGCCAGACCCGCCGCGGCCAGCGCGGAAAGGCCCTCCTTGGCAAGCCGGGCGGTGACCTCCAGCTCCCGGACCAGCGCCTGTACCCGGATGGGCCCGCCGCGCTCCCGCTGGAGCTGCGCCAGGGCGACCATCAGCCGGGCCAGGAACGTCTCCCGCGCCGCGGCGCCCTGGATCGCCGGGTGCGGCTCGGGCTTGCGGGACGCGTCCAGGGCATAGCAGAGGCGGCAGCCGACCAGCGCGATGTACCAGGAGATGTAGATCCACGTCAGCGTGATCGGCAGGACGGCCAGTCCTCCGTAGATCTTGTGCACTTGCACCATCCGCCCCGAGGCCCAGGCGAAGAGGAACTTGGCCACCTCCCAGGCGCTGCCGGCCACGAAGGCGGCGAGCAGCGCGGATCGGAACCGGACGCGGGCGTTGGGGATCACCTTGTAGAGGAAGGCCAGGCCCGCGTACGTGATCGCCACCGAGGACAACGTGGCCAGCGTGTGCAACGTCTCGCTGTGCTGCGGCTGGTTGTGGGCCGCGTGGACGCCCTGCATCCGGGAGATGGTCCAGCTCGCGTAGACGGAGAGGCTGAGGAACATCGGCCCCAGCGTGAGGAAGGACCAGTACTTGAGCAACCGCTGCACCGGCGAGCGCGGCTTCCTCACCGCGTAGATGTGGTTGAAGGCGCTCTCGATGTTCCAGAGCAGCGAGAGCACCGAGATCAAGAGCAGCGCGAAGCCGATGGCGCCCAGCGTCTTCACCGTGGCCTTGCTGGTGAAGGTGGTGAGGGCGGCGGAGATCGCCGCTCCCGCGCCGATCCCCAGCTGCGAGTTCACGTACGCCTGCACCCGGTCCTGGAGCTGCGTTTCGCCGGTGAACAGGTCGATCACGCTGTAGACCACCGCCAGCAGCGGCACGAGGGAGAACAGGGTCAGGTAGGTGAGCGCCGAGGATCGCAGCGTGATCGCCTCGCCCCGGAACCCGCGGCCGACCAGGACCAGCGCGCGCACGAACCGCCGCACGGCGGGAAAGTGATGCGCCCGCTCGCGGAACGCGGCGATGCGGGCGACGACGTTCACTTCAATCGCCCACCTTGACCGCGGGCGCCTCAGCCGGCCTGGCCTCGGCCGTCACCCGCGGCGGCTCGGGCGGACGCCCCTGCGACGGGTTGCGGTTCCCGTCGCGCCGGCCCCCGTCCCGCCGCCCCTGCCCGCGCTGGGCCTGCTGCAGATCGGGACGGCTCCACTTGGCGTGCAGGTCGTACTGCTCCAGGTGGTACTGCGGCTGCGGCCGGACGGTGATGCTCTTGTTCAGCTTCATCATCAAGAGCCGCATCGCTTCCCGCTCGGGCCCCTGCAGGAGCTTGGCCACCTCGGGATGGCAGGAGACCACGAGCTGATCCTCGCGGTGCTTGCCGGCCGCCCGCTGGACCTCGCGCATGATGTCGTAGGCCATGGTGGTCTTGCTGCGGACGTGCCCGCGTCCATCGCAGGTCGGACAGATCTCGGTGGTCAGCCGGGTGATGCTCTCGCGCACCCGCTTGCGCGTCATCTCCACCAGGCCGATGTCGCTGATCTTGAGGACGTTCGTCTTGGCCCGGTCGGCGGCCAGCGCATCCTGGAGCGTCTTGAAGACCTTCTCCCGGTTGGCGCCTTTGTCCATGTCGATGAAGTCGATGATGATGATGCCGCCGATGTTCCGCAGGCGAAGCTGGTAGACGATCTCCTTGGCGGCCTCGCAGTTGATCTTGGTGATGGTGTCTTCCAGCGAAGCCCCGGCGCCCTTCTTCCCCACGTAGCGCCCGGAGTTCACGTCGATGGCGACCAGCGCCTCGGTCTGGTCGATGATGATGTAGCCACCGCTCTTCAGCCAGACCTTCCGGTTCTGGGCGCGGACCAGCTCCTGCTCGATGCCGTATTCGTCGAAGATCGGCTCCTCGCCGCCATACAGCTCGATCCTTTCCTTGAGCTCTGGCGCCGCCTGCTCGACGAAGGCGCGGACCCGCTCGTACTCGGAGCGGTCGTCGACCACCAGCTTCTCCACCTCGTCGGAAAAGAGGTCGCGGATGCTGCGCAGGATCAGGTCCAGGTCCGGGTGGACGCAGGCGGGCGCCTTCATCGACTCGCGCTTCTTGCCCACCTCGTTCCACAGCCCGAGGAGGAACTTGATGTCCGCCGTCAGCTTCTCGCTGGCCTCGTTCTCGGCGACGGTGCGGACGATGAAGCCGGTGCCCGGCGGGCGGTAGCGGTCGACCAGCTCGCGCAGCCGCCGGCGCTCCTTCTCGTTCTCGATCCGGCGGGAGATCCCGACGTGATCGACGGTGGGCATGAAGACCAGGTGCCGGCCGGGCAGCGAGATGTGGCAGGTGATCCGGGCGCCCTTGGTGCCGATGGGGTCCTTCACCGCCTGGACCAGGACCTCGTCGCCCTCCTTGAGCAAGTCCTGGATCTGCGCCCGCTGCTTGCCGTTGCCGTTGCGCTTCTCGCCGTTGCCTCCGCGGCGGTCCTGGCCCTGCAAGGACTTGCCGTTGCCGTCGGCGCGGCGGTCGCCCTTCTGCTGCTCGCCGGCTGGACGGGGACCCTCGCCGCCCCGCCTGCGGCCGCGGCCACCCCTGCGCCGGCCCCGCCGCCCTTCGCGGGCCGCGGGGCGCTGATCGCCAGGAACGCCGCGCGCGCCGGCTTCGGGCGCCTGTGGAGCGGCCTGGGCTTGAGCCTCGGGAGGGGCCGCGGGGGCATCTGCGCCGGCGGCCGGCGATTCCGCTGCCTGCGCCTGCTCGGCGGCCAGCGCTTCCTCGGCAGCGGTATGCGCGGCGTCGGCCTCGTCGAGCTCCTCCTCTTCGTCGTCCTCGTCGTCGTCGTCGATGGCTTCGTCGGGGTGCAGCTCGACGATCTCCGACGGCTCGGCGGAAGGAGCGCCTGCGGCGGCTTGCTCGGGCACCGGCGGTCGGGCGGCCGGTCCGGCAGCATCTGCCGGCTGGACCGGCGTCTCGGCCGCGGCCGACTCGATGCTGGTTTCGGCAGCGGCGCCCGCTTCTACCCCTGGCGGAGGCGGCGGGGTCTCGGCGACCGGAGGCGGAACGGAATCCTCGGAGGGCTCGGGCAGGTCCTCGGCCTCGAGGGGATCGCCCTCGACCGAGCCGGCCTTGATGTCCATCTCCTCGGAGAAACCGGGAAAGCTGGGGTCGGAGACGATGTCGCCGACGTACAGGAAGGCCGCCTTGTCCAGGCCGATGTCGACGAACGCGGCCTGCATGCCCGGGAGCACCCGGACGACCTTTCCCTTGTAGATGTTGCCGACTATTCCTTTCTCGTTCTTGCGCTCCAGGTAGTACTCAGAAATCGTCCCTTGCTCGATCAGCGCCACCCGGGTCTCCTGACCCGAGGCGTTGATCACCAGGATGTTGGACATCGAAAGATCCTTCTTCCGCCGGCGCGCGAAGGTCGCGCGACCGCGTCAGGGCGCTTTGATTGCGCCGCTTCGTGAAACCGGAGAGTGAACCTGGCAGGGCCACCCAGCCTCGCTCATGGCGCCCGGAACGTCGGAGGTGCGCGGCTGCGCGCCGTCCCCGCCGTCGAAGGCGCGGTGAGGCCCCGGCTGTAAAAAATACCTCCGGGGCAGACACGATGAGCGTAGCATCCGGATCCGGGTGTCGCAAGGCGCGTGGGTGGGACTGGCGGGATTTCCACAGCGCAAGAAATCGCCGGGAGGCGCCCGTGTAAGCGCTCCTCCCCGCCCCCCGTAGGTCCGAGCGCCTACTGCAGCTGCGAAAAGCACCTATGAAAGCAGGAAGGGCGAGGAGAGGGCGAGACCCGCCGCGCAGAGCGCGACGAGGAGCGCCCAGAGGCGGTTCATGCTGCGGGAGGTCCGAAGACCACGCTCTCGCGGATCAGGCGGCTGCGTCCCGGCTTCACCAACTCCGCGCCGAACAAGGCCGAGAGCAGCTCGGAGGGACGCGCCACGGCTTCGGGCTCGCCCGCCTTCAGCGTGAAGCGGACCTCGCGGGGTCCGTCCGCGGCGAGGCCTTCCACCGACGCCTTGAGATCGACGCGCACGGGCCGCTTTCCTTCGCGCTCCCTCACGATGATCGCCTCGCCGCTGGAGGCGAACTCCGCGAGCCGCTGCGCGGCGTCGGGCGCGTCGTCCGGGAGCTCCACGCGGTAGACGATCCCGCGGATGGTCCGGGCGAGCGAATCGCCGCCGGGCGCCAGCACCTCGCAGGAGAGCAGCCGGAAGCCTTCGGGCAGGTGCACCCGGACCGCCCCGGCGACCTGGCCCGCGTCCTGGACGCCGAACAGCTCCAGGTCGAGGTACTCGGCCCGGCTCTCCGTCCCCACCGGACAGGCGGGCCCGAAGCTGACCTTGGGCTTCGGGTGGAACCCCTGCGAGTGCGGGATGGAGAGCTTCGCGCGGCGGAAGGTGCGCAAGAGCGCCGTCATCGTCTCCAGATGACTGAGCGCCACCGCGGCCACGCCTTCCTTCGCGTAGCGGAGCCGCAAGAGCGTCCGGCCCGCTGGGACCTCCGCCGGAACGCGTGGAGGCTGCCGGCGGTAGTCCTCGGGGTGGTAGACGATGTTGTCTACCACCTCGTAGTCGCAGGCGCCGCAGGCGGTGCAGATCTCCTCGCCGTAGGCGCAGTCGGGGACCTGGCTTTCCCGAAGGCTGGCCATCCGCGCCTTCCAGAGGTAGGGCTTGGTCACCTCGCAGTCGATGTGGTCGAACGGCAGGACCTCGCGCTCGCCCTTCTCCCGGTGCGCGAAGAAGTGCATCCCCACGCCGTGCTCCCGCTCGGCAAGAGCGAATGCCTCGTGCCAGACCTCGAGGTGGAAGTGCTCGGTCCAGCCGTCCAGCCGCTGTCCGCGGCGATACGCGCCGAGCACGGCGGTGGCGAGCCGGCGATCGCCCAGGGCGAGCGCGCCTTCGAGCGCGCCCTGCCGGGCGTCGTGCGGCTTCACGTGGAGCTCGCGGTAGCCGCGGCCGAGCTTCCGCAGCTCGTCGCGGAGCAGCGCCTGCTTCCGCTGCGTCTCCTCCAGGGAGATCATCGGATCCCACTGGAAGGGGGTGAACGGCTTGGGGCAGAAGGTGGAGACGCCGACGTTGATCTCCGCCCGCGGGTTCAGCTTCCTGCCCCGGCGGAGCGCCTCGCCGCACAGATTGACGATGGCGCGGACGTCCTCGTCCTGCTCGGTGGGCAGCCCGATCATGAAGTAGAACTTCACCAGGTCCCACCCGGCCGAGAACACGGTGTCCACGGCGTGGAGCAGGTCCTTCTCCGAGTTGCCCTTGTTGATCACGCGGCGCATGCGCTCGGTGGCCGCCTCGGGCGCCACGGTGAACCCGCTCTTGCGCACGCGCTTGATCTGGCCGGCGAGACGCTCGGACATCGTCTCGGTGCGCAGGCTGGGCAGCGAGATCCCGACGTTCTCCGGCCCGAACTCGTCGAAGAAGTCCTCCAGCACGCCGTCGATGCACGAGTAATCGCCGGCGCTCAGCGAGAGAAAGCCCACCTCTTCGTAGCCGGTGGCCTCGAGGCCCCGCTCCGCGATGCGGCGCACGTCGTTGGGGTCCCGCTGGCGCGTGGGACGCGTGATCATCCCCACCTGGCAGAAGCGGCAGCCGCGGGTGCAGCCGCGCTGGATCTCCAGCGGAAGCCGGTCGTGCACCGTCTGCATGAACGGCACGATCGGCTTCTCCGCCTGCGGCACGAGGTTCAGGTCCGGGATCACGCGGCGGACGATGCTCTGGTAGCCGGGCTTGAGCGGCTCGTAGCAGGCGATGGTCTTGTCCGCCGCGTAGTGCACCCGGAACAGCGAAGGCACGTACACGCCGGGGATCTCCGCGAGCACCCAGAGCAGGTGGTCGCGGGGAGCGCCGCTCTCCTTCCAGGCCGCCACGGCGTCACTGATCTCGTGCACCACCTCCTCGCCTTCGCCGATCACGAAGGCGTCGAAGAAGTCCGCCACCGGCTCCGGGTTGTAGGTGCAGGGGCCGCCGCCGAGGACCAGCGGGTCGTCGCGCTTGCGGTCCTTCGTGTGCAGCGCGATGCCGCCCAGATCGAGCATCGCCAGCACGGTCGTGTAGCAGAGCTCGAACTGGAGCGTGAACCCGAGGATGTCGAAGGCCGCGATCGGGGCGCGGCTCTCGATGGAGAAGAGCGGCAGCCGCTCGGCGCGGAGCGCCGCCTCCATGTCGGGCCAGGGCATGAAGACGCGCTCGCAGGCGACGTCGGGACGCTCGTTGAGCGCGTGGTACAGGAGGCGGAAGCCGACGTTGCTCATCCCGACTTCGTAGGTGTCGGGAAACGCCAGCGCCCACTTCACCCTGGCCGCGGCCAGGTCCTTGCGCACGGCGTTGAGCTCTCCTCCCGCATAGCGGGAAGGCCGCTGGGCCGAGAGGATCAGCCGATCGAGGACGGGGAGCCGCATCGCGCCTGACCTGTAGGCGCGAGCGGCGTTCCGGTCAAGGCGACATCAGCGGCAAGACGCGCTTCACCTGGTCCATCCCGCCCCACTCGTCGAAGAGCTTCTGGCCCTTCTCCTGGATCTGGTCGAACGTCGGGATCGTCCCCTGTCCGGCGCCGGAGTGCGGATGGACGATGTAGAGGATGTCCGGCTCCTGGTGGCCCCAGGCGTCCAGCATCTTGCCCAGGGCAGGCGAGCCCTCGCCGAAGTGGGGATCGTTGTAGCCGCCCATGTCGGCGAAGACGAGGTGCGCCACCTTGTTGTTCTTGGGGTTCACGGCCGTGATGATGTCGCCGATGGTCCCGGTGGCGCCCGCGGAGACCCGCTTGAAGCGCGGCCCCTTCTCCAGCCAGACCTGTTGCGGCCAGGCCATGTACGGGATCTTCCGCGCGTCGACGTAGCGCTTCGTGTCGCCGCGGTTCTTCGTCTTGTCCACCAGGCTCGTCGAGGAGATGTAGAATCCCGGGAATGGATCATTCGAGCCCTGCACCAGCGGATTGCCGGTCGACTGACCGTTGTCGGTGACCACCCCGAACCAGTTCGCGGGCTTCCCGTCTTTCGCGGGATGCCCGCCGTTCGCCAGGTAGTCGAGCGCGCCGTCGTAGTTCTCGAAGTCGATGTTCCAGTAGTGCGTATTCACCTTGTAATTTTGAGGGTGGTAGCAGTTGGGTGCGCCGTCGACGTCCATGAGCAGGCGGCCCTTGATGAGCCAGGCCTTGTCCTTGCCCGGCACCTTGTAGGCCACGTACGTGTAGTCGCGCTTCTTGCTGCCCTCGCCCACGTCTCCGTCGAAGGTGAAGAACTTCTGCAACTCGCCGGGGGCGACTTTCTGCGCGGCGGGAGGCGTGCCGACATAGAGCGGCGCCACGCAGCCCATCTCGAGCGGCTTGTCCCCGGAGCTCTTCACGCGCGCGAACACCAGGGAGCCGTCCTGGAAGGCCGCCGGGATGGGCACGGCCAGCTCGCTCACGTCGCCCGTGACAGCCATCTTCACCCCGGCGTTCAGCTCGTTGCCGGTGATGGCGTCCTTGAGGAAGACGTCGAGCTCGAGCCCGCGCTTCACGTCGTAGGTGTGCATCCGCAGCTTCGCGGAGCCGCCCGCGGCCACGGTGTTGCCGAGCCAGTACAGCACCAGCACCATCGGCGAGAGCCCGTGCTGCGACTCCGAGGCCCCGTGGCCGTCGAGCACCTGCTTGAGCTTCGACTGCGTGTCGGCGTCGGGCAGGCCGTTCGGGTTGAGGCCGTTGGCCTTCTGGAACTCCTTGACCGCGTCGCGCATGCGCGCCGCGTCGGCGCCGGGCGGGCCCGGGTCGGTCTTCAGCTTGCCGCCCTGGAACAGCCGCGCGAGCTGCTCCTGGGCGGCGTGCTGCGCGCGCAGGGCCGGGAGCTGCTTGCGGAGCTCGCCCTTGGTGAACTTCCCCGCGATGCCGTCGACGTCCAGCTTGAAGCTCTTCTGGAATGCCTTGATGGCGGCCTGCGACTGGGCGTCGTTGACGTTGTCCGCCTTGCCGGGGTCCGCGTCGATCCAGCCGCCGTGGAAGAATTCCTGGAGCGCCAGCTCCACCTCGTACTGCGAGTCGAGCACCTTCTTGTCATCCTGCTTGGCGGGCTTCGGCTGCACCTTCTTGGGCGCTTCGGGATCCTTTTTGAGATCGTTCCCCTTGATGGTGGTGACGGGCGCGTCGATGTGGCCCGGGGGAAGCGCCGTGGTCGCCGTTCCGCCGCCCTTCGCGTTGCACACGGGCGCGGGAGGATCGCCGTCGTAGTTGAAGCGGCCCACCCGCAAGGTCCCCACGGTCCACTCCGCGCCCGAGGGGAAGAAGCGCGTTGGCATCACCCGGAAGGACTTCTTGTCCACCTTCTGCGGGCCCTTGGGGTATCCGAGCCACATGCCTGCCCGGATGATGTCGTCGTCGTCGTCCGCGAAGATCTTGTCCTTCGCCTTCTCGTAGGTGCCGTTGCCGGGCTTGCTGGCGTTCTGCCCCTTGAGCCAGCGCTTGTCGCTGCACCCGTAGATGCTCACGCCCGGAGACGGTCCGTTCGCCCCGATGATCAGGAAGGCGTCCACCTCGTCCTTGTCGTTGAGGTGCACGTCCCAGCAGAAGACCAGGTGGCCTCCGTGGCCGACCCAGTTGATCTCGACCAGGTCGCCGCGGCGCATCTTCTTCGGCTCGACCTGGTAGCCGAGGCCGAAGTCGATCAGCGACGACACGCCGTGGTCGTTGAGGTTGTTGTGCTCGTAATAGAACTTCCCGAACGGGAGCGGATCGTTGCCGCCGTTGAAGAGCGGCTCGTAGGGCTCGCCGTTCAGGTCGTTCTTCGGGTACTTCGGGTCGAAGGCGACGCCGGTCACGCAGCCGGTGAACGGAGAGCAGCTCGTGCCCGGGCCGACCGCGATGGGGCTGCCCTTGACGGCCGCGAGGAACTTGCAGCCGGCCCCGTTCAGGTAGCCGTCCTTGTTGCGGGCCCGCAGGTCCTCGCAGATGTCGATGATCCGCTGCGGTCCTCCGGGGAGCTTCGTGGGCGCGTACTTGGGTTGGGTCATGATTCCGTTCCGGTGACGACGAATCGGTAGAGGCCGGCCTCGGCGTCGGGGTCCGACGCGGGCAGCGCGTGGGCCTGGAACTTCTGCCCGCGCACGGTCAGCTCGTAGGCGGCGAGCTGCGCGGCGATCTCGAGGCGGCCGTCTTCGTCGGTGGTCGCCTCCACGGTGTGGTCGCCGAGGCGCGCCTCGACCTTCTCGCCCGCGAGCGGGCTGCCATCGGCGCCGGCAAAGCGGCAGCGCAGGACGGCGTGCTCGCCCTCGGGTTGCAGCGGCGGGGGAGCGGTCTCCTCGCTCTCGTCTTCGGCGATCTCGATCCGGTAGTCCTTCGGCTCCGGCACCGAGGCGCGCACCATTCCCGCCTCGTCCGTCTCCGTCTCCGCGACGGTGACGCCGGTGTCCGGGTCGACGATGCGCACCGGCTGGTTGACCAGCGCGGTGTCGCCCACCGACTTCGCCTCCACCGCGATCACGTGGACGTCGCGCTCCTCGGCGACCAGGAAGCGGTAGGGATTGTCCTTGTCCGCCGCCGGCAACCCGTGCGCCTGGAACTTGTGGCCGCGGATCTCGAGCTCGTAGGCGGCAAGGTGCGCGGAGACCTGGATGCGGCCTTCCTCGTCGGTGGTGAGCTCGAGGGTCTGGTCGCCGGTGCGCGCCTGCACGGTCTCGCCCGCCAGCGCCTGCCCGTCGGCGTCGGTGAACTCGCAGACCAGCAACGCGGCGTCGTCGGAGGGAGCCAGCGGCGCGCCCGGACCCTCGGCCTCCTCGTCGAGCACCTCGATGCGATAGGTCTTCTCCTCGGGGACGCGGGCGCGCAGCACGCCCTCGTCGTCCGTGGTCAGCGTGCCCGACAGGACCGCGCCGGAATCCGGATCCACGATGCGCACCGGCTGGTTGGACAGCGCCGTGCCGCCGACGGACTTCACCTCCACGGCGATGAGGTGGACGTCGTCCTCCTCCTTGAGCACGAACACGTAGGGGTTGTCATGATCGGCGGCCGGCAGGCCGTGCGCCTGGAACGTGTGCCCCAGGATGCTCAGCTCGTAGGGCGAGAGCTGCACCGCGGCCCGGATGAATCCTTCGTCGTCGGTCGTGAGCTCGAGCGTCTCCTTCCCCACGCGGGCCTCCAGCTTCTGCCGCGCCAGCGGGCCCCCCTCCGCGTCGAGGAACTGGCAGACGAGGACCGCCGGCTGCTCCGCGGCGGCGAACGGCGGCGGCGCATGATCGGACTGGTCGTCGAGGATCTCGATCCGATACTTCTTCGCTTCCGGCACCCGGGTGGACAGGACGCCTTTCGCGTCCGTGTTGAGCACGGGCGTCACCGGCTTGCCGCTGTCGGGGTCGATCACCTGCACCGGATGGTTGACCAGCAGGGTGCCGCCGACTGCTTTCACCTCGACCGAGATGAGGTGCACGTCCTCGGGCGGCTTCTGCACCGCCTGCGCCGCGGCCGCGCTGGCCGCCTTCGCCTGCTTCTGCTGCTCCTTCGCGGCCTTCTTCTCCGCCTCGCTGACCGAGGAGTTCCCCCACTTGTCGCGCGCGACGTAGAAGACGCAGTTGTATCCGGCGGCGTCGTAGAAATGGTTGGCCTCGGTCACCAGGTAGTGGCCCGAGAACGGGCCCACCTTCTTGATGTTCACCAGGGCCCCCGGCCTTACCTTCGGGTTTCCCTGGACCTCGACCTCCGCGGTGATGAACTCCATCGCGCGCCGTGTGAGCGCAGCCTTGGCCACCGTGTCCGCGTGCTCCTGCGTGCCCACCTTCGACTCGACCAGCGAGACCTCCGGTTTGGAGGAGGTGAACTTCGCCAGCATCGCGCCCGGCTTGTCCCCCGGCACCGTCCAGAGCTCGTCGCCGGTCTTCGCCTTTCCGGTGAGCTCCGACTTCCCCGACACGTCCCAGGCGCCGACCTCCACCGCCGTGGCCGGGTTGCGGAAGTTGGCCACGGGCAAGAAGGTCTTCACGTCCACACCGAAGCTGAACTCGGCGTCGGAGGTGCTCGAGATGACCGGGCGCTCGAAGTGCAGCTCGTTGCCTTCGATGTAGAACATGTAGCCTTCGAGCTCGGCCAGGGCGCGCAGGAACTCGAAGTCCGTCTGGTTGGCCTGGAACCGGAACATCTTCACCGGAGTCGGGCCGGAAGCCCCCGTCTTCGCGGTCAGGCCGTGGTCAGAGGCGATCTGCTTCGCGCAGTCGATCGGCGTCGCGTCGGCGTAGGTCCTGGTCTTCTTCGCCCGCATCAGCCGGTGGGACCGATCGAGCCCGCGCAGCACCAGCACGCTGGGCCCCGACCGCTCCAGCTCGGTGCGCCAGGCCGTGACCTCGCCCTCGAAGACCTTCTGCAGCTTTCCCGGCACGCCCAGCTCGATCTTCACCTCCTTGCAGTCGGTGAAGGTCGGCTTGCCCTGCCACTTGAGCTCCGGGTCGGAGACGATCAGCTCGAAGGCGCTGGCGCTGGCGCGGCTCTGGAACACCCGGATGCCGAGCACCGCGGCGGCTTCTTCGCCCTGGAGCTTGTTGCCGTCCAGGGTGACGGCGCATTCGGCTTTCCAGCGTGGATCGTCCGGCACTACACGAACCTCTGACGGCCCTCGGCCGGGCCTATCGTTTCGGGCGTGCTCGACGCGCGGACTGCGCGATCAGCTTCCCCCCAGGGTCATCGTAAGTCGGATGGCTGCCGGACGAGGGTCCAAGATTTTTTGATGGCGCCCATCACAATAAACTTCCCCCCACAAGCGCAGACCAACACGTGTTTCCGCAGTCACCTGGAAGAAGGCGTCCCCGCTTCCAGGTCAGCAGAATCAGCCGGATCATGAACTTCGTAAGTGTCCGGGGAACGCCAACGCCCATTCCGAGAGGATGGAGCTGGTCGAGGACTGGGAGGGCAAAGGACATGGCGGCACCGGTGTAGGTGCGGCCGGGAGGTCGGTCAAGCCGATGTCCCGCAAGGGCCTAGCGGTCGCGAGCGTCCCGCCAGGCGCCATCCTTCCGCACCAGTTTCCCGCCGGACCATTCGACGGTGAACTCGCGCTCGCGGAAATGACCGGACCCGACCTGCTTTCCCTCGGTGCCTTCGATGACGGTCTTGCCGTCCATGCGACGCTTGGAAAGGCCACCCTCCACGTCGGGGTCGTCGTTGGGGACGAACCGCTCGTGCCTGGCGTCGGGGTACAGTGACGACGACCAGGTCGCAGTCCCCTTTGCCACCGCCTGTGGCAAGGGCTCGTCGAGCACCAGGAACCGGAACTGGGATTCCCCTTCCTCGTTGCATTGCTGCGCGAGGGCGACCGGTAGTGCCCGTTCCTTCCCCAGGGGGAACACACGGAGCGGACCGCAGTGGACCTCCTCCCAGATCCGTTCGCCGGGCTTGAGCAGGTCGTGGTCCGCGATCTCCACCGGCCCATCGCCGGCGAAGACGAAGACGGCGGTCGCGTAGTTCTTGCCGGTGGGCGTGTACCGCGGCCGGCTCTTCGCCAACGGATACGACACGACGACCACCGCCGCCATTCCTTCGCGCGCGCGGGTCCGGCTGGCAAGCTCCACGCTTCCTTTGCCCGGGACTGCTGCGAGCGCCGCTTCCTTCTCGTTCGCCAGCTCGGCGCCCGCTCCCGTCCGGGTTCCCGCCCGCCGGACGTAGCAATCCGTCCCGGCTCGCTGCAGCTCCCGGCAGCGCCCGTTGGCGGACCCTGCGTCGTCATGGACGGAAGCGACGACCAGGAACAGGTGCGGCTTGAGCCCGGCATAGTCGTCGGTCGCCACCACCAAAGACCGATCTCCTGCGCCGGCTCGCGCCTCCGCCGCTGCCCGGGTCGGCTCGGTGGCGACGACCACCAGGTACTTACCGGCGACGTCGCGCGCGGCTGCGGTGACGAGCAGGAACGAGGCCGCGATGACGGATGCGGAGAACAGGGCGCGGTCTTCAGCCATCAAGACACGGCGATCTTGATCAGGCCACTCTCCTCGATCGCCGAGGCGAGCAAACCTTCCGTCACCATGTCGTTCGCCTTATTGAGCACCGCGTGGCGGGCCTGCGCCGTGTCCGGTTGCACGCGCACGGCCAGGCCGACGCCGTTGTCGAACAACGCCTGCGGCGTTAGCCCCTTGTTGCTCCTGTATCGCAACAGCTGCAGCATCTTCAGCAGCGTCACACTGACCCGCATCGGGTCCGCCAGGTTGCGGATCTCGCTGTACGAGAAATTCTGCGACAGCCGTGCGTTGTCCAGGCCGTCGCGCAGGCCGGTGATGAACGCGCGGGTGTCGTCCTCGTAGACCAGGTCGTCCTGCATGGCCTCCGGATTCTCCACCAGCGAGCGGATCTCTTCGAACACGGCGCCTGCCTCGGCGCGCGCGGCCTCGTTGTAACCCGGAGTCGAGGAGTCGCCGCCGTCCCTCCCGCTCCATCTCCAGGGCAGGTACATCGCGTGCTGCAGGGAAATCCGGCGGATGAGGTTCGCGTTGTGCACGTGCGTCCTGCCCTCCGCCGGGTTGGCGCGGAACTGCTCCGACGAGAGCGTCCGGCAGACCCGCAGGTAACTGTCGATCGTCGCCTGGGTCGGGGGCGGCATCTCGAAGAGCAGGCTGCTCAGGTCGGCGGTGCCGAAGATCGAGAAGGCGCGCAGGCGCGCGTTGCGCGTGGTGTGGGCCGCGTTCATGTGCGCCCAGATCGTCGGATTGGGAATGCCCTGCCGCACGAGCTCCCGGAACAACGTCCAGGCGAGCCCGTCGGCGCCGAGCTCCTCGCAGGGGTAGGGCTGCCCGTAGCGGGTCTGGGCGTCGGTGTTGGGAGAGGCTCCCGCGCCCGTGTTGCAGGCGAACAGGGGGATCACGGGCGCGCTGCAGAGGTGGGGCTTCACCTTCTCCACGAAATCGGGCACGCGGTCGACGCGCAGCGAGCCTTCCGCGTTGTAGCCCTCCGAGTTGATTTTCAGCTTCTGCCGGATTCCGTGGCCGTACATCTCCAAGACGGAGATCAGGGGCGGCTCGTCGAGGCCGAGCAGGTCCTTCACCTTCTCGCGGAGCTCCGGAAGCTTGCTCTCCAGCACCGAGTACGACGACCAGAGGTGAAACCCCATCTTCACCTCTCCGTCCTCGACCTTGAACGTGGGGACGGTGGCGATCAGTTCTTCCGCCTGCCTGGGGAACTCGGGGTTGTCTTGGTCGAGGACGAAGGCAACGGCGATCCCTCCGCGCTCCTCGATCTGCCTCCGCAGCGTCGCCTCGATGTTCTTCACGATGTACGACGAGGCGTCGTGGTAGCTCTGCACCGCCTGGTCTTCGGCCTGGGTCTTCAGGATCGGATACAGCTCGAAGACAGACTCGTACGCCGGCATGGCGACCGTCAGGTCGGCCGCGGACTGGCCAATCCGATCGAGCGAGAGGTTCACTTTGCCGTTCTTGGGATCGACGGTCCCGCCCTCCGCATCGGCGGTCGCCTGGAACTTGAAGCTATTGCTGCCCGTCTTCACGACGATGCCGGGGATGGAGACGACGCGCTGGTTCTCGTGCTCCGCCGAGTCCGTCTCCTCGTCCTGCATGTAGCTCTGGACCCGGTAGTAATCGAGCTCCCAGAGTTGCAGGTGGCAGTCCGCGGCGGTGCCGGAGGTGACCTCCGCCGCCGGATGGAAGGGCACCTGGTCGAAGATGCTGTACCTCGACTCGTCCTGCACCCGCGTGCCAACCGGCACCAGATGGACGGAATAGGTCGCGCGATCGTTCTGGTCGCCCGGACAGGACAGCCGGGCCGTGAACTTGCGGGTCGTCACGGGTCACCTCTCGGATCTTCCGTCTTCGATTCGTCGCGCTCCTCCTGGGTCGGGCCCTCCCAGGCATGGCGCACGTCCGGCAGCGTGGCGTTCGGGATGCACACGCTGATCGACGGGTCGCCGGCGGCGACGGTCGCAATGCAGAACCTGCCTTCCCCGATCTTCAGGTCGTAGTCGCCGGCCTCGACCGGGCCGTGACGGTAGCGGCCGCTGGAATCGGTCTGGCCTTGCACACGGAGGCCGTGACCCTCGAGTTCGAAGGAGCGGCCCGCCAGCACGCCGAGCCCCATCTCCGAGCGCAGCACGACGTCGAAGAAGCCCTGGACCTCCTCTTCGGGAGCCCCCGGCTCGCTTGCGCCCTCACCGGGCTCCTCCACCACCGTCTGAGCGGCCTTCTCTTCCTCGGTGGGTTCCCGCCACTCGTCGCGATGCTCGGGAAGACCGCCGTGCGGCACGTGCACCTTGTGCGGCGGGCTCTCGTCCGCGATCGCCGGGAGGGAGAAGGAACAATCCCCCACTTGCAAATTGTACTCGCCCCCGTCGACCGGACCGTGGCGGTACCGGCCGTTCGAGTCGGTCAGTCCCTCGACCTGGAGGCCGTGTCCTTCGATGCGAACCCGGTAGCGGGCCAGCGGTCCGGCGCCCATCTCGGAACAGAGGATGAACTCCAGGTAACCCTGCTCTGCGGCCTCGGCCTCCGCCTCCTCTTGCGGGGCGACGTTTTGCTCGGCGCGTTCCTCTTCCGTTGGCTCCCGCTCTTCCCGATGCTCAGGCAACGCGTGGTGCGGAACGTGGATGGTATGGCGGGCGCCGAGGTCGGCCACCGCCGGCAACGTGAACGAGGCGTCGCCGACCGTGAGCTCGTACTCGCCGCCGTGGACCGGCTGCTGCTCGAAGCACCCCGTCGAATCAGTCCGTCCGCTGATGCTTAGGCCGTGTCCGGAGATCGTGAACTCATAGCCCCCGAGAGGCTGGACGCCGAACTCGGACAGCAGCTGGAAAGAAAGCACCGCGGGCAGGTCGCGCTGCGTGCCCTGCTGCGCCGTTGCCGCCTGCGCCTGCTGCCGCGCCCGCGCCTGCTGCGCGGCTTGCGCCTGGGCCGCCTGCGCGGCCTGCGCCGCCTGCTGCCGGGCCGCGGTCTGCTGCTGCATGGTGGACGAGTTCCCCCACTTGTCGCGCGCGACGTAGAAGACGCAGTTGTATCCGGCAGCGTCGTAGAAGTGGTTGGCCTCGGTGACCAGGTAGTGTCCCGAAAACGGCCCGACCTTCTTGATGTTCACCAGCGCGCCCGGCCTGATGACCGGGTTGCCCTGCACCTCGACTTCCGCGGTGATGAACTCCATCGCCC